>CAZQPS010000060.1:0-17760 GCA_964595285.1 uncultured Dehalococcoidia bacterium | reverse complement strand
GCCTCGTCTATCTCTTCTTTACTTACGGTCAAAGGAGGCATTAACCGGACCGCGTTTGGTCTCATAGGATTCATTAACAATCCCGCTTCGTTGCTTGCGGTGATTACGTCAGGAGTCATATCAGAATTGAATTCCACAGCCCAAAGCAACCCCATTCCTCGAATCTCTGTTATGAATTCATGATTTGACATCAACTCATTGAGACGACTCTGCATGTGGGCTCCCATATCTTTCGCGTGTTGTGATATCTGCTTGTCAATAATGTATTTGGTTGAAGCATGGGCAGCAGCAGTCGCGAGAGGATTTCCACCAAACGTGGATCCATGGTCACCGGGATCAAAAGCACATGCGCGATCCTTTGCGAGGAATGCGCCTATAGGGACTCCCCCTCCTAGGCCTTTTGCGAGTGTCATGATGTCTGGTTCGACACCAAAGGATTGGTACCCGAATAAAGTTCCCAATCTGCCTAATCCAGTCTGAACTTCATCAAATATCAACAACATGTTGTTAGCGTCACACCAATCTCTGACACCCTGTAGATACCCTTCAGCAGGCACATTCACCCCACCTTCTCCTTGCACGGGTTCTATCATTACCGCGATGCTATTATCAGTTGTTGCGCTTTTAATCGCTTCCAAGTCATCAAATGGCACATGTGAAAAGCCAGTTGGTATTGGTGTGAATAACTCTTGGTAGTGTGGTTGCCCTGTTGCTGCCACGTTCATCATAGTGCGTCCGTGGAATGAATTTAGGGCGGTGATAATTTCAAAGGCACCATTCTTATTCTTTTTCCCATACTTTTTAGCCAGCTTTATAGCACCTTCATTGGCTTCTGCACCGCTATTGCAGAAAAAGACCTTGTCCAGTGCGCTGTTTTCTACCAGGATTTCAGCTAATTCTAATTGAGGTATGCTGTAGAATTGATTCGATGTTTGAAGGAGTGTTCTAGCCTGTTTAGAGATCGCCTCTGCCATAACTGGGTTCGAATGGCCAATGTTGTTAACCGCCCATCCGGATGTGAAGTCTAGGTATTCCTTTCCATCGGTATCCCACACTCGTGTTCCCTCTCCTCGCTCCAGAACCATAGGCTGTCTTCTTACGAGGAACATATAATATTTGCTTTCTTTTTCTTTCCATTCTGCCGCTGAAGTCACGGTGTCACCTCTTTCTTTATGGTTCAACGTAGTGAGTGCTCCTCAGGAGTATTTGTGGTTACTCTGACCATGCGGATGTTACTTATTTGTCAATGCCTCTGTCAATCTTTGAAGACCTTGTTCAAGGCTGGATAAATGATCTTTTAAACCCTTTATAGTGTCCTGAAGTATTTCCATTTCTGACAGGATGCCGGAATTACTTTCTTGTTTTAAGGTCGGGGATTTATCCTCTTGACTTGTGTTTTGCAGTAATAGTGACTCATCTCCAGTCAGAGATGCAAGAGCTTCATGTAAGGAGTCTTCCATCACCACAGTATCACCCGTAGCGAGTATAACTCTTTTCAATTCAGGAAAAGTCACACCTTCGGCTTGTATGTAAACTGGTTCCGCATAAAGTAGACTGTCCTCGATTGGGATAACCAATAAATTCCCTCTGATGCAACTTGATCCTTCTGTACATCTCAATGTGAACCAAGCCGATATGTCTTGATCGTTATCTATTCTGGCTTCAACTTGCGCGGGGCCATCCACTTGTCTGTCCTTTGGGAAGCTAAATGCCACCAATTTGCCGTAGTTCTCGCCATCACTCCTAGCGGCCATCCAACCTACAAGATTTTGGCGTTCGTTAGGTGTATAAGGTATGAGCAGAACAAATTCTTCCTTTTCCTCTCCAGGAAGTTTCATGATGACATAATAGGGCTCGACGACCTGCAGAGTTTCACCTTGGCCAAATTTTTCATCGGCTAGAGACCACAAATCTTCATTGTTATAAAAGTTTTGCGGTTCAGTCATGTGATATCTCAGATATTTATCTGCTTGAATACTGAAAAAGCCCTGAGGATACCTTACGTGGGATTTGATTTCTTCCGGCATGTCTTCGCCCGATCTAAATAAACTGGGGAATATCTTGGCGTAAGTCATGACTATTGGGTCGGAATCGTCCCATATGTAAAATTCAGTATCACCACTAAATGCGTTGATAACAATTTTCAAACTGTTTCGTATGTAATTGTCACCAGATTCCATGGGATCGGAATATGGGAAATGATCGGTTGAGGTATATCCATCTTGAATCCAAAACAATTGTCCTTCCGCGGCTACTATGTATGGATCAGCGTCTAGCTCTATGAAAGGGGCTATTGTTTGAACTCGCTCTTGTATTTCTCTACGATACTGTAATCTACTTTCATTAGTAATCTGGCCACTTATCAAAATATTTACGTCAGTAAATTGCCAGGCAAAGGCTAGACGTTTGAAGAACGAGCTTAGTTGAACTCCCCCTTCTCCAGGGTATTTTGTTCGGAAAAGCTGACCATCCTCGGTCTGATAATCTACTTCTTCAGTTTTAGTATTGACGATCACATAATCAAGAGTATTTTCGCCATAATAGATTCTTGGATTTGTCACTAAAAGATCTGGCTCTTCTGAACCTGAGGATCCAGATATCGGTATAACACCTTCAGCTGGTATATCTTTCGCAAAATATTGAGGTTTTCCTTCCTGTGTGAACTCGGTTACAGGGCTCATAGCAATTCCCATGCCGTGAGTGTACACAAGTTTGTTGTTAGTCCAAGTTTGAGAATCTTCGTCTAATTTCTCAGGGGCAACTTCTCGGGCGGATAGTAAAACCTGCCTCAGCTCGCCACCGATGTTGTAGCGATCCACATCCGCGTCTTTAAAATCGTAATAAGATCTTATCAACTGAGTTTGGCGATAGACGTCTGAAAGAGGTCTGTAGTCCCATAAACGTATATTGTTTATTGTCTGCTTATTTCTTTTTATTAAATCGGAATTTACCGAATTTCTGACAGGAAAGAATTGATCTGATACATCAGTGAGGCCATAGGCTGTTCTAGTGAATTCAATGTTCCTCTTAATGAAAGGCTCTTCCTTAACAAATTCGTTAGGGTTTACTGTGAGTTGCTGTACTGCAGATGGCCAAATAGTATTTACAAGGATCAAGAATGCCAACCATAGTGCCACGGCACCTATCAGAAGTTTCAAGCCCCGAAAATAGGTATTTATTAGCAAAAGTACGCCACTTAACGTCGCTATTACAGTCAGAATAAGTAGCGCAGGTTTTCTTGCGTTTATATCTGTATAAGCTGCGCCGAAAACCGATCCACTCTCTGAAAGTAATAGTTCCCAACGATCTATCCAATGACCCCACGCCAGGATGAACATTACAAGCGCCGCTAAAATGGACAACTGGATTTTAATTACCGTCGTGAGAGAAAAAGTGACTCCTCTAATTCCATACCTAACAAAATATAGTGCGAAGGTTGAGAGTAAAAAGAGAATCGTTGCTCCAAGTAGCCATGACTGAACTGCATTTAATACTGGAAGTGAAAACACGTAGAATGAAATATCCTTCCCAAATACCGGTTCGATTTGTCCAAAAGGAACTGAATTAGTAAATCGGAGAAACATTTCCCAATTAGATGCCAGTAGATATCCAAAAATCACACTCAAAACTACACCGATAGTAATCACAAGCAGTTTCAGTGAACGGTCTATCAATTTACTGGCTTTCTCAGGTAAGGTGAGAGTTGTTGGACCTCCGCTATTCTTGTAGGCAAAGAAAAGAGTTATAGCGAAGCCCATTCCAAAGATGAGTGCCCCAACAAGAAAGAGGATAAATTTCGTTGTTAGGACTGTAACGAATACCCCAGACAGTTGTAAGTTATTGAACCATAACCAGTCTGTATAAACCGATCTGGAGAACGATAGAACAAAAAATAATAATATTGCAGCGACTATAAGTGCGAATATTTTCGCGTACGATATTACTTGAGCGGGAATTCCTTGTTCTCCAAAATTGAACAAAGGCCCCTCATTGTCATCTTGGTAATTGGTTGACATATATACCTCTAACCTATTCGAGTTCCGATAGCTTTTCCTGCTATGGCGTCCACTAGAGCCATTGGCTTGCGCCCATCAATTATTTGAGCGTGTCCACCTGATTCCAAGGATCTAACGCATGCTTCCAATTTCGGAATCATACCGCCAGCTGCGACCTTGGAACTGATCAATTTGCTTGCCTGCTTTTCAGTTAACCTGGGAATGAGTCTTCTAGATGTATCTAATACTCCTTCTACATCAGTAAGGAATATCAATTGCCTGGAATTCAGAGCTGCTGCAATTTCTCCTGCAGCAGTGTCGGCGTTTATATTGAGGAGCGTTGGCCTTGAATCTTGTCCCTCATGATGACTAATACCAATGGGAGCTACCACTGGTATAAATCCAGATTCAAGCAGAGTAGTCAGAGATTCGATTTCTACGCGTATTACGTCACCTACCAATCCCAGGTCCGCACTTCGGATTTTAGCTGTGAGCAGACTGTTATCAGCGCCGCTCATGCCTATTGCCTTTCCTTTCATCGATATTAGTGAGGCGACAAGGTTCTTATTAATTAATCCGGTAAGAACAGCCACGACGATCTCTAAACTGGCATGATCGGTTACACGCAGTCCGTTTACAAATTTAGGCCTCACTCCCTGCCTTTGCATCCATTCACTTATTATTTTGCCGCCGCCATGTACCACGACAACGTTTTTACCCTGTTTGTGTAGTTCTACCACATCAGAGAGTGTTGTATCGTGGTTTCCTAGAGTACTTCCACCTATTTTGACCACGATTGTCTCAAGACCAGGAGCCCTATCAGTAGTCTGTCCCTTCACATTCGAGCAATCTTGGATATCTCTAACTTTGTTAGAGATATATTGTTCATTTGAATCATCGGCGGAAATATTTTGCATAGTTTATTCACGAGTGTCCAGTTATGTGGTGTAGGCCGAGTTAAAAACTACATAATCTTCTGTAAGGTCACAACCCCAAGCTGTTGCTGTTGAGTCGCCCAAATTTAAGGAAACCTTAATACGGACATCTGGCTCGGAGGCCATTGAGCTAACGACAACTTCGTGATGATAAGGAATAGATTTCCCTTCGTTTACGATTTGAATTTCATCAATAAATATGTCAATTTTAGATTCCATTATTTCAGCATTGCTATTGCCTAGTGCCATCATGACTCTACCCCAATTCGGGTCATTGCCGTGTATCATTGCTTTTACTAGGGATGAAGATACAATCATCCTCGCGGCTGAGCGTGCGTCCGCTATGCTAGTAGCACCCTCTACCGTGGCTTCTATAAGTTTTTGTGCTCCCTCACCGTCTCTTGCCATTTCTTTTGCCAGAGATATACACACGTAGTTGAGAGCTTCCTGAAATGCCTTAGCCTCTTCAGAATATTCCGATATATTTTGCGTGCCAGATTGGCCATTGGCGAAAAGTAGAACGGTGTCGTTAGTACTTTGGTCTCCGTCCACGGAGCACATGTTGAAAGAACTATCCACCGCTTCCGTTAGTGCTTTTTGAAGGAATTCTTGGTCTATTGATGCATCGGTTGTTATGAAAGCGAGCATAGTGGCCATATTGGGGTGGATCATACCTACGCCTTTAGCTGCACCGCCTATAGTGACTTTACCTTCTGGGATTTCGATAGAGACGGCTATTTCTTTCGCTCGGGAGTCCGTCGTCATAATTGATCGAGCGAAATCATGCCCCCCGTCTGAAGTGAGTTTCACATTACTTGTGTTCTGACGTAGTAAGGCCATAGGAAGTTCGACACCGATTACTCCTGTACTGCACACTAGCATGTCTGACAAATCTACTTCTGTGTGGCTGGCTGCTAGTTCAGCTAGTTCCCTCGCGTCGGTCAATCCCTGATCTCCTACGGCACAGTTAGCACACCCGCTATTAGCTACTACGCCCCTAGCTGTTCCTTTATTCGCCTGTGCTTTGCTGAATACCACGGAAGGAGATAGTACTTTGTTTGTTGTAAACGTAGCCGCTAAATTGGCCGGTACTGTAGAGAGTAGTATTCCAAGGTCTAGCACTCCGTCCTCTTGGGTCTTAAGACCGGCATAAGTAGCACCAGCCGAATACCCGGCAGGAGAAGTAACACATCCATCTTGTATAAGCTCAATCATCAGTCACGTAGTCTACCTTCTTTTAGTGTTGTCATTAGAGCACTTCTCTAACTTAAGATAGCAGATTGTACCATATAGGACTCTTATGGAAAAGATAAGAAACTGTCAGTCATGCGGCAAATGAACATTATTTGTCCTATCACGTATAACTATCTCAAATAAAGGATGCTCAATTGAATTTGGTGGTCAACATGTAAATGAGCTTATGTATCACGTGTATCTGTGCACAATATAGAAATGGGAACTAGTGTACAGAATTTAGTCTAGTGACTGGAGATTACGGAGAGTCAATGGAGTAACATTCCTACTGAGCACGATGATAGTCGATTAATCCTCCTGGCCAATATGTATATTTGTTATCCACAGGTTTTTGAGGTTGTGCTACAATTGCGGTCACTAGCCTAGATCTATCAGTTTAGGCCAATAGATAGAGGAGGATGACGGTTAATGGCTTCAAATGTAGTTCTGTCTCAAAAGGAATATAAAGTCGTTGGGACTCGTCCTATACGGCACGACGGTTACGATAAGGTTACAGGCAAAGCCTTGTACGGGGCAGATATGAATTTGCCGGGAATGTTGCACGGTAAAGTTCTAAGAAGTCCACATGCTCATGCGAGAATTAAGAGCATAGATACTTCAAAAGCTAAATCACATCCTGGTATACGAGCTGTAATCACGTCTGCCGATTTCCCGACAATGCCTGACGAATCTAGGGTTCTGAACGCGGGTTTGCCTACCAATGTCAAACATTTAAGCAATAACCTGCTGGCCAGCGATAAGGTTCTTTACAAGGGCCATGCAATAGCGGCTGTGGCAGCGTCTAGTCAGCATGAGGCTGAGGAGGCTGTTAAGCTAATTGAAGTTGTCTATGAAATATTGCCGTCAGTAACCGATGTAGAATCGGCCATGGCGGATGGAGCTCCACAATTACATGAGTCTTTTGAGGGCAATGTTGCCGCTCATTCACAATTAAAAATAGGTGATATAGAAGAAGGATTTGCTGAAGCAGAACTGATAGTAGAAAGAGAATTCAGAACCAAAACGGTACATCAAGGTTATATTGAGCCACACACTGCTACAGCATGGTGGCAGGCGGATGGTAAGGTCACTATTTGGTGTAGTTCGCAAGGACACTTCCAAATGCGAGATAAAACAGCTGGAATACTAGATATCCCAGTATCTAATGTTAAAGTGGTTCCTATGGAAATAGGTGGAGGGTTTGGAGGAAAAACAACTATATACCTAGAGCCCGTTGCGGCAATCCTTTCCAAAATATCAGGTTCTCCAGTTAAGATCACGATGAGCAGGGCTGATGTCTTGGAAGCGTCTGGTCCAACTTCTGGAAGTTATATGAGAGTTAAGGTTGGTTCCTCAAAAGAGGGGAAACTTACTGCAATGCAGGCGTACTTGGCATATGAGGCAGGGGCATATCCAGGATCGCCGGTTGGAGCCGCATCCAATTGTATATTTTCTCCCTACGACGTGGAAAACATTACTATTGATGGTTATGATGTTGTGGATAATAAGCCCAAAAGCACGGCTTACAGGGCCCCTGGTGCCCCTGGAGCCTCATTTGCCGCTGAGCAGGTGATTGATGAAATAGCTATGAAGTTAAGTATTGATCCGTTGGACTTACGTATCATGAATGCGGCCAAAGAGGGGACGCGAAGAGCTAATAACATAATAAATCCTCCGATTGGATGTATCGAAACAGCTCTGGCCGCCAAGGAGCATGAACATTATAACGCTCCGTTGGGAGGACCGAACAGAGGTCGAGGTGTTGCGTCGGGTTTTTGGATTAACGGTACGGGAGCAGCATGTGCAACAGCTAATGTCAATTATGACGGTACAGTTAATTTGACAATTGGGTCTATGGATATTGGTGGGACGAGACCCGCGGCTGCGCAACAATTTGCAGAGGTATTGGGAATATCTGCAGAGAGTGTCATACCACAGGTTGGTGACACGGATTCTATTGGATACACATCCATGACAGGTGGCAGTGGTGCTGCCTTCAAGACAGGATGGGCTAGTTTTGAGGCCGCACAAGATGTCAAACGCCAAATGATTGAAAGGGCTGCCCTAATTTGGGATACGGATGTTGATCAAATCAGTTTTGCCGATGGTGTATTTCAACATGCAGCTGATTCTGAGCTTAAGGCTAGTTTTGTGGAATTATCGGCTAGATTATCTGAAACCGGTGGACCAATAGTTGGACGAGCTAATCTAGATCCCGTGGGTGCTGGCAGTGCATTTGCAACACATATAGTTGATGTCGAAGTAGATACAGATACCGGTAAAGTTACTGTACTTAGATACACAGCTATCCAGGATGCTGGGAAGGCTATTCACCCTAGTTATGTCGAAGGTCAGATTCAAGGTGGTGTCGTCCAGGGTATTGGGTGGGCTTTAAACGAGGAATATTATATGAATGATGAAGGTCGTATGATGAATTCCAGTTTGCTAGACTACCGTATGCCTACATCCCTAGATTTGCCAATGATTGATACTGTAATAGTTGAGGTGGCTAATCCCTCTCATCCATTTGGAGTACGAGGAGTGGGTGAAGTTGCAATAGTGCCTCCTCTCGCTGCTATGGCAAATGCTATCCAAAGTGCGACGGGTATACGTATGACAGACCTCCCCATGAATCCCTCTTATGTAACAAGGCGTCTCGGTGAGTCTTAGAAATAGGAAGGCAAGCGTAAGTAGGTAAAACAAAACGACCCTCTCAATTGAGAGGGTCGTTTTGTTTTACCTACTTACGCTTGCCTTCCTATTTCTAAGACTCACCGAGACGCCTTGTTACATAAGAGGGATTCATGGGGAGGTCTGTCATACGTATACCCGTCGCACTTTGGATAGCATTTGCCATAGCAGCGAGAGGAGGCACTATTGCAACTTCACCCACTCCTCGTACTCCAAATGGATGAGAGGGATTAGCCACCTCAACTATTACAGTATCAATCATTGGCAAATCTAGGGATGTAGGCATACGGTAGTCTAGCAAACTGGAATTCATCATACGACCTTCATCATTCATATAATATTCCTCGTTTAAAGCCCACCCAATACCCTGGACGACACCACCTTGAATCTGACCTTCGACATAACTAGGGTGAATAGCCTTCCCAGCATCCTGGATAGCTGTGTATCTAAGTACAGTAACTTTACCGGTATCTGTATCTACTTCGACATCAACTATATGTGTTGCAAATGCACTGCCAGCACCCACGGGATCTAGATTAGCTCGTCCAACTATTGGTCCACCGGTTTCAGATAATCTAGCCGATAATTCCACAAAACTAGCCTTAAGCTCAGAATCAGCTGCATGTTGAAATACACCATCGGCAAAACTGATTTGATCAACATCCGTATCCCAAATTAGGGCAGCCCTTTCAATCATTTGGCGTTTGACATCTTGTGCGGCCTCAAAACTAGCCCATCCTGTCTTGAAGGCAGCACCACTGCCACCTGTCATGGATGTGTATCCAATAGAATCCGTGTCACCAACCTGTGGTATGACACTCTCTGCAGATATTCCCAATACCTCTGCAAATTGTTGCGCAGCCGCGGGTCTCGTCCCACCAATATCCATAGACCCAATTGTCAAATTAACTGTACCGTCATAATTGACATTAGCTGTTGCACATGCTGCTCCCGTACCGTTAATCCAAAAACCCGACGCAACACCTCGACCTCTGTTCGGTCCTCCCAACGGAGCGTTATAATGTTCATGCTCCTTGGCGGCCAGAGCTGTTTCGATACATCCAATCGGAGGATTTATTATGTTATTAGCTCTTCGCGTCCCCTCTTTGGCCGCATTCATGATACGTAAGTCCAACGGATCAATACTTAACTTCATAGCTATTTCATCAATCACCTGCTCAGCGGCAAATGAGGCTCCAGGGGCACCAGGGGCCCTGTAAGCCGTGCTTTTGGGCTTATTATCCACAACATCATAACCATCAATAGTAATGTTTTCCACGTCGTAGGGAGAAAATATACAATTGGATGCGGCTCCAACCGGCGATCCTGGATATGCCCCTGCCTCATATGCCAAGTACGCCTGCATTGCAGTAAGTTTCCCCTCTTTTGAGGAACCAACCTTAACTCTCATATAACTTCCAGAAGTTGGACCAGACGCTTCCAAGACATCAGCCCTGCTCATCGTGATCTTAACTGGAGAACCTGATATTTTGGAAAGGATTGCCGCAACGGGCTCTAGGTATATAGTTGTTTTTCCTCCAAACCCTCCACCTATTTCCATAGGAACCACTTTAACATTAGATACTGGGATATCTAGTATTCCAGCTGTTTTATCTCGCATTTGGAAGTGTCCTTGCGAACTACACCAAATAGTGACCTTACCATCCGCCTGCCACCATGCTGTAGCAGTGTGTGGCTCAATATAACCTTGATGTACCGTTTTGGTTCTGAATTCTCTTTCTACTATCAGTTCTGCTTCAGCAAATCCTTCTTCTATATCACCTATTTTTAATTGTGAATGAGCGGCAACATTGCCCTCAAAAGACTCATGTAATTGTGGAGCTCCATCCGCCATGGCCGATTCTACATCGGTTACTGACGGCAATATTTCATAGACAACTTCAATTAGCTTAACAGCCTCCTCAGCCTCATGCTGACTAGACGCTGCCACAGCCGCTATTGCATGGCCCTTGTAAAGAACCTTATCGCTGGCCAGCAGGTTATTGCTTAAATGTTTGACATTGGTAGGCAAACCCGCGTTCAGAACCCTAGATTCGTCAGGCATTGTCGGGAAATCGGCAGACGTGATTACAGCTCGTATACCAGGATGTGATTTAGCTTTTGAAGTATCTATGCTCTTAATTCTCGCATGAGCATGTGGACTTCTTAGAACTTTACCGTGCAACATTCCCGGCAAATTCATATCTGCCCCGTACAAGGCTTTGCCTGTAACCTTATCGTAACCGTCGTGCCGTATAGGACGAGTCCCAACGACTTTATATTCCTTTTGAGACAGAACTACATTTGAAGCCATTAACCGTCATCCTCCTCTATCTATTGGCCTAAACTGATAGATCTAGGCTAGTGACCGCAATTGTAGCACAACCTCAAAAACCTGTGGATAACAAATATACATATTGGCCAGGAGGATTAATCGACTATCATCGTGCTCAGTAGGAATGTTACTCCATTGACTCTCCGTAATCTCCAGTCACTAGACTAAATTCTGTACACTAGTTCCCATTTCTATATTGTGCACAGATACACGTGATACATAAGCTCATTTACATGTTGACCACCAAATTCAATTGAGCATCCTTTATTTGAGATAGTTATACGTGATAGGACAAATAATGTTCATTTGCCGCATGACTGACAGTTTCTTATCTTTTCCATAAGAGTCCTATATGGTACAATCTGCTATCTTAAGTTAGAGAAGTGCTCTAATGACAACACTAAAAGAAGGTAGACTACGTGACTGATGATTGAGCTTATACAAGATGGATGTGTTACTTCTCCTGCCGGGTATTCGGCTGGTGCTACTTATGCCGGTCTTAAGACCCAAGAGGACGGAGTGCTAGACCTTGGAATACTACTCTCTACAGTACCGGCCAATTTAGCGGCTACGTTTACAACAAACAAAGTACTATCTCCTTCCGTGGTATTCAGCAAAGCACAGGCGAATAAAGGAACAGCTAGGGGCGTAGTAGCTAATAGCGGGTGTGCTAACTGTGCCGTAGGAGATCAGGGATTGACCGACGCGAGGGAACTAGCTGAACTAGCAGCCAGCCACACAGAAGTAGATTTGTCAGACATGCTAGTGTGCAGTACAGGAGTAATCGGTGTCGAACTTCCTATGGCCTTACTACGTCAGAACACAAGTAATGTGAAACTCACTTCAGACGGGGGGCATGATTTCGCTCGATCAATTATGACGACGGACTCCCGAGCGAAAGAAATAGCCGTCTCTATCGAAATCCCAGAAGGTAAAGTCACTATAGGCGGTGCAGCTAAAGGCGTAGGTATGATCCACCCCAATATGGCCACTATGCTCGCTTTCATAACAACCGATGCATCAATAGACCAAGAATTCCTTCAAAAAGCACTAACGGAAGCGGTGGATAGTTCTTTCAACATGTGCTCCGTGGACGGAGACCAAAGTACTAACGACACCGTTCTACTTTTCGCCAATGGCCAATCTGGCACGCAAAATATATCGGAATATTCTGAAGAGGCTAAGGCATTTCAGGAAGCTCTCAACTACGTGTGTATATCTCTGGCAAAAGAAATGGCAAGAGACGGTGAGGGAGCACAAAAACTTATAGAAGCCACGGTAGAGGGTGCTACTAGCATAGCGGACGCACGCTCAGCCGCGAGGATGATTGTATCTTCATCCCTAGTAAAAGCAATGATACACGGCAATGACCCGAATTGGGGTAGAGTCATGATGGCACTAGGCAATAGCAATGCTGAAATAATGGAATCTAAAATTGACATATTTATTGATGAAATTCAAATCGTAAACGAAGGGAAATCTATTCCTTATCATCACGAAGTTGTCGTTAGCTCAATGGCCTCCGAGCCAGATGTCCGTATTAAGGTTTCCTTAAATTTGGGCGACTCAACAGCAACAGCTTGGGGTTGTGACCTTACAGAAGATTATGTAGTTTTTAACTCGGCCTACACCACATAACTGGACACTCGTGAATAAACTATGCAAAATATTTCCGCCGATGATTCAAATGAACAATATATCTCTAACAAAGTTAGAGATATCCAAGATTGCTCGAATGTGAAGGGACAGACTACTGATAGGGCTCCTGGTCTTGAGACAATCGTGGTCAAAATAGGTGGAAGTACTCTAGGAAACCACGATACAACACTCTCTGATGTGGTAGAACTACACAAACAGGGTAAAAACGTTGTCGTGGTACATGGCGGCGGCAAAATAATAAGTGAATGGATGCAAAGGCAGGGAGTGAGGCCTAAATTTGTAAACGGACTGCGTGTAACCGATCATGCCAGTTTAGAGATCGTCGTGGCTGTTCTTACCGGATTAATTAATAAGAACCTTGTCGCCTCACTAATATCGATGAAAGGAAAGGCAATAGGCATGAGCGGCGCTGATAACAGTCTGCTCACAGCTAAAATCCGAAGTGCGGACCTGGGATTGGTAGGTGACGTAATACGCGTAGAAATCGAATCTCTGACTACTCTGCTTGAATCTGGATTTATACCAGTGGTAGCTCCCATTGGTATTAGTCATCATGAGGGACAAGATTCAAGGCCAACGCTCCTCAATATAAACGCCGACACTGCTGCAGGAGAAATTGCAGCAGCTCTGAATTCCAGGCAATTGATATTCCTTACTGATGTAGAAGGAGTATTAGATACATCTAGAAGACTCATTCCCAGGTTAACTGAAAAGCAGGCAAGCAAATTGATCAGTTCCAAGGTCGCAGCTGGCGGTATGATTCCGAAATTGGAAGCATGCGTTAGATCCTTGGAATCAGGTGGACACGCTCAAATAATTGATGGGCGCAAGCCAATGGCTCTAGTGGACGCCATAGCAGGAAAAGCTATCGGAACTCGAATAGGTTAGAGGTATATATGTCAACCAATTACCAAGATGACAATGAGGGGCCTTTGTTCAATTTTGGAGAACAAGGAATTCCCGCTCAAGTAATATCGTACGCGAAAATATTCGCACTTATAGTCGCTGCAATATTATTATTTTTTGTTCTATCGTTCTCCAGATCGGTTTATACAGACTGGTTATGGTTCAATAACTTACAACTGTCTGGGGTATTCGTTACAGTCCTAACAACGAAATTTATCCTCTTTCTTGTTGGGGCACTCATCTTTGGAATGGGCTTCGCTATAACTCTTTTCTTTGCCTACAAGAATAGCGGAGGTCCAACAACTCTCACCTTACCTGAGAAAGCCAGTAAATTGATAGACCGTTCACTGAAACTGCTTGTGATTACTATCGGTGTAGTTTTGAGTGTGATTTTTGGATATCTACTGGCATCTAATTGGGAAATGTTTCTCCGATTTACTAATTCAGTTCCTTTTGGACAAATCGAACCGGTATTTGGGAAGGATATTTCATTCTACGTGTTTTCACTTCCAGTATTAAATGCAGTTCAGTCATGGCTACTTGGAGCAACGATTCTCTTTTTACTCTCAACCTTCGCACTATATTTTGTTAGGTATGGAATTAGAGGAGTCACTTTTTCTCTCACGACGGTAATTAAAATCCAGTTGTCCATTTTAGCGGCGCTTGTAATGTTCATCCTGGCGTGGGGTCATTGGATAGATCGTTGGGAACTATTACTTTCAGAGAGTGGATCGGTTTTCGGCGCAGCTTATACAGATATAAACGCAAGAAAACCTGCGCTACTTATTCTGACTGTAATAGCGACGTTAAGTGGCGTACTTTTGCTAATAAATACCTATTTTCGGGGCTTGAAACTTCTGATAGGTGCCGTGGCACTATGGTTGGCATTCTTGATCCTTGTAAATACTATTTGGCCATCTGCAGTACAGCAACTCACAGTAAACCCTAACGAATTTGTTAAGGAAGAGCCTTTCATTAAGAGGAACATTGAATTCACTAGAACAGCCTATGGCCTCACTGATGTATCAGATCAATTCTTTCCTGTCAGAAATTCGGTAAATTCCGATTTAATAAAAAGAAATAAGCAGACAATAAACAATATACGTTTATGGGACTACAGACCTCTTTCAGACGTCTATCGCCAAACTCAGTTGATAAGATCTTATTACGATTTTAAAGACGCGGATGTGGATCGCTACAACATCGGTGGCGAGCTGAGGCAGGTTTTACTATCCGCCCGAGAAGTTGCCCCTGAGAAATTAGACGAAGATTCTCAAACTTGGACTAACAACAAACTTGTGTACACTCACGGCATGGGAATTGCTATGAGCCCTGTAACCGAGTTCACACAGGAAGGAAAACCTCAATATTTTGCGAAAGATATACCAGCTGAAGGTGTTATACCGATATCTGGATCCTCAGGTTCAGAAGAGCCAGATCTTTTAGTGACAAATCCAAGAATCTATTATGGCGAAAATACTCTTGATTATGTGATCGTCAATACTAAAACTGAAGAAGTAGATTATCAGACCGAGGATGGTCAGCTTTTCCGAACAAAATACCCTGGAGAAGGGGGAGTTCAACTAAGCTCGTTCTTCAAACGTCTAGCCTTTGCCTGGCAATTTACTGACGTAAATATTTTGATAAGTGGCCAGATTACTAATGAAAGTAGATTACAGTATCGTAGAGAAATACAAGAGCGAGTTCAAACAATAGCCCCTTTCATAGAGCTAGACGCTGATCCATACATAGTAGCCGCGGAAGGACAATTGTTTTGGATTCAAGATGGATATACCTCAACCGATCATTTCCCATATTCCGATCCCATGGAATCTGGTGACAATTACATACGAAACAGTTTGAAAATTGTTATCAACGCATTTAGTGGTGATACTGAATTTTACATATGGGACGATTCCGACCCAATAGTCATGACTTACGCCAAGATATTCCCCAGTTTATTTAGATCGGGCGAAGACATGCCGGAAGAAATCAAATCCCACGTAAGGTATCCTCAGGGCTTTTTCAGTATTCAAGCAGATAAATATCTGAGATATCACATGACTGAACCGCAAAACTTTTATAACAATGAAGATTTGTGGTCTCTAGCCGATGAAAAATTTGGCCAAGGTGAAACTCTGCAGGTCGTCGAGCCCTATTATGTCATCATGAAACTTCCTGGAGAGGAAAAGGAAGAATTTGTTCTGCTCATACCTTATACACCTAACGAACGCCAAAATCTTGTAGGTTGGATGGCCGCTAGGAGTGATGGCGAGAACTACGGCAAATTGGTGGCATTTAGCTTCCCAAAGGACAGACAAGTGGATGGCCCCGCGCAAGTTGAAGCCAGAATAGATAACGATCAAGACATATCGGCTTGGTTCACATTGAGATGTACAGAAGGATCAAGTTGCATCAGAGGGAATTTATTGGTTATCCCAATCGAGGACAGTCTACTTTATGCGGAACCAGTTTACATACAAGCCGAAGGTGTGACTTTTCCTGAATTGAAAAGAGTTATACTCGCTACGGGTGATACTGTGGTGATGGAAGACTCCTTACATGAAGCTCTTGCATCTCTGACTGGAGATGAGTCACTATTACTGCAAAACACAAGTCAAGAGGATAAATCCCCGACCTTAAAACAAGAAAGTAATTCCGGCATCCTGTCAGAAATGGAAATACTTCAGGACACTATAAAGGGTTTAAAAGATCATTTATCCAGCCTTGAACAAGGTCTTCAAAGATTGACAGAGGCATTGACAAATAAGTAACATCCGCATGGTCAGAGTAACCACAAATACTCCTGAGGAGCACTCACTACGTTGAACCATAAAGAAAGAGGTGACACCGTGACTTCAGCGGCAGAATGGAAAGAAAAAGAAAGCAAATATTATATGTTCCTCGTAAGAAGACAGCCTATGGTTCTGGAGCGAGGAGAGGGAACACGAGTGTGGGATACCGATGGAAAGGAATACCTAGACTTCACATCCGGATGGGCGGTTAACAACATTGGCCATTCGAACCCAGTTATGGCAGAGGCGATCTCTAAACAGGCTAGAACACTCCTTCAAACATCGAATCAATTCTACAGCATACCTCAATTAGAATTAGCTGAAATCCTGGTAGAAAACAGCGCACTGGACAAGGTCTTTTTCTGCAATAGCGGTGCAGAAGCCAATGAAGGTGCTATAAAGCTGGCTAAAAAGTATGGGAAAAAGAATAAGAATGGTGCCTTTGAAATTATCACCGCCCTAAATTCATTCCACGGACGCACTATGATGAACGTGGCAGCAACAGGGCAACCACACTACCAAGAGTTATTCACACCAATACCAACTGGCTTTTCACATGTGCCATTTGATGACTTGGAAGCGATTAAAAGCGCAACAACTGATAATAGCATCGCGGTAATGATAGAACCCGTGCAAGGAGAAGGTGGGGTGAATGTGCCTGCTGAAGGGTATCTACAGGGTGTCAGAGATTGGTGTGACGCTAACAACATGTTGTTGATATTTGATGAAGTTCAGACTGGATTAGGCAGATTGGGAACTTTATTCGGGTACCAATCCTTTGGTGTCGAACCAGACATCATGACACTCGCAAAAGGCCTAGGAGGGGGAGTCCCTATAGGCGCATTCCTCGCAAAGGATCGCGCATGTGCTTTTGATCCCGGTGACCATGGATCCACGTTTGGTGGAAATCCTCTCGCGACTGCTGCTGCCCATGCTTCAACCAAATACATTATTGACAAGCAGATATCACAACACGCGAAAGATATGGGAGCCCACATGCAGAGTCGTCTCAATGAGTTGATGTCAAATCATGAATTCATAACAGAGATTCGAGGAATGGGGTTGCTTTGGGCTGTGGAATTCAATTCTGATATGACTCCTGACGTAATCACCGCAAGCAACGAAGCGGGATTGTTAATGAATCCTATGAGACCAAACGCGGTCCGGTTAATGCCTCCTTTGACCGTAAGTAAAGAAGAGATAGACGAGGC
>CAZQPS010000059.1:0-13307 GCA_964595285.1 uncultured Dehalococcoidia bacterium | reverse complement strand
AAAAGCAATATAGAACAAATTAGAACAGAACACTTGTGCTATGTCAAGCTTTTGTGGAAGTAATATTTAAGAATTTCTAAGGTGGGTTTTTGTGTGGAGAAAATGATGCTACAATTCTGCTCATCTGCGATAAATATAATTGAGACGGTGTGGATATGCGTTTAGACGGCAAAGTTGCTCTCATAACTGGGGGGGCGAAAGGACAAGGTGCGACGGAAGCGCGTTTGTTTTCCAAAGAAGGAGCATCTGTTGTAATTGCTGATATTCTTGAGACTGAAGGACGTGCTTTACAGGCTGAAATTAATGAGATGGGAGGAACGGCCGAATTTGTAAATTTGGATGTGACAAGTTCTAAACATTGGGGAAATGCGATAGATACCGCAGTTAAGCGTTTTGGTAAATTGAATGTTTTGATCAATAATGCAGGTATTTATAGCAGGACCACTATAGAAGATACCACTGAGGAAGAATGGGATAGGATAATGGAAGTGAACGCTAAAGGTGTGTTCCTTGGAATGAAGTATGCGGTCCCAGCAATGCGAAGTGCGGGAGGCGGGTCGATAGTAAATATTTCCTCAACTGCAGGTCTTGTAGGCAGCCCAAGAGGGAGTGCGTATCCGACTTCTAAAGGTGGAGTCAGAATATTGACAAAGGCATTAGCTATCCAGCACGCGAAGGACGGCATAAGAGCTAATTCCATACATCCTGGCCCGATAGATACTGATATGATAGCGGACAATATTGGTACCCCCGAAGGGCTGGCCGCGTCAGTATCTCGTGTTCCAATGGGCAGAGTAGGTACTGTTGAGGACGTTGCTTACGGCGCTCTTTTTCTTGCCTCAGATGAATCGTCCTTTATGACGGGGTCTGAACTAGTTATAGATGGCGGTGTCACTGCTCAATAACTGAAGTGAATCAGATGGCAATGCTGAATTCAAAATGTGACAAATTAGTTTGGCAGTGATTAGTAATAACTTTCTTTTCGGCTATGCATATTGCTCCCGTTTAACAATTATTATCACACCTTGTTAAACAGAATATTATCAAGTAAATTAGTCTCATGATGAGAATGTAATTTTATGGAGGGTAGTATGCTTACTTGTACGTGTAACAAGGCTGAGTCCGTGGCGGCAGATGAACCACTGTGTACTCAGCCTGACCAGACTGATCTTGTTTTGATAGAAGAAGATCCGCTTATCGGGGAAACACCTCAAGGTGTTCTACAAAGTTGGCTTACCCCCAATCCTCTTTTCTATGTACGCAATCATTATTCCATTCCGAGTGTTGACGAGACGGCTGATTGGAGCCTGTCTGTGGACGGTCAAGTAGAGAATAGCCTCAATTTAGATTTGAATGGATTTAGGCAATACGCGAAACAAACTCTTCCGGTCACTCTCGAGTGTGCAGGAAATAATCGGAGTGACTTAACTCCGGGGGTTCCTGGCAATCCCTTTCAAAATGGAGCTGTGAGTACTGCTATATGGGGGGGTATTCCTCTTTCAGTCTTGCTAAACGAGGCAGGGATTAAAGATGGAGCGACTGAGATATTATTTGAAGGTCTCGATAGAGGGCAACCTGCCCCTGACGAAGAATTTGGGCCTTATACCCGGAGTCTTCCTATTGAAGTGGCTATGCACCCTGATACCCTTCTTGCTTATGAAATGAACGGGGAAGCGATGCCGATAGAACATGGTTATCCTTTAAGATTAGTAGTGCCTGGTTGGTACGGGATGGCGTCGGTGAAATGGCTTACTCATATTTCAGTTACAACCGGTAAATACGAAGGTTTTTGGCAAAAGGATCGATACATAGTTGAAAATGATGAGGGAGTAGAGATTCCAGTTTCAAACATTGAGGTTAAATCCCTTATTAGTTGGCCGCAACCGGGAACGGCATTGAAAGGGATGGTTCATGTCATTACAGGACTTGCTTGGTCGGGTAATGCCGACATTGCATCTGTGGAAATAAGTGATGACGGTGGTGAAACGTGGAAATCGGCAGAATTGGTAGGTCCTAAATACAAATATGCTTGGCAGCAATGGAATTTTGTGTGGACCCCGTCAAGCGCAGGTCATGTGACATTGGTCGCTAGGGCTCATGATGAAAACGGTAATAAGCAGCCTTTGGAAAATAGATGGAACAGACTGGGTTACGTAGTGAACGGTGTTCGACCTGTTTGTGTTGATATTAAGTCGTAGAGTATTCACTAGGAGAATTGCAATCTCATCAAACGCATATTTTTCTAAGCTTTGGTGATATTTCGCTTTAGAATTATGGATTGCTGACTACAATCTAAGTTAATTTGTTACGATACTCAATGTTCGATTATTTTCTGTGAATCTGATGAACAAAATTACTTTTGTGGATTATCGCAATGCTATTTCGATATGTGATAGCGATGGTAGTAATTCCCGTCATTTGACCGACACATACGTAAAATGTGTGTGGCCAACTTGGTCTCGGCGAGGAAACAACGTCGCAGTTTCTAGATTCGGGGCGGGCGAAAATGGGCATGGAAGTCTCCGTTTACTCACATCAACAGACGAAGGTCTTAATTGGACTGAAACGTATGCTAACGACAGCGGTACTGATGCAATAGCTAAGCAGACGCCTCATTATATTTTGTGGGCGCCAGACGGCAAAACATTAGCGTTTATTGCTCAAACTAAAGAAAAAGGGTTAACGCTATACGTAACCTCTCTTGAGGATGAGATAGAAGTGTCTCCATTACTTAGTGGAGGGCCCATATTCATTTCGTGGTCATATGATTCTAAATACCTCGCAGTTCACAGTGGTCCAATGCATTATTTAATTGAAATGTCAAGCATGAATATCTCGCAAGTGCCAGTTGTGTCCGCTAAGTATATGGCCCCTTCGTGGAACCCAGTAAAAAATGAAGTGGCTCTTTGCGCAGAGATATCGGACTCACAGCAGGGTTTACTTGTATCAGAAATTGATGGGAGTAAGACGCGTATAGTGGCAGAATTGAACGGATCGGCTACCTTTTTGTGGAATCCAAAAGGTGGAGAATTAGCTCTGGCGAGAAATTTAGATGATGCAACTGGCTATTACCAGCAATTATCGCTAGTAGATGTTGTGAATACGACTGAGAAAGTAATATATCAAGGCCCCATACTGGCAGCGTATTGGTCACCAGCCGGAACAAAAATAGCCTGTGTAACTCCTTCATCAGTTGGTAATGGTTCTTTGCGATGGACTGTGATTGATAGAGGTGGCCCTGAGATACTTCACACGGATGATTTTCGTCCTAGTCAGGAGCAAATGATAGCTTATATGTTTTTTGATCAGTATGGCCAGTCACATTCACCCTGGTCACCTGATAGTACTATGTTGGTCTTTGGAGGAGTAACTGGGTTGATAACCAGACGAACGACATTGCCAGATAAGGACGTGTCTCAAATCTACACCGCCCATGCCAGTGGTCTTAAATCAGTGGCTCAAATTGCTCAAGGAACGTTTGGAGTATGGTCACAGGACTAAGTTTATTGCAATCCGATTGGAAGAGTTTCTGGTATAGCCCCGTTGCTAATTAAATCATTTATACTTTCTTGGCTTAAGCCAGCTGAAAGTAGGACATCTATAGTGTCTTCGCCAAAGGCTCTGGGATATACTTCAGACTTGCCCGTGGTAGAGATCGTTATAGGATTACCAGCCCAGGCCACATGCCCCCATTCCGGGTAATTAGATGTTGTGATTTGAGGATTGTCTATAATGATGCCGCGTCTCCGATTAAGGTCGTCGGCGTAGACATCATCAGTTGACATGTGCATTACCGCAGGTACGTCCGATGCAGAGAGAAGTGAGAGCCAATATTCAGAATTGTTGGTGGTAAATAGTCTTTCCATTTCTTCATGTTGATGTTCTGCTGGAGATATATCCAAAAATGCGAATTCCTTTATTGCTCGCAATCGACTCCATTCTTCGTCTCTAACAGCAGAAAGAAAAATCCATCCGTCGGACACTTCATACAATCTATTTGCTATGGAGGTTCCACGGATTCCAGGGCCCCCATGATTTGACGGGTTAAGTCCTTCATATTTAGTATGGAGAGGGCCTGAAATCATAGCTGAAGTCTGAGATAAAGAGGCATCGACTCGTTGGCCTTTTCCTGTATTTTGCCGTTCCAGTAGTGCTAACATCACGGCGTATGCTGCTGCTAATCCTGTTCCGTAATCGTTGAGAGTATAGGTAGCAGGTCTAGGCTTACCGTCAATTCCTCCATTTCGTATTTGTATTCCTGTAGCAGCCTGAGCGTTCTGTTCGAATCCCGGCCTCAGACTCCAAGGGCCATCCTGTCCGAAGCAATTGATAGATCCATATATAATTCCTGGATTTAATCTCTTAAGAGCGTCATATCCAATGCCAAGACGCTCTGTAACACCTTTTCTGAATCCTTCTATGACTACATCAGCTGTTTTGGCTAGTTCAAGGAAGGCTTCCAGACCGCCTGGTTTTTTGATATTAAGACAGATACTTTTCTTGCCTCTTCCAACGTCTAGCCACGGAGTCAGCTGTGGAGGACGATGTTCAGGGTCAATCTTGATTACCTCAGCCCCGTACTGTGAGAGAGTACGACCACATGTTGGACCGGCAAGCACAATGCAAAGATCAAGGACTTTAATGCCTTGTAGTGGTAGTTCATTTTTCATTATTGTAACGCCTTTTTAGTTCGATTGAATGTTCCCCCAGTTTAGGGGCACCTGAAATGGGGGTTTCTACGGTTCCTCTGGTTCTAACAGTTATTCCAGGTTGCTTCATCAACCCATAGGAAGGATCATCTACGTTTATGACAGCTCCTGAGATTTCCGCGTGGTCAACTTCAATCCATTCAGATACCGTCCTACACATAGTGACAGGTACGCCAGCATTAGCCATTATTGTTTCCCACTCAATCGCCGTTTTTGCTCTCCACACAGAGGCGAATTTGTTTCGCCACTCACTTAGATCCTGAGGGTCATCAGTTGGGCTCGTTAGGTGTTCAAACCATTCGGAGTGATTGATAGTTTCGAGAAAGGGCTTTAAGAAGCGGTCATAAGACCCAATGTTATTATTTATCCATCTTCCATCTGAACATTGATAGAACCTGTCAATAATCGGATGTCCATCCTGCCTACCATGATCTTTGTTGGCATTTCGCACTAACCTGCTACCCATACCTTGAAACATAGCGTCGTGCCCAGAAAGGAGAATCTCTTGGCCTTGTCCTGTAATATTACGCATGAGCAAGGCTGATATTACTGCAGGAGCCGCGGTCAGGGCAGCAAAGCTACTAGAATATGGTACTTCATGAAAACTAGGTCCTTCTCCATGAATAGGCGATGCCCCCGGTGGGTTCATCGAATATACCCCAGAGACTGTACTAATAAGTTCTTCCCTTGACGGTAGGTTTTCATACTTGTGATTTGCGGGGAAGCCTGTCAGAGAGATCATTATCAAACGTGGATTGGTTTTTGCCAAATCTGAATACGTCAAGGATAGTTCCTTTGCTTCTCCAGGGTCCAAATTTTCTATCGTGACGTCGGTAGCTTTCACCATATTCCTTATCAATGACAGATCGTTTGAGTCATTCATGTTGGCCACGAATGATTTTTTCCCTCTGTTCCACACGGAAAAGGAGTGATCCTTTCTGAATAAGTCTCCACCGGGAGGTTCATATTTTAGCACTTCTGCTCCCTGATCAGCCAAAAGCATACCTAATGCCTGACCAGAGCCATGCCTGCTCAATTCCAAAATTGTGTATTTTTCTAGTGTTCCCAATTTCTCACCTGATTTGAATTGTAAATTTACGTAAAACGGAATATTGCGCTGTCATTGCTTCTTTCTTAAAAATTTAAAATATGCAAATAATAATCCTGCTACGACTATACAACCACCGGCCAATAGCGAAGCATAAATTTCGAACCTAGTGACTATGATGTCATAAATGGAGTCCCCGTAAAAATATAATAGTCCTCCTAAGACAAAATATCTAGCGCCCCGACCAAGGAGTGATGCGAATATGAAACTTTTCCTATCATATTTCAACATTCCTGCGGCTATGGTGAAAACCTTGTAGGGAATTGGGGTTATAGCCGCTAGAATTACTGCCCAGATACCGTATTTGTTGAACCAGTCTTCCACTTTGAGGATCGTGTCTTCAGGGATTATTTTGTTCAACAACGGGCGCCCAAAACGCATTCCTAACCAATGCCCTATTAGACCTCCTAACACGGAGGTAGTTGTCACCAAAGCAGCGAGCCATAATGATGATTGAGGATGAAGTATTCCCATTGCAATCATCAAAGGATCTGGGGGTATTGGGAAAAAAATAGATTCGGTAAATGATATGGCAGACAACAATACCAGAGACCACTCACTGCTGGCGAAATTGATTAAGTGCTGTTGCAAGATATTGAGGAATTCAAACATACAGGCTCTCAGTCATTTTTCAGAATCAATTAAAGACCGGCCATTTGCAGCACTTTTTCTACGTTTGAAGGATCAGGATTGATTGTTCCTTGATCGATTCCTCTGACAACTTCGACTATTGCAGCATTTACGGGCGTAGGGATCCCTGTTTTTTCACCTTCAGCAACGATGTGCCCGTTCATATATTCTATTTCTGTGCGCCTTCCCTTGGTTACATCTTGAGCCATAGAAGATCTCCAATTCTCAGAAGTACGGGTACTTGGCATGAATTTTGCATCTAGCTCTTCAAATATTTCTCCATTTTCTGCGTTTGCCCACGTTGAGGCTGGTAGTCCGCTGATGTTTGCAATATCATAATTTAGTGCCAATCCTACTTGCGCTGACTCTTTGGCTATGTGTATTTGTATTAGTCTTGCTCTAGGATTCTCAGCGAAAGAGCTAGCGCCTTGGCCTGTCATTCCTCCGACAGGATTGCCCAATGCATTTGTGGTCAACTTGGACCATCGTTCTCCCCAGATATTTGAAGTGGCATGAGATCCGTCTATGCAACCGAGCATGCCAGCTATCTCTTCGACTCGAGGGGTGATACGCCCATGAAGTTCTCCCACCCTAAATACATCGTGTCCTCTATCACGGCCAGGCTTACCACCTCTCGTAACGAGGGCGGGTTCCCACAGAGCTACGCTAATGGATGACATAACGCAACCAACTTGCCTTTCGTATCCCACAATCGAAGCAGTTAATTGATCATTCATACAATTCTGGCAGTTGACAACCACTCCATTTGGTTTGATCAAGCGTTTCACAAAATGACTAGCCCATTCTGTATCGTAGGATTTGACGGCTAAAAATATAATGTCGTAAGGTTCAGTGCTTTGTGAAGCGTCAGATAAATGAATAGCTTTAACGGGTACCGTGAAATCTCCCTGTGTGCCAGTTACTGTTAGACCTGAAGAGGTCATTTGGTCTACATGTTCTCCCCACATGTCAATTAATGTCACATCATAGCCTTCTCTAGTCAGGAATGCTCCAATGTAGCTCCCTGCTGCTCCTACCCCAAAGACTGCCATATGTTTTGTCATTAGTAATCCTTTCAAAACCAATTATTTTCTTTTATCCAAAAATTATGAGAGACTACTGCAATATCTAGTCAAAATCTAGATCCGTAATATTAAAAGTAAATTCTTCTTCGAGTACTTTGACACTTGCGATATAGGTTTTGTTACTGTCTGAACGTGTGCTGTGTAGGTATGGGTCCACCGAGATAGCATACTCTGGCCTTATCTCTACTTTTTCTCCATCGACCTTCAGCAGTACAGATTTGGGGGACTCCTTCCAAGTGGGTGCGAGTCGGTTTTCGCACTCCTGAAGACTATCTACAGCTGCTGCGATGTCAACTTTTTCGAAAATCAACACATCTCCTGGCATGGTTTGCGCCACTTTGCCTAAATCAGAGGTTATGACAGTCGCAATTTTAGTATAGCCACCCGATGTTCCTCTATCTGATAAGAGTATTATTGGTTGCCCATTACCTGGTATTTGGATACTTCCACAAGCATTACCGTCTGATATTAGATCGGGGCCGTCTATGTGGTTTACAGGCGGACCTTCTAATCTATACCCCATGCGATCCGAATCTAGAGAGACAGAATATTCAGACGTTAGGAAAGTTTCGATACCATGAGACTCAAACGAGGTATGTTGTGGTCCAAGTATAACTCTGATAATTTGGGGAGAGCCATAAATTGGAATGTTCTCGGGTTCTATGCACATTGGTCTTACAGTGGCAGCGCCAGGTTCGCCATACGAGTATATTACGTCTCCCGAGCGCAATTCCCGGCCTTGAAAACCTCCGATACCAGCCTTGGTATACGTAGATCTACTTCCCATGACTAAGGGCACATCTATTCCACCAAATACCGATATATAAGCTCGTACTCCATTTTCAGCGCCTAGAAAATCAAGTTCATCGCCCCTGGCAACGATATATGATTCCCACAGGTTGACTCTATGCTTATTGAGTCTGGGTTGTAAGTTTGCACCAGTGATAGCGATCTGAGTTTCCTTTAAAAACGCTAACTTGGGGCCTCCTACAGTCACTTCTAGACAGGCTCCATTGTCGTTGTTCCCAAGTAACCGATTAGCAGCTTTGAAAGCGAAGGGATCCATTGCACCTGCTACAGGCATCCCGAATTTTTGGTATCCATATCTGCCCGCGTCCTGCACGGTCGTAAAAAGTCCAGGTTCTATAACTGAGATTGCCTCAGTACTCATTTAACTAGTTCCGACTTAGGTTCATATTGTGATTTAGCAACACTGGAAGCAATTGTCTTGTATTCTGATTCAGAGCCTATAGGCTCAAATTTTATGTAATTTCCAGAGTTCAGCAAAATAGGAGTATTTCTCATGGGGTCAAATAGTTTGACCGGAGTGCGACCAATTAACTGCCAACCTCCGGGACTTTCCATTGGATATACGCCAGTTTGCATATCTGCAATTCCGACAGAACCCACCGGTATTTTCAATCTAGGGTTTTCCAGCCTAGGAGTTTTGAGAAGTTCGTTTAGACCACCTAAATAGGCGAAACCAGGACTAAAGCCCATCATATAGATTAAATATACAGAACAGGAATGTAGATCTATCACTTCGCTTCTAGAGAGTCCAGTATGTCGACTTACAAATTCTAGATCAGGACCATAGTCCCCGCCGTACAATACCGGAAGATGAACCAACGTTGTTTTGTCTGTATCTATCTCGTCTAGATTTGTATAGATGTCCAATATCCTTGACTGTAGTTCCGAGAGTGGGATTCGGCTTGGTTCGTAATTTATGAGGACGGAGCGATAAGTGGGAATAAGATCTATCAGGCCTTCAATATCCGCATTCTCTATCGCGGAGGCTATTCCGTGTACTAGTCTGTTTAACTCAGGAGTTATTTCATTTCCCAGCTCGATAACTAAGGATTTATCCCCTGCCAGCAAAATTTGGGGTTCGTCATACATTACAATATTTCACCTAATGCTTTTATTGTGACCCCGGATGATTCGAGTCCTGCTTTCACGGCTTGGGCCATATCCACAGCCCCAGGGGTATCTCCGTGGAGGCATAAGCTTTCAGCTTGGACCTCTATTTCTTCCCCGGTGATCGCAATAACTTTCCCTTCTGTAACCATTCTTAAGCTCCGTTCTACCACTTCTGATACGTCGTGAATGACCGAACCCGCTTGAGATCTTGATACAAGAGTGCCGTCCGCGTTCATAGCTCTGTCAGCAAATATTTCTCTGGCGACCTTCACTCCCATATTTTCAGCTATATCCACCCATTTAGAACCTGAAAGAGCCAATAGTATTATGTTCCGGTCAAGTTCAGATATTGCTTCACATATTGCCTTTGCCAAGTCCTCGTCGTTAACTGCCATATTGTACATCGCACCATGGGGTTTTACGTGCTGCAAGGTTGCGTTACCGGTAAATGCTCCCAAAGCCCCGACCTGATATTTCAAATCGTTCTTCACTTCCGCAGATGTCGCATTCATGTTCCGTCTGCCAAAGCCATTCAGATCTGGGAAACTGGGATGAGCGCCCACGGCAACGTCATGTTCAAGTGCTAGTTTCACAGTGTGGTTCATCCATTGTGGATCTCCCGCGTGAAATCCACAGGCTATATTCGCAGATGTTATGTACTTTATGACCTCCTCGTCATGGCCCATCTTGTACATTCCGAAACTTTCTCCCATGTCACAGTTGAAATCTATTTCATTAGCCATACTAAATCCTTCGTCATTACATTGTTCATCGGTACTGCATGCTAATTATACTCCCAGAAAGATATGCCTTCCAGTGAGAGGGGGAAGGTAGTATTATTTTTGACAGTATATGAGGAATTTGTGGAGTGTGAATGCTGAAAAGATTTAGAGTGTAACTATAGTCTGGCGGCTTTCTCTGTATTTGTGTAGAATCTCGTGCAGATACTCTACTAAATTGAGGTACTTATCGAACAAGAAGTATTATACGAGGCCGGACTCCTAACCATGATAGGAATCGGCACGGCTTTTGCCTTATTAGTCTCTCTAATGGTTTTGGTGGTATTGATTCGCATAGCCATTCCTATTGTTTTTAGAGATTCCCGGATTCCATTAATGCCTCCATATCCACGTATATCGATGCCTAGTGCTGCGGAAATTGAGGCACGTACAGAGGATCCGAATGAAGAATTGAAAGATAGAAGCAAGGCAGCCGCGGCTGCTGTCGCAATGTTGCGTATGACTTCAACCCATCTCGGTATTTCGGAGCGAAATGACCCGGCGAGTCAGTCGTTTACAAGGGTGCCTATACCTGATCTGGATGAAAGAAACCGGGCAGCTGCAGCAAGTGTAGCGCTAATGCGTATGAAAGGACTGATTCCGTGATTGAATTCTTAGAATTTTTTCATGGGACTGGCGCCATGGCTGCTAACTGGCGTAATGGAGCCATGATTGCCGTGGGTCTTTTTTTCATTTATCTCTCCATTAGTAAACGATTGGAGCCTTATGAGTTACTTCCGATAGGGCTAGGGGTTATTATTGCTAATCTACCTCTTACGGGCTTGACAACATATTCCGCTGGGGCAGGTTCTTTTCAAGAATCAGGAATATTTGGGATATTTTTTCATTACGGCCTCGCTTTCTGGAACTTATTACCACCTGTAATATTCCTCGGATTAGGTGCCATGACCGATTTTGGACCCATCATTTCCAATCCACGTACTTTGCTTTTGGGGGCTGCAGCGCAGGTCGGGATATTCGTCGCTTTTTGGGGAGCGCTAGCGACAAGTCTTGTGCCGAATCTGGGAATTAATTTTAGCCTTGGACAGGCTGCTGCGATTGGTATTATAGGGGGGGCTGATGGGCCGACTACGATTTTTCTTTCCGCCCAACTTGCACCTGAGCTTCTGGGCATCACGGCTGTTATAGCTTATTCGTATATGGCTGCGGTAGCCTTTATACAACCACCTATAATGAAATTGTTGACGAGCCAGAGGGAAAGGGCTATAGAGATGCCGGGTTCGAGAGAAGTCTCGAGAAGAGAAAGACTCATATTCCCCGTTTTTGCTATGGTGATTATTATTCTCGTGGTACCCAAATCTGCGCCTTTGATAACTATGTTCATGATAGGGAACGTCTTTAGAGAAAGTGGGGTAGTGCCGAGGCTGACAAATGCTGCTTCAAATGAATTGTTGAATATTGCTACATTGTTCCTTATGATCACGGTTGGGACTCAACTATCGGGTGATACAATATTCTCTCTAGATACAGTGGCGATACTGCTTCTAGGGCTTATCGCTTTTTCCGCTGGTACCGTAGGTGGGTTGCTTTTTGCGAAAACTATGAATTTATTTCTAAGAAATAAGATAAATCCCTTGATAGGGGCTGCGGGAGTTTCCGCGGTGCCTATGGCGGCGAGGATGGCCCACCATGTCGCCCAGCAGGCGAATCCTAGGACTTACCTACTTCCTCATGCTATTGGGCCAAATGTGGCGGGTGTGATTGGATCAGCTGTAGTAGCTGGGATATTTATTTCGTTAATACAGATTCCTGTGGGGCAATAAAATGACCAATATATTGAAAGTGAAAATTTCTGACAGATGGTATACGGTAGAAGTCGAGGATCTCACTACTAGTCCGATCATGACCAAGGTTGATGGAGTCTTGGTAGAAGTGACTTTAGAAGAACGAGTTGTAGAAACGCCGAAATCTCAAAAGGCGAAACCTGTGGCATTAGATACGTCGCATTCGGCCCCCAAAAAACAGGAAGACCAAGTTGTAGAGACAATGCCACTTGCCGAACCCTTAGCATCATCTATAGTTGCTCCCATGCCAGGTGTGGTAATTTCTGTGGCGTTGGCCGTAGGGGATTCGATTTCTAAAGGTGATGAAACTTGTGTACTAGAAGCAATGAAAATGCATCAAAGTATACGCTCTGATTTAGACGGTGTCGTGTCCAAAGTTATGATAGAGGCAGGACAACAAGTTAAAGGTGGGGAAGTGATGTTCGAGTTGAGTAGTTGACGTAAATTAACTCCATAGTAAGACTAAAATTCACTCAATCAATTAAATGATAAAAATACAAGGAGACAGGTTACTGGGCGGTCGTGCCTCCATCGATTACTAATTCTGATCCAGTTACGTATTTTGATTCGTCACATGCCAGATAGAGTGCTGCATGTGCTATGTCAGTAGCGTTACCTAGCCGTCCCAGAGGAATCCTACTCAAGAGCGATCCCCTAACTTTGAGGTCCGACAAATTATCTTTAGTCATGGGAGGCTCCGCAAATCCTGGATGGACTGAGTTAATTCGTATGTTGTCTTTGGCATACTGAATTGCAGATGCCTTTGTCAGGATTCTGGATGCCCCCTTTGCTGCAGAGTAGGGAGCTGATGTAGGGCTCCCTATAATTCCATAAATCGAAGATATGTTAATGATAGATCCCCCACCAATACGGCGCATTTCAGGGACTGCATGTTTTGTACCTAGGAAAACTCCTTTAACATGCACGTCAATTTGGCTGTCCCAGATTTCTTCAGTGGTTTCGAGTAAATCAGTACGTACTCCTGCACCTGCATTGTTAACTAATATATCTAGTTTGCCGTATGCAGATTTCATTTTGTCCATCGCCGTGATCCAGTCCGATTCTTCTAAGACGTCGAGGTGTTGGTAGTAAACATCATGTCCCGTGTTCTGCATTTGAATCGCCGTCTGATTACCTAGGTCATCTTGTATGTCGGTTATGATTACCTTGGCACCTTCTTTAGCAAACAGCCATGCAATGGCTCCTCCGAATCCCATAATACTTCCCGTTATACCAGAAGCTGATCCCGAAATGAGTGCCACTTTCCCGTC
>CAZQPS010000058.1:0-9423 GCA_964595285.1 uncultured Dehalococcoidia bacterium | reverse complement strand
TGACTTTGAATTCAAGTATTGGCTTGAATACTTGAGTACATAGGAAAATAGATGTTCTTTCGGTAGTCAATATTTGTGGAGATACTAAAAAATGAATACGGATAATCTCGACGAAATAGAAATTAAACCGCCTAGCCTATCCTGGATGAAAAACACCTTAGAATGGGGAACCCGTGTCAAGCCTGGGAAGAAGGGTCTCACAATAGACTCCCTCAACGTAGGTATATATGGAGAAATACCAGAGCACTGGGACGAACCGTCAAGAATGCCGCGTGGTGCATACCCGATGCCTGGAGTAGCCCCTTTAAATTACCCTGTTCGAGACAAAGCGCAGATGTGGGCGGACGGAGCGCCAGATCTCTATGAAGAAGCTATTCAGCGAAGATGGATCCCAGCAACAGATATTCCATGGAACACTATAGAGGCTTTACCAGACGACGTAGAAACAGCCATGTGTCAGTTGTTAACAGAACTCTGCCAGATGGCCAGCATTGAAATAGAAGCAATAGCCCAATGGCTTCACCAATTAGCGTACGGGTACTACGAAATTAAAGTCTTTTTAGCCTCGCAAATGTACGATAATGCCCGACATTTCGAGGCCTTCCGGAAAAGAGCTTTGTCCAATGGTGGAGGCCTGGGCTTGGAAAGCCCAGGCCAGATGAATCGCATGCTGTTGGAAAGCACGGGAGGGTGGCCTGAAACGGTACTGGCTCTTCACATAATGAGGGGCACCTTTACAATGACATTATATAGGTACGGAGAATCTATAGCCCACAATCCCGCTGAGAAGGTAATGTTTGCAAGATGCATTCAAGACAAAGCTAGACACCTAGCCTACGGGCTTGAACATCTGCGCTACGCAGTAAGCCATACTGAAGGTAAGGACATCGTGTTCTCTCGATTACTGGGAGTGATTGAAGACGTATTCGGACGGGAATTGGACGACCCCGTATTACGTGAGTCTTTGGCAATAATATTTGGCGGCGGAATTGAAGGTGCGCAAAGCGGCATGGATAAATACCAGCAGCTTATGAGAGATTTCGCTCGCCAATACCTCGCCAATATGGAATATATAGGTGTAAGTCGATCAGGCCAACTAGCAACCAGTCTAGCGAAACACGTGGAGGCTTAAATTGCCAATATTCCCTTCTGTCGAATGGTTTGATGAGGTCAGACACCTAATGAACAGTGACGAATCGGTTCGCACCGCAGGTGGAGGAATGTGTGACGCTACCGTTGGGATAAAATGCGACGACCAAGTCTATATCCTCGTGTTTGAAGGCTTTGAGTGCAGCAGTGCCAATCAGGTGTCAGAAGACGATTTAGTCAATGCAGATTTTTACATCGAAATGACTTCGAGTGAGTGGTCATTGATGCTGATTGACATAAAGGAAAATGGGCGTGCCGGTATGGATTACAGCCTAAACACTTTGGATATGGATCGAGAAAATGGTTTAGCCTTATCTAAGAATGGAGATCAATATCGCCTGGATATGTTTTTCCGATTCATGCAAACATTTCAGAATTTCTTTGACTTATCATCAAAAATAGAAACTCAGTTTAACCAATGAAAAAGCTGGTAGAGACGATAATATGCCTAAATTTCCTTCCATAGAGTGGTTTGACCAGGTAAAACGCGTCATAAATGCTGATCCTATGTTCAGGTCGCTAGGGAGTTGTGACACAACGGTCGGCATAGTTGTGAGCGAACTAGTTTATGCAATTAAATTTGAAGGTTTCTTGTGCGAAAGTATAAAACAAATTGATACAGACGGTCTCAGGGATACAGATTTCTATCTGGAGATGTCCACCAAAAACTGGAAATCTTTTATCGAAAATATCAAGAATAACCATGGTGCAGATTCAAGCCATACATTAAATAGCCTAGACATTGCACTGCCAAACGGACTCGCTAAGTCTCACGACCAACTCAATAAAACACGATTCCTTCGATATCATCTTTCCCTTCAAGCATACTTTGACGCCTCTTCAAAAATCGATACGGTCTATAAATAATGATAAGTACTAACTGCTCAAACTTTATGCAAATAATATCGTCAAATAGGTGTTAGTGACGTGCCAATTTACGAATATCGATGTCAGAAATGTAAAGGGCTCACAGACGTGTTATGGAGGGGTTTTACCCCTCCTGAATCTGTGGGCTGCCGAAACTGTGAGAGTGAGAAAACATTCCGCATTATTTCCAGAGTCGCGTTTCATAAATCGTTCACCACGAGATTATCTGAACTGGACTCAAAATACGATAAAATGGTAGATGACGCTACCGCTAGAAGTGGACCTTTGGCAGATCCAAATCACATTATGAGAAATATGCCCAAAATAGAAAGTGGGAAACGGGACGAGCCAGGATTTAAAGTCGATTAAGCTTGTACAATATCACGTATATAGCCTAAATTGAGAAAGACTCTATCATCTTATCAACAGTTCTCTCAAATGACTTGCTGTTAACATCTGCTACTTTATCTTGAAGCGAAGCCCGAGTTTCATCTTTATAGATTACCCCAAGAGGCACCCCTCCTTGAGTAACAATCTCATAGGCCTGCTCAATGTCAGAAGGATCGTGCTGTTCGGGAATATCCCAGGCCAATGGAGCGATCCCTTCTCGAGGGTTTCCTTTAAGCGCCTGAAAAGTATTGTTATACGTAGTACATGGAGATTGAATATGTACTACGGAAAATCCTTTATGATTCATAGCATCCACGATCATAGCCCCCAAATCCTTAACTCTCGTTGACACATGGGAAGCAACATAAGATACGCCTAATGTCAGATAAAGCATTAGTGGATTAAGGGCTTGTTCCGCTTTGCCAAAAGGAGTTGAACTAGTAACTGCATCGATTTCCGTGGTTGGCGAACTCTGACCTTTAGTAAGACCATATACAGCATTATCCATAATAACGGCGGTCACGTCTAAGTTACGGGCCGCCTGTGGTGCGATATGCTCTTGTCCAATACTAAGAAAATCACCATCACCTGCAACTACGATAACATTCAGGTCTGGTTGGCCCATTTTTACACCCATTGCGAGTGGAAGTGTACGACCATGGATTCCGTGCAAACCATACGGTTGGTCTCCTTCAAGGAGATGAACCATATTACCTGAACATCCGATACCAGCAACTACCACATTATTTTCAATAGGGGTCTCGGTTTCTGCAGTCCGCTGTTTTATTGCAGCTTCTAATGCTCTTCTAACTCCAAAATCCCCGCATCCAGGACACCATTTGAAATCATATTCTGGATTCTTAGCACTCATGCACCTATGCTCTCTTTCTCTTTATTAACTCTTTCTACTACTCTGTCCACAAGTTCATTAACCTTGAACGGCAGCCCAGTATATTGAGTTATAGATTCAGCATTCACTCCCTGGGATCTCAAGAAGCTAGAAAACTGCCCCATATAATTTAATTCAGGAACCAGCACAAGCTTCTTGAGCCTCAATTCTTCCAACATAGCCTTGGGTAGGGGATTAAGATACATCGTATAATACCACCCAACCTCCACTCCATCCTCTATCATCTGGTTATAAGCCGCTAAGGTCGGACCCTTAGAACCTCCCCAGGGCATTATAACTATAGGTGCATCTTCATTACTGCTTTCATATTCTTCATTTTCCAATAATCTTAATTTGCTAAACCGACGTTCAGTCATTTGAATGTGTCTATCGGCAAGATGAGTGGTATCACCCATAGCATCATGTTCACTTCCATTAGCAACGTAACTGCCAGGATTCCCAGGAATTGGCATCGGCGATAATTCCCATCCATCATAACGCTGATAACCATTGCTGCCATCATAAACTTTTCTGTTTTCTACATCTAAAGAAGATAGATCAGGTTTTGGTATGTTCTGCCTGCGCTCAGAAAGCATGTGTTCACTTAACAACACAACAGGGCCTTGGTAACGCTCAGCCCAATTAAAAGCCATCACTGCCGCATAGAAGCATTCTTCCACGGTTCCAGGTGCTATAACTGGAAGGCTCATATCACCATGACCAGGATTTAATGCAACTAATAGATCAGATTGCTCTGTCTTAGTAGGAAGGCCAGTAGACGGTCCTCCTCTTTGCACATCTACAATGACTAGAGGAATCTCCGCCATCCAGGCTAAGCCAAGCCCTTCACCCATCAAGGAAAATCCTGGACCTGCAGTGGCACTCATAGCCTTTTTGCCAGAATATCCACCGCCGACAACGGCATTTATAGATTCAATCTCAGAACTTGCTTGATAGACGAATTTATCTCCACCTGTAAGATTGCGCTCCATCCAAACCAATATCGAAGTAGCAGGCGAAATGGGATACCCAACATAAAAATTAACACCTCCAGCTACTGCCCCCACGGATATCGCCTCGTTCCCATTTATGAGAATCTGGTCGCCTTCCGGTTTAACCGGTGGTGCAAGTTCACCTAGACTAAAACCACTCTGCTCCGCTTCCTGTCTACCTAGGTCCATAGCCTTGATGTTAGATTCTATAATCTGCTGGTCATTATCACGACCCCGTGTGAACCTCTCAGTAACAAACTCTTCCAAGATACGCTGAGGCATTCCTACTAAATACGCCAAACTCCCTAGTACAACCATATTCTCAGCTCTAGTATTACCTGTGGACTTTGCAATCTCTGCAAAATTCATGCCAAAGGTATTCCCAGATGTTTCCGGAGTAAAATCACCTGAATTATAAATTATTACCCCATCCGATCCAACTTCACTTCTGTGTTCAAGATAGGCTTCCTCATTAAAAGCAACAAGCAAATCAAGAGAGTCTCCCGAACTCAGTACAGGTGAAGTGGAAACACGAGCCTGTGCCCAAGTAGGTCCGCCCATAATCTGTGATGGGAAAGTTATAAAGGTCTGAACATTATAGCCAACATTGCTCGCAGCTTGCGCCAACCCTTCAGAAGACGTAACCAAACCCTGACCGCCCTCTCCCGCGAACCTTACAACAAAATCTTTCTTTTGCAATTCTATCGCCCTCCAGGCTCTCATAAACTTCGGCTACATTTACCCATCTAAGACCCGTGTTCGTTACTAAGCGGCATTATGGAGTTCTGTTATAGGATCTCTCAGTGTGACAGATCGTTGCACAGCTCAGTTATAATTACTCTTCCATCTTCCCAATTAGTAGATTTTATAGCCTATCATGGGACTAATAATATATCAGTTGGTACTTTTAAGTGTCAATTTTGTGACGATTTGCACTAGTTTAATTAGAAAATAGAACCCATTTCCCGATCACCACTTTTATTAACCACATTTATTAACCACATTTTTTAAAGGTGCCAAAGCAATTCCCGCTATCAGCATAATCTATCTTATACCTGAGTTTTTCTTGAGAGACAAGTAATTTACTGCCCTTATAATGAATTTCCGTGCGTTAATTTTCCCCTAGAACTTTTTCATTCCTCAAGCACATAAGTGAAAGCTAGTGGGGCTAACACTAACACCACAGCATCAAAAACTAACAAAAAGGGAATCCATTTGGAATAAACCGAACCTTCTTGAACACTCAAAGTAGTTACTTCCACGCCAGCAATAATCAGGGGGACCACCATGGGGAAGAACAAAACTGGCAACATGATTTCTCGAGAACGCACATTGATCATCATAGACGAAAACAACGTCCCCACACATGTAAGGCCCACAGTCACGAGCACAATAACCGGTATTAATACAGGTACCAACAATGAGAAATTATAAAAAACAGCAAATACTGGAAACACCACCGCTTCAATTAACAACATAAATAATAGGCTACTTCCCATTTTCCCAAAAAAAATACACTCCTTGCTCACTGGAGACGACATTAGACCATAGATAGCTCCATTCTCTTTCTCGTTGAAAAAAGCTCGATTCATTCCTAATATTCCACCAAAGGTTACTGCTACCCATAAAATGCCAGGAGCTACGAACGCGATTGTTTGTGAAGTAGGATTAATCGCAAAGTTGAATATTGCCAGCACCAAAAGGGCGAAAATCAGCACAGAAATAACTATATCCTTGGTGCGGACTTCGATGAGAATATCCTTCCATACTATGGCAAAAACTACCTTCATGAAATGGATCAAGAAGACCCCCTAGTATGTTCTTCGTAAATCATTCTCATCTCTTCCAAAGATTCAGAGCCGGTCACATGGTCGTATACCACGCGCCCATGAGCCATAATTACTATTCGATCTCCTAAGGCTAGTGCCCGACTGATATCGTGAGTTGTCAAAAGCACAGCTCTCTCCGAAGATATTTTTTCTAACAGGATTTTATCGAGCAAACGTAGTGCTTCTTGATCCAATCCACTCTCTGGTTCGTCCATAATTAGTATAGGCGGATTATGTAAAAGGGCCCTAGCAATTGAAATTCTCTTTTTCATTCCGTGAGATAGAACGACACTTTTATAATCGAGAAAATTGCTAATACCAATCATTGAGGAAACATTACGAATTTTTTTGTCAATGCAGCGTACACCATACATTCTGGCAAAAAAAAGCAAATTCTCATATACCGTCAAACCATCATAAATCAAAGGATCGTGTGCGACCAATCCGATGCCGCGCCGTGCCAAATTCCCCCTATCTAAAATGTCTATCTCTCCTAGACGAACGGTTCCTTCATCAGCTTTACTTAATCCCGCCAAAATCTTTATAAGTGTCGTTTTCCCAGAACCGTTTGGTCCAAGTATCGCCAGAGTTTGTCCCCAAGGCACATCAAGAATGAAGTCATTTAAAGCCCTATTACGTCCAAAAGCTTTTTTCACTCCTTGAACACTTATGGCCATCGCGTTTCCCCTATTCACCTAGACCGCGTCTCGCTTATTTCAAACAATGCCTTCGCCCCCTAATTGAAAGATCACCAAGGTCTTTATTATATCCGAGTTTGTTACGATAAGAAGACTTTTATGTAACACCACACACCTTCCATGACTATAACAACATTGATATGTTTGGCTTTTCAGGCTTCCTTTCCCCATGTAATATGTATTGGACAACTTACATGGGAGATAACTAAATGGCATCCATCCAGGACCTAAAAGAGAGCTACAAAGCCTTAAATGATCTCGATGATTCACTTGATATACGATCAGAGGGGACTATCAATGCAGAATGTCTGATCGTATTCGATTACGAGTATACCGGACAAAATTCTGAAGTAGAAATTGACACTGATGAATTTACCGCTGTTTGCCCATGGACCGGCCTTCCTGATTTCGGAACCCTAATAATAAAATACACCCCAGACCGTCATTGCATTGAATTAAAATCTTTAAAATATTATCTCTATTCATATACAAACGTAGGCATTGTTCAAGAACACGTTGCAAATCGTATTCTTGAAGACTTGGTAAAGGTTTGTGATCCTGTTCAAATGGAGATTATTGTGGATTACAAGGTAAGAGGAGGACTTCACACCGTAGTCAAATCTACATATAATCGGGATACACGATCATCATAAATTGTGACTACAAGTCGCTAGCAAACAACGTATCAACCGACCAGTTCACGTGTTCACGTAGTAGGTTGTATAGCTTCTATAGCGGCCAGTCGTTTGAGTGCGTCTTCATCAACTACAATACCTAATCCTGGCTTATCTGGCACGCGAACATACCCTGACTCCATGTCATATGGCAATTTCGCAATTCCTTCACGTATCGGACTTGGTGTGCGGTCAAATTCCATAACAGGCTCCTGAACATAGGGCTGTGGAACTCTCGCTGGAGGACAAGGTGGAATAGAAGAAGCAAGGTGAAGACTCGCCGCTATCATTATAGGCGAGCCCCAAACATGTGGGTTAGTTTGTATTCCTAACGCATTGGCCATCATAGCTACGTTTCGCATTTCTGTTATGCCCCCAACATTAATAACGTCGGGTTGAACTATATCGTAGGCTCTCCTTGACAAGAAATCTTTGAACTCGTACCTAGTCCTAAGATTCTCTCCACCCGCAACGGGCATAGGAATATTCTGCTTGACATGAATATATGCGTCCACATCTTTGGCAGAAACTGGCTCTTCAAACCACATAATATCCAAGTAAGCTAATTGGTTAGCCAATCGAATAGCCGAAGAAGCGTTAAAAGCCTGATTCGCATCCACCATCAATTTAGTATCCGGACCAATTGCTTCTCGTATAGCAGATACCCTATGAACATCCTCCTGTGGCGACAATCCACCAACTTTAGTTTTCATGCCTTTAAATCCCATTTCAACATAGCTACGTGCTTCATCTAGAAGACGATTAGGAAATTCTCCTTCTGTGTAGTAGAGACCTGTTGCGTAGACAGCGACCTTATCTCTAATGCGTCCACCTAAAAGATCACAAACGGGGAGACCAGATGATTTGCCGGCTATATCCCACAGCGCTATGTCGACCGCACTTATAACGCTTCCTCCAAAGCCTCCATAATTATTAGCATTGTATACAGCATGAAACATTTCCTGCCATATTGCATTTCGATTAAGAGGGTCCTTGCCTATTAAAATAGATTCAAACAGTTGTGTGGCCACAGAACCATCTGGCCCTACATAACCTTCACCCCACCCATCAATACCTTCATTTGTCTCGATCTTAATAACATCTGTAGCACGATGGCCTATCCAGCCGTTAGACCACCCAAAGGGTATATCTACTGGAGCTACTAAATTGAAAGTTTTAATCCCAGTTATTCTCATAAAACATCGTGCCCTTTCACTAAGTAATTCCTATTAAATTCGAGTCTAGTCACGCTATACTCAGATGTCAATTACCTACACAGAGATATGCATTCCTTCAATTTTTGTCTATGATATCGTGTGATGTAATAGTATATTTTGATCAACGTGGACTAAAGAGACATATTTATGTCAGAGAGATGATTCTCAACCCCGATTCAAAATTTGATTCTTTAGATATTAATCCAATTACAGGGAGGGAAAAATGTCCAAATATGTACGGTACGCCGACGGCAACACAGTGAGCTTCGGCATTGTAGTGAACAATACAATAAAGGAAATAGATTCAGCTCCTTATCAAGCATACTCAGAAACTGGCAAAGAAGTGGCTGAATCAGATGTTAAACTTTTAGCACCAGTCATGCCAGGAAAAATAATAGCGATCGGGCGCAATTATGTGAGCCATCTAGACCACTCTGCTTCATTAGTCGGAGGAGATATAAATCTTCCCAAGGTGCCCGAACCATTTTTCAAGACACCTTCCTCAATAATCGGGCCTAACGATCCTATCATTATCCCAAAAGAAGCACTTTTAGAAGGCGTTCGAGTCGAAGAAGAAGCCGAATTAACATTACTCATCGGCAAGCAGTGTCGACGGGCTAATCAAGAAAAGGCTATGGATTATGTCTTTGGCATAACCTGCGGTAATGATGTTAGTGCAAGAAATTTGCAGAGGGAAGATTTATCCTGGTGGTGAGCA
>CAZQPS010000057.1:0-28628 GCA_964595285.1 uncultured Dehalococcoidia bacterium | reverse complement strand
TCCATAATGGTTCCGCCATTTATGTTTATGGACTGCCCATGAATCCATGACGCCGCTTCAGTGCAGAGATATACGCAAAACGCGCCGGTTTCATCATCAGTTCCATTTCGACCAATAGGTGTGCTTGACGCCATATTTGACCATGTGTCTCCCCTACCCAAGTCATCCATACGATGGGTGTCTACGGCACCAGGGCAGACGCAGTTAACGTTGATTCCGTGTTGTCCTAATTCCCGGGCCATTGATTGAGTCATGCCCACGATTGCAAAATTGGCTCCGTTATAGGCCAACGTATTTGCAGCACCGCGTTTTCCTGCCGTCGATGAAATGTTTACTATTTTGCCGCCGTCGCCCTGTTTGATCATTTGCTCTATAGCAGCCTTGGTGCAAAGGAAGGTTCCAGTAACTTTTATATCCATAACCTTTTGAAATATATCTGGATCAAGATCAAGGATGGGTACTCTGTCTGGTCCTCTCGCGAATGCCGCGTTATTGATTAATATGTCGAGTCGTCCGAATTCCTGGATCGTACTTTCAACCATTCTCTCGACGTCTTCACGTTTTGACACATCGACTGTTAGGGTCAATGCCCTTCTTCCTTGCTCCCTAATCTGTTCGGCAACGCTTTCAACGTCTTTCCAGCCTACTGCCTTTTCGTCAGGTGGATATCTGTCGGGACTTCTCCCGGTTCCTGTTACAACTACGTCGGCACCGAGTCTTGCCAATTCCACGGCGGCCGCACGCCCGATACCCCTTAGTCTCCCTGCTCCAGTGACTATAGCAACTTTTCCGTCTAATTCTCCCATGTCTCCCCCTAAAGTTTTATGTTAAGGCGTTCAAAATGGCAACTATGTCTCCCTGCCCATGTAGCCGATCAGCTAATTTATCTTGCCTGATTGTTAGATGTTAGTATCTGATGAAGTATATATAGAATAATTTTCCCTGTAAAATCCGTTTATACCTCAAGTCGACTAGTTATCCAGGTTTCCAGGATTTCCAGAAGTTCTTCTCTTGATTCTAGGAGACCATGTTCTGCTCCACTGAGTATCTTTAATTCTTTGGGTTCCTCGGCCCATTCGTAAATCTGCTCTGAACAACGAGGCGTGAGGCGGGTATCATCAGATCCATGTACGAGTAAGAGAGGTTTAGGGGCAAGAGAAGCAACGTTAGATGCTCCATATGTTTGACTTGAAAGTGCGATGATGGTTTTTATGGATGGGTGTAAAGAGCCCGAAACTATTACTACAGCGCCTCCAAATGAGTGACCAACCAGAGCGATTTCAGAGTGTCCTAGAGTCGAAAGAAAGGAAACTCCGGCAAGAGTATCTAGCACACATTCAGGGAGTACGTTGGGCATCCGGTAGTCTAATCGTAAAGAGGTTATAGTGGGCTTTAGCCTCTCGGATAGATGTTCGTAAGCGCCGTTCGCAGGGCCTGCAAACCCACCGCCAGCCCCACATACCCAGATTACAGCTCGTTTCGTTACTTTTTCTTCGTCATTATGTATTATGGATTTAATTTCGCCTCTGTTGGTTTCAATAATCATGGACGTTCCCGGACCGTCCGTAGGGTTTTCCCAGGGCACTACGTTTTCAATTGCTATCGTATATGCGTCTTCAGAATCTTTCATTCTTAACTCCGATGCATCCGTCAAATACTGGTTATGTATTCCTTATCGAGGCGTAACAATAGACAAGCCTAGCCATACATACCCAATTTATTTCTATGTCATTTATAAGTCAACCGCGATTCAAAGCGCTTCTGTTACTTTAGACAATCTATGGCTATGTTCCGATCATTTTGACATACTAGAATAGGGACTTTAATTAATTTAATTGCGTATAATATTTTGGATTTACTAGGTATTTTGGATAGTAGAAAAGATATTTTCTCAGATTGAAAGTATGATTCCACCAATTGAAGTTTGCAAATTAATAAATAAAGCACTTAATGCACATGCGGCAAACGCTGAGGGTCTAGTGAATGATATGGAAGCTGGAGGTACTATCCAGGCTTTCAAACTCGCTTTTAATAACTGGGCGTCAGTATTAATGTTTTATCTCGACCAGCAAGAAAATCTTTTGCTCCCTTCACTTATGCATATGTCATCGCAAAATGAACAAAAGGGAACGCCGCTTTCTTTAAGAGACGTCATTTTGTCGAATGAAACGCACTGGCATTTGAACCTAATGAATATGATTGAAGAAGTTTTTGTGGTTCTAAATGAGGATATAGGTTCTACAACTGTTATACCTCGGACCAGGCAACATTTGCTGGAAAAGACCGTACAGTTGGGAATAGCTCAGAAAGATCATTTAGAGTACGAGCAATTTTTGCTAATGCCTATAGTTCTGGAGTTCATAGATCAAGATACGCAAATGGAAGTCGTTAAAGGATTGTTGATAGATGATCTTGCAGATGAGCCTCGTTGGGTAATTGAATGGCTGTCAATAGAACTCTCCGAGGAAGAAAACAATCAAATAGCAAAAATAGAAAAGCAATTTTGAGAATGACCTTCGTAAGATATTTCAAGCTTTAAGCTTTTCCGAAGGTAGGAGCGATAAATATGCACGAGGAAATAAAGCAGCTCGAAAGTCCGATAGACATTATGTTGCTAATGCATAAGGCTTTTCATAATCTCTCAACACGTGTTGAGAAATTGGCATTTGAAGGAGAAGCAGGCGGAGATCTTGATGCATTCAAGGAGTCTTTCGAGCATTGGGTGTCCCAGTTGCTATATCACGTTGATACAGAAGATGAAGTAATGACACCTAGCTTGGACAGTCACTTTGCTCGAGATAACGAATCTGAACACGAACAATTACGGAGAACTGAAGAAGATATTACTGCCTACCTGAAAAGAGGTGATTCAGCAGAGCTTGAGGATAGCGTTAAACAAATGATATTAAATATGGATGAAGACCAGCATGGTGACTTGCTGGAGCATATTGAAGATATAAAAAATATTCTCAAGCGAAACATTGGTAATGAGAGAATAGTTGCAAGAACCAGAAGGCATCTCTATCGAAAAGTTATGGCCATGCGTATCTTAGAGTATGACCATTTCGAAAATGAAGAGGCCTTCATATGTCCGATGGTTAAGGAATATTTTGATGCAGCCCAGGAGCTGGAACTTGCTAGACGCTTATTGATACAAGATGGGGCGGAGGATCCTGAATGGGTGCTTCGTTGGGTGCTATCTGAGATTAGTCCAGGCGAACGAACTTTATTAAAAGAAATAGTTTCACGTTTTGATAGGCCTGGACAATCATCTGCCACTGTTTAAGTCTAGCTTATTAAAAAGATATGCTTCTGATGAGTTGAATTCGCCTAGTCTGTAAGTCTATTTCACTTTGATGTAATATTGGTAATTGTCAAAGAAATATGTAAATATGTGGTTTTAGACTAGAAAAGGATTAATATGCCAGAGTTTAATATAGCAGTCATTAGAGGCGATGGAATTGGAGTGGAAGTGATGGAGGAGGGCATAAAAGTCCTCAACGCCGTAGCTAGCAATCACAATTTTTCTTGGAAATTCAACGAGTATCCATGGGGCACCGATTACTATTTTCAACACAACGAAATGATGCCTTCCGATGCTCTGGACCTAATGTCCCAGAATGATGCTATTTTTTTCGGGGCGGTGGGACATCCTGAGGTTCAAGACCACATCACATTGAATAATCTTCTCTTACCCATAAGGCGCTCATTTGATCAGTATGTTTGCGAACGTCCGAGTGTTCTTTACCCTGGCATAGACTCTCCTCTTAAAGGCAAGAAACCCTATGATATTGATATTATGGTTATCAGGGAGAACACTGAAGGTGAGTATGCGGATGTTGGCGGTTTCTTGTATGGAGGCACTCCTGACGAAATAGCGATTCAATCGGGTGTCTTCACTAGGAAGGGATGCGAGAGGATAATATCTTATGCTTTTGAGGTTGCCCGCCAGCGTGGCGGCAAAAAGCACGTAACCTCTATTACAAAATCAAATGCACTCGGGTACGGGATGGTGCTTTGGGATAATGCATTTGAAAGTATTTCCAGAAATTATCCAGATATTGAGACTGGGTCTCTATTGATAGATGCTGCATGTATGGACTTTATACGAAGGCCTGAAAGCTTTGATGTAGTGGTTGGAAGTAATCTGTTCGGTGACATCCTTACCGATATTGGGGCGATAATCACTGGGAGCATGGGGCTCGCGGCCAGTAGTAACAAGGATCCTGAGCGTAGATTTCCATCTATGTTCGAACCGGTACATGGGACAGCTCCCGACATAATGGGTCAAGGCATCGCAAATCCGATGGCTGCTATATTGTCCGGTGCTATGATGCTGCAGCATTTTGGCGAGGAAGATGCTGCTGAGGAAATAGAAAAAGCCGTATTATTTATTTTGGAGCAAGGTGAAATTGTTACAGGCGACCTTGGAGGATCTTCAAGTACTTCTCAGGTTGGCGATGCTATTGTAGGTGCTCTCGGTAAATAATTGTTCGTAAATTATATTCTGTGAGTGATGGGTTCAACAATTTGAAACAGACTCTCAAAATGCAGCGACGTAAGGTCAAAGTAGAAGACGTCATGGAATTCCTGGGGCCTGAGTATGGACCTGTTAATTGGTATACCCGCTATACTCCAATAGAAGAATTGGTTTATACAATTCTGTCTCAGCACACTTCTGATTTGAATTCTGAACGAGCTTTTAAGAGCTTGATGGACAAATTTGCCTCTATGGAAGAAATTGCTGACGCACCCGTGCAGGAAATAGAAAATGCCATACGCCGTGGGGGTCTCGCAAAGCAGAAGGCGCCTCGTATAAAAGATGTTCTCAATCAGGTCTTGCTGGAGAACGGAAATTTTGACTTGTCATTTTTGAGAGAGATGCCACTCTCCGAAGCCAAAACCTGGCTAAAAAGACTAAATGGCATTGGACCTAAAACCGCTGCAATTGTTTTATGTTTTTCTTTGGGACTACCAGCGATGCCTGTGGATACACACATCTATCGAGTATCTCAGAGATTGAAATTGATAGGGGCAAAGGTTTCGGTTGATAAGGCTCATGACATACTGGAAAATAAGGTGGCCCCAAGGGATGTGTTCCCGTTTCACATGTACCTTATTCAACACGGTAGACAGGTTTGCAAAGCCCAGAGGCCTCTTTGCGACGTTTGTGTATTGCGAGAGAGATGTCCCTCTAAGCCTGGCTTAGATAGACTTTTGAGTAGAGCTAAGAAATCTCGCAAACCGAAATAATTGTCAGTGGTCACAAGATTTACAAACTGTAGTTTTATGCGCCAAATGTATAAATGCCTCATCTGGCGGATAAGTTATAAAACATTTTGTTGCAATTGAGTATTGATTGTAAGATTCGGACAAAAAGATTTTATATTACTTCGAAATGATGGGTGAATTATAGCCAATTTAGGCTTGTGGCCTAATTTATACCCGTTTATACTGGTGAGCGTCGAGTCATTGCTAGGGGGTGAGCAAATTGAAAGTAGGTATTATAGGTGTCACTGGCTATGGGGGCATAGAACTGGCACGTATACTCAGACGACACCCTGAAGCGGATATTACCTCTGTCACAGGGAGAAGTGCTGCCGGGAGTAAACTAAAGGATGTTTTCCCGCACCTGTCAGACTTGGATTTGACTATAACGGAGGATATTACGGAAAGTGTTGATGTCGTTTTCTCCGCCCTACCTCATGCGGCTAGCGCTGAAAGAATAGGAAAAGCGAAAGGAGAGGGCATAAAAGGCATCGATCTTAGTGCCGACTTCAGACTACACGACATCAACGAATATGAAGAATGGTATAACGTGACCCACCCTTGTCCTGAATATCTTGAGGAGTCGGTGTACGGTTTACCTGAATTGCATAGAGAAGACATAAAAAAAGCTGACATAATAGCCAATCCTGGTTGTTACCCCACTGCTTCTATTCTCGGTCTCGCTCCTGCTGTTAAGGCAGGTATTATAGAGGATAGCATCATTATAGATGCGAAATCAGGGGTGTCCGGTGCAGGCCGAGGCTTGTCTTTAAAAACTCATTATTCCGAGGTTAATGAGAGCGTAATGGCCTACTCGATCGACGGCCATAGACATCTTCCCGAGATTCGACAAGAATTAAATGAATTACATTCTGTCGGGAATTTACAAATAACCTTCCTTACTCACTTGATTCCCATGACTAGAGGTATATTAGCTAGTTGTTATGCACCGCTTAAAGAGGGAGCAATACCGTTTGGAGAAGATGCCAAGGACGCTGTGAAGGATATATATTCGTCGTTTTATAAGAACGAAACATTTGCAAAGGTCGTAGATGTCCCCCCTATGACCAAGCAGACACTCGGTAGTAACGACTGTGTGATTTACCCAACAGTAGATGTTCGCACTAATAGACTTATAGTAATTAGCTGTATAGACAATTTGGTTAAAGGCATGGCGGGACAAGCTGTACAGAACATGAATTTGATGTATGGATTGCCAGAAGATGAAGGTATAACTCAGCTCGCGCTATATCCATAATCTTTGTTAAGTTTTCTTTATTTATATGGATTTCCTTGCGGGTATGAGGATTAAGTTTTAGAATTGTTGGGTCACGTTGAACTTAGCTTGGCGTGAATGCATTTGTGGCCCCATCGTCTAGAGGCCTAGGACAACGGCCTTTCAAGCCGTAAACACGGATTCGAATTCCGTTGGGGCCACCACAGAATGACCTTCCAATTATCCGGCCGCCAGTGTGAGTATTTTAATGATCAGGTTTGAGATATGGCTTCACATTATATGAGGAAGGCTATACAAGCAGGGTGGGACGAGATGTCCCGCGATTACCAGAATCAGACGGCTATATCCGTTGAGGATGTCCATTATGGCCCACTTTGTCCAGGTGAGTCAGAGCTCCAAATCCTGGGAGATGTCAGAGGTAAAAGGATACTTGATATAGCCTGCGGTGGTGCTCAGAATGCCATAGCATTGGCCAATATGGGTGCAGAGGTATTCGCGATAGATTTTTCCAGGAACCAGATCGCACATGCTAGAAGGTTGATTGGCGAAAACTCTTCAAATGTAGAGCTCATTATGGCGGACGCTGAACATTTAGCCTTTTTGAAGTCAGATCAATTTGATATCGTCATGTCAGTATTCGGTTGGGAATTCTTTACAGATTTGGCACTGTGCTTTGAAGAATGCGCAAGGATATTGAAGGAGGAAGGCCTTCTTATAGTTGGTACGGTACATCCTCTTACAGCATTTGAATGGGATATGGATGATAATTTTCTTATGGTGACTGACTATTTTCATCCCCCAGTGGAAATTTGGGAAGATTTACAGGGAGAATACGCCAAAAGCGGGATGACATTTTTCCATAGCTTCGAATCAATGTTTGGCATGTTGACTGAATCCGGTTTCAAGATAGAACGAATAGTCGAACCCTATCCATATACTCCATTGGAATTGAATGAAACTGGTGGGATAAAGGCCCCTTATGGTGGCCCGTTTTGGGAAGGTCAATACGAAAGGTTAAGTAAGATCCCGTTTTCGATAGTATACAAAGCTATGAAGGTTCTCTAACTTGGATTAGCCCCCTCCTACGGCTCTTACGATTTCTAGTCTGTCTCCATCTTTTAAGGTCACCGTATCGAGTTCACTTCGCCTGACAACGGTGCCATTATAGGCAACAGCTATGAAGCGTCTGTTTACATTCAACGAATCCAGGTACTCTACGAGGCTTGTGGGTTCATCAAGTGTTTCTTCTTTTCCATTTATGAGAAGTTTTATCATGAGTTTCCGTTGTAATCATAGGACAATCAATCAGATAACCAAGTCTTTTCTAGTTCGCTCATAAGTGTTTGAGCGGCATATTCGGGGTTGGGACTCAATGATATTGATGTGATTGTCGCTATTCCCTTCGCCCCTGATTTTACCACATCAGACGCGTTTTCTACCGTTATACCACCTATACCCACGATGGGAATAACTACTGTCCTTGTAATTTCTTCAATAAGGGATAGACCTGCAAGAGTTCCTTCAGGATGTGATGCTGTTTCGAATATGGTTCCTACCACCAACAGGTCTGCTCCATTTTCTTGTGCGGTTTCCGCGGAAGTTATACTGTGCACTGACCTGCCAATTAACATGTCCTTACCGACAAGTTTCCTTACTTCTCGAATTGGAAGGCCTTCTTCACCAAGTTGTACCCCGTCAGCATTGCATACCATAGCAATGTCGACACGATCATTTATAAATAGGAGAGCTCGACCGCTAGTGATTGCACGGATTTTGATGCTGAGAGTTAGAAGTTCCCTAGATGACAAATCTTTCTCGCGTAACTGTACCAGGTTCACTCCACCGCTCACCGCTTGATCAACGATATCCTCAATGGGACGACCACCGCACCTTTTTCTATCGGTGACCAGACTGAGTACTGGAACCTCAATGTTCAATCTTCAGACTAGTCGCTTCCACTTGGAACAGCAACTCCTTCAGTAGGGCTACTGGCAGTGGCAAATTGTTTGCGTTGTATACGCCCTGCCAAATAAGCCTTGCGGCCTGCCTGAACACCTTGCTTGAATGCTTCTCCCATCAAAGCTGGATCTTCTGCCTGAGCTATGGCACTATTAACTAATACACAGTCAGCGCCAGCTTCCAATGCTTGTGATGCTTCTGAAGGTACAGCCAAACCAGCATCAACTACTACCGGAACACTGGATTGGGCTATGATAATACGTATCTCATCGAGAGTTACTATTCCTTGCCCGGATCCTATAGGAGATCCCAAAGGCATCACAGTCGCACAACCAATGTCTTCAAGCCGTTTTGCAAGAACCGGATCTGCGTGGATGTATGGAAGTACCACATAACCCTCTTTCACTAACTGTTGAGCAGCTTCAAATGTGCCAATAGGGTCAGGCAATAGGTGATCAGCACTAGGTATAACTTCGAGTTTGATCCAATTAGATCCAGTAACTTCTTTTGCTAGATGAGCGGTAAAAATTGCTTCTTCAGCGGTTTTACATCCGGCAGTATTTGGTAGTATTGTGTATTTAGTCCAGTCAAAATAATCTAAAATGTTTTTTTCGCCAGCGTTGCTTAGATCAAGTCTACGTATGGCCACTGTAATAATTTCTGTTCCTGACGCCTCTATGGACGATACCATCTCATCCATGCTTCTGTGTCTGCCGGTGCCTATCATTAATCTGGACTGAAATTGTTTTCCTGCGATGACCAACGGATCGTTCATATGATGGCTCCCATTAATAGAAAAGTATTTACCATAGAAAATTAGAGTGTAATCTGTGGATGTCCCAGCAGTTAAAGAGCCTAACACTGCGGGTCCTGCAGCTGTATGAACTCCACATATATAGGATCAAGAATAGCCCAGCTGTTATCAAAAGTCAACGATATCCAGCGTCGTTTATATCGCCGACTATACCTCGGCACCGTTATTCTAAATCGGATCATCGCAACCGTCTTATTACTAAAATAAAGACTACTTTTAAGAACGGGATATTACATTTTGATAATGTACATATAACCCATATCAGGCCAGTCAACGATGTGACGTACAAGCAGACTGTCTTGCTGTATACACGGCTTCAAGTATCCGGTCTTCTGAAATCTGACCACCACGGATTACTGGATCGCTTGGTCGCTTTGGTTCTAACACATCATTGTGTCGAGGATTAAATACGAGTTACTATGCATATATTAGGAGGCTTACGTATGGATTTGATATTAACTGGCGGGAATATTCTAACAATGGATAAGCTTGAACACCGTTTTGAAGGCATAGCTGTTAAAGACCAGCGTATAGCCGCAATCGGAGCTAACGAAGAAGTATCAAAACTGGGGAATCCGAGCACTAAATATATTGATTTGCATGGACGTACGGTAGTCCCAGGATTTGTGGATCCGCATAACCATTTCAGTTTTACAACCTTTCAACCTGTATCAGTTGATTGCAGAGTTCCTCCACATACAAGTATTAGAGGTGTATTGGAGGCAATTGCAGCTTCAGCTAGCAATGCACCTAAGGGACGTATTATATGGGGATTTGGTTTTCGAGGATCCCTTCTAAATGAATCGCGTAATATTACTCGTTGGGAACTAGATGAGGTGTCCCCATATAATCCGGTTGTTATCCTAGATGGTTCTTGTCATGCATGCTATGTCAATAGCGCGGCACTAAAATTAGCAGGTATTGGACGAGGAAGCCCTCAACCTAAAAATGGGGAAATCGGGACCGATAGTAAGGGTGAACCTAATGGCACTATGTGGGAAACTGCTATGGATCCGTTTTATGATCTGTCATTTAAAGCATATCAAGATATTTATCAAGACGGTGTAAATGATCTAGTATTCCATAATAGTATGCGGCACTTTTCTTACGGTATTACAAGTATAGGGGATGCCTGTACAGTACCATTGGCATCTAAGATGTACCAAAATGCCGATAGCCAAGGAAAACTACCGATCTTGATGCATCAGATGTTGGCTGGGGATGGGTTTTTTGCACCACCGGAGAAACCATCACGAGGTGAAATACCCGATGGTAACGTATCTGATAGGCTTAGGGGTGGAACGATTAAGATGTTTATGGATCCTGTCTTTCCAGAGCCTGCTAGTATCCGTTTTGATAGCCACGGTCATCAAGAGAAGGTAGGCAGCAGGTATTATTCCCAAGAAGAAGCAGATATCCTTGTTATGGATGCTCATAGAAGAGGTCTTCAGGTAGCAATTCACTGTCTTGGGACCTGGAGTATTGATCAAGCTTTAAATTCATTTGAGCGGGCCCTTAGAGAATTTCCGAAATCAGAACCTAGGTTTAGAATCGAACATTTTATGTTACCAACATTGGACCAAATACGGAGAACTAAATCTTTGGGAGTAATCCCCGTTGTTCAGCCTCCTTTTGTCTATACCAATGGGGAAATGTCTAGGAAGAGAGCTAAAATAATGGGGGGCGACGTGCGGCATTTCCCATTCAAGACGATGCTTTCCGAAGGCTTGGTGCTCTCGGCAAGTTCAGATAGCCCTTGTGCCCCACCAGAACCTATGATAGGCCTCCACGCGATTGTTAATCGAAATACACGAGAGGGCTCAGAGCCATTGGCTTTGGAAGAGGCAGTAAAACCTATGGAAGGGCTGCAAATGTATACGATTAATGCAGCATATGCGATGTCGCGTGAGAATGAGATAGGCTCGTTAGAGGTGGGTAAGAGAGCTGACATGGTTGTGTTAAGTCATGATCCGACTGTAGTCTCAAAGGATTTCATACGTGATATCAATATCGATCAAACATTTGTTGACGGACGGCTTATGTATGAGCGATAGGTGAATATCAGTCGCTTCACCCCTCAGTGACCAATTCTAAGCATCTGTCATTGCCGGATAAAGGAGATATTCTTCTATGGTTGGAGAAAGAGAAATACGACGCCATTTTACAGTGACTGGATTTGTCATTGAAGATGGCAAAGTACTTCTTCACTGGCATCCTAAAGTGGAGATGTGGCTTCCACCCGGAGGACATATTGAAGCCAATGAAGATCCGGTAGAGGCAGTAGTGAGAGAAATATACGAAGAAACGAATTTAATAACAGATGTGGTGCCTACAGGCACTGTAATTGCCTTAGGATATCCTCCTCAGGTCACGGCACCTTTTACTATTATGATTGAGGATATCAATGATCCCATTGACGGGTTTCATCACCACATTGACATGATATATTTCTGTCGAGTTAGAGGAAGTGTTTCCGAGATCAGCCCTGATTGGGTGTGGGTGACTGAATTTCAATTGCATAGTAACGTGGAACTTCTCAACTATAAGGGTGATCTTGTCGAAATCCCAGAAGATGTTCGTAAGATTGCCCGATATGCCTTTGAATATGTGGATGCTTCTCGGGTCGATACCGACCCGATTTAATAATATCTTTATGAGGACTTCAGTCCTGCATTTTGTATGCCTGCAGCTGCTACATCTTCGTCCTCTTGCGAATTAGCGCTTCCGCTAACTCCAACCGCACCAGCTATTTCTCCATCTTTGTAAACTGGTAAAGCTCCTTTCCCCATTATGAAATGACCTTCCTGCATTACGGTAAAAGCTTGAAATACTGGAGCGCCTGCATAGGCTTCGAGTTCTCCAGATGGGCGCCCGAAACATGCCGATGAAACAGCTTTTCCTCTGGAAATAAAAGGTGTTCTCCAAGAAGCACCGTCAGTTTTGATCATTGCGACTAGATCTCCTCTAGAGTCAGTAACTGACACAGCCATTTTGAGTCCTAGTTCTTCTATTTTAGCCTTCGCTCCTTCAATTATTTTTTTCAGCTTCCTGTAAAGTTACCGTTGGCATGAAATCCCTCTAACTCGTTATCCATGGCGTAAATATTTTAACAAACTGGTCTACTTGTCACTTCACTCGGTATAGAGCGAGAAAGTAGCCTCCCAGATTTTTGATTTTTTACGAGTCGACGATTTTCTATCAGGACATTTCCTCTTAGAATTACAGTGCTGGGCCATCCTTCTATGTCCCAACCTTCCCAAATACTGTAATCTTCCAGATGCAAATCCTTGAGTTGAAGTGGACCTTTTATATTGGGGTCAATCAAGGTGATATCAGCATCGCTGCCGGCTGCGATAGCACCTTTCTGTGGATAAAGTCCGAAGATCTTTGCGGCATTGGTCGAGGTAATATCTACGAATCGCTGTAGTGACATGTCTCTTTTGGACACTCCTTCTGTAAAAGCAATTCCCATTCGTGTTTCTATTCCATTGTGACCACCAGTAACATCAGCAACTGTTTTGAATTTAATTTTCTCTTCCCAGGTTGTAGATACCAGATCAGTTGCAACGGTGGATAATGTCCCATCCAGCAGACCCTTCCATAATCTGTCTGCGTCTTCAGGTGCTTTTAAGGAGGGATAGGTATGATATTTCATCCCGTTGTCCTCCCGGTAATTTTCGGCGTTAAAGCAGGCATAATTGTGCAGTGTTTCCCCGTAAATAGGTAGACCTTCACGCCTAGCGCTGGCAACCGCGTTGACACCTTCGTGCGCACTGACATGCACAAAATATACCGGGCAGCTCTGTCTTCTAGCGAGGCTTATAACCCTGTTAAACGACACATCTTCTGAAAGGTTAGAATGCACTTTATGTAGGTTCCACCAGTCCCACCAGTCCCACGCCTTTGCATGGCTGTAATTGTAAACAACCATATCGTCATCTTCTGAATGAACCATAAGCATTGCGCCGTTCTCTGATATCTGATGCATTATGGCAGCCAAGGTTCCAAAATCGGTTTTGTTGTCTTGCATTTGTGGACTAGGTGGTCTGATACTGGTAGTGAATATCTTAAAGCTCGCAAAACCGTCCTTAACAAGATCACTTATTTGGGATATCGCTAGATCTCCAGTATCTCTTGTAAAGATCGGATGATAAGAATAGTCAGTGTAGGCATTTCCATGCCATCGGTCCCGTGCTTCATCAATAGCGTGATACAAATCATGTCCCGGTACTTGGTTAGCGAAATCTAATACAGTTGTAGTGCCACCCCAAATAGCTGCCAAGGAAACAGGATTAGCTCCTGAACGCTCCGGTTGTCTGGGTCCACCTATATGAGCATGAGGTTCAATTCCTCCTGGTACGACAATCTTTCCCTGGGCGTCAATCACTTTAGCATTTTCTGGATTTATAGTACCTGGTAAGCATACGGCCACTATTTTTTCGCCTTCTATCACCACGTCCCATTCTCCGACTCCGTTGGGCGTTACCACTTGCCCTCCGGTTATAATTAGATCAGTCATAAAATTGTCTCCTTTCACAATTGGAAGGGGTCTTTAAACTATGTAATTTTTGGATAGTAAAGGTGTTTCTTTAAGAGTGTCAAGCGAGTATAAATTCTTTCGGGTTTTGCAAATGAACCAAGTATGTAATGCATAAAAGGAATTGAATAAATTCGTCGTATTGTTAGACTCACTACATATTGACAAAAATCTGAGATCTACCGTAATGTCAGGTGGACTGGACCTGCGGTTTGTAGGTCGGGTTCCATAGGGGACCTCTTATAATTATATGAGTGCATATCGTGACTTTAGAAAAATTCATACTTGATCTTAAAGACGAATCCAGGCCTTTAAAACACGCTGCTCTTGTTCGCCTGTCTTCTCTTACTGGTGAAGAATTTGGTGATTTCCGAACTGAATGGATATCCTTCACAGAAACAAGACGATTTCAAATCATAGAAAAATTAGTTGATCTTGTGGAAGATAATATTGAAGTCGATTGCAGTATCTTGTTTCGAATGGGTCTTGCTGATACTAGTGATTCAGTGAGAGAGTATGCAGTCAAAGGGCTTTGGGAAACTGATGATCGCGTTATCATAAGACCATTGATTAACATGATTAAAAAAGACCCCTCATCTAAGGTCCGTATTGCAACCGCCACTTTACTTTTGAAATTCTCTGAATTAGCTCAGCAAGGCAAACTATTATCCAGGGATGAGGAAAGAATAAGAAATGTTTTGTTGGAGATTGTGGGAGACGAGGAAGAAGAAATCGATGTGAGACGGAGAGCGATAGAAGCTCTTGGATGTTTTAGTAGTGAGGAGATTGAAGGAATTCTGCAGGAAGCATATGATAGTGATAGTTTGAGAATGAAACAGAGTGCTATTTATGCCATGGGTAGGAGCTCTGACGATCGATGGTTACCTTTTCTGATAAGCGACATGAAAGATGAAGATGCTTCAATTAGATATGAGGCTGTGAATGCCTGTGGTTATTTAGGCGATGAGAACCTCGTGCCAAGTATAATTGATATGACCGAAGATGAAGATGTACAAGTACAAGTTGCTGCTGTTCAAGCTCTTGGTAATATAGGCGGTAGTTTAGCCAAGCAGGCTCTGATGCGTACCCTGAATACGGGTGATCAATCCCTGGAAGAGGCTGCTGAAGAAGCCCTCTCCACTATTGATTTTGACGACGACCCTCTAGGTTTTAGGTTTCAAATTTAAGCCGTCACGTAGTCTGGAGAAACCACGGTTACCGAATAAATCAAAACAATGTGGTAGTGGCTAAAATGGACGCACCTATTAAACTTACTTCATCTCCAAGTTGTGCCTTTACAATCCTAGTTTGACCGGCTACATGTGCCATTGCATGGTTGTTTGTATATTGCTCAACTTGAGGTAAAAACAAATCCAAATTATTAGACAAGCCTCCACCAATAACTATGCGTTCTGGGTCAAATATGTGAATTATGTTTAGAACACCAGCGGCCAGTATTTGTGAAACCTCGGCTAAAATTTTTGTTGATGTAGAGTCCCCTGATTTTGCAGATTCAAATACGTCGAGGGCACCGATATTTTTATGAAGAGGCGAAGGTCGCAATTCTAAATTTGTACATTTCGTAATTTCCTTTGCTTTATTGGCTATTGCCGTGCCTGAGGCCATTGTCTCAAAACAACCAATATTCCCACATGATCCAATTTCGCCTTGAAAATCTAGTGTCATGTGTCCTATTTCCCCAGCAAAACCATTGGCTCCGGTGTACAGTTGGTTGTTAATTATTATACCGCTCCCTATTCCAGTGCTTAACGTGAGGAACACCATATTTTGGGAGCCGATACCCGCTCCCATTCGATGTTCTGCTAGAGCTGCTAAATTAGCATCATTGCCAGTGGCTACCGGCATTTCAAAGTGCCTCTTCAAATAATCAGAAATGGAAAATCCGTTCCAATTTGGTCCAATAAGATTGGGGGGATCAATTAGTTGGCCAGTGTCCATAACTACTGGACTGGCGACGGAAACTCCAATCCCTCTAATTTCAGCCCCTAGGGGTGCTGAATTTATGTGTAATTGGAGCGATTTCGTTAATCTTTTTGCAAAAGAGTAACTACCCTCTTCGGGTAATGTGCTGAAAGCTGCTTGGGACACAATATCGCCATTATCCTTGAGAAGTCCCGTGCGTGTTCTGGTACCACCAACATCTGCCGCCAATACGCTTATCATATTTAACTCCAGGAATTGAAAAGATCCTCACTTAGTTTATATTGATTCCTGTTTGAAGTCAGTCTTATATATTCTTATTAGCAGATTTACTAAGTGAGAACTCCCAACTGATATAATGCGGTTCCGGAAACTGACTCCTAAATTTAAATCGAAAGTAGGTATCTAATGACCGGTACAGATATTCAGAGGGTGTCCGTAGTGGGTGCCGGATTACTAGGCCATGGTATTGCCCAGGAGTTTGCTGTAGCCGGCTTTGAGGTTACCTTAAACGATTTGTCAGACGAAATTCTTGACAAGGCTAAAGATAGTATAAGAGCTAATCTGTCCACCCTTTCAAGATCAGGGCTAGTAGATGCACTTGATCTTGAAAAGATTCCTGACAATATAGTGTATACAAGTAGTTTGCACTCAGCCGTAAGCCAGGCGGACCTCGTTGTGGAAGCTATTTCAGAAAATTTAGAATTGAAGCAAAAAATGTTTTATGAGTTAGATAAACTAACCCCAAGACATTCGATACTCGCTAGTAATTCTTCCACTTTCATGCCAAGTAGTTTGGCCTCACACACAACTAGGCCGGGGAATGTTCTAGTATGCCATTACTTCAATCCGCCTTATTTAATACCCTTGGTAGAAATTGTTCGCCATAAAGGTACTGAAGAAGAAGTTGTTGACAAGATGCATGCTTTGTACAGGTATATGGGGAAAGAGCCGGTGGTAGTGAAGAAAGAAGCTTTGGGATTCATAGGCAACAGGTTACAGGCCGCTCTATTCAGGGAATGCCTCTCTTTGGTTGATAAAGGAGTTGCATCTGCGGAAGATGTGGATTCTGTTGTTCGCAATGGGTTCGGCAGACGATTGTCAAAGGAAGGTCCTTTCACAATAGCGGATATCGCAGGCCTGGATGTTTACTCGGCATTAATGTCATATATACTGCCAGATCTGGATAATTCGATTGTGCCGAATAGATTGCTTTCAACAGAGGTTAATTCTGGTCATCTAGGCTTGAAGACAGGGCAAGGATTTTATGAATGGTCACCGGATATTGTTAGTGAGGTGCGGGAGGGTCTGGCCAGCGTGTTAATTGATATTCAGAAGCGGGAATTGTAGAGAAGTGGAGTCACTCATTTGTTTTCCGAAATGGCATCTGTAGGAATAATAGCGAATCCCTCTGCTGGTAAGGATATACGTCGACTTGTTGCACAGGGTAGATTTGTTCCAAACCATGAGAAGATCAACATATTGAAGCGTGTATTCGTAGGGTTGCAAGCTGCTGGGGTAAAGGAAGTTGTCATGATGCCGGACATGGCCGGTCTAGGCCGGTCTGCCATGGACGATGAATCTTACGATTTCAAATTTGAATTTTTAGACATGCCAGTATTTAATGATGAGTTAGATACTATACGTGCATCACGCATGATGGCTGAACGTAGCGTAGGTTGTCTTGTGACATTGGGTGGTGATGGGACTAATAGGGCAACGGCAAGACATTCGGGGGAGATCCCCTTGGTACCTATTTCCACCGGTACTAATAATGTATTTCCTTATATGGTCGAAGGCACACTGGCCGGTCTTGCCGCCGGGATTATAGCTACCCGAAGTATATGTGTGGATAAGGCTGTAACTAAGAGCAAAGCAGTCGAGGTATATATTGACGACGAATATGTTGATATTGCCCTTGTAGATGTAGCTATATCAAAGGAAATTTTCGTGGGATCCAGAGCGATATGGAATATGGACACTTTGCACGAGTTAATTCTTACCAGGGCAGAGCCCTCAAGTATAGGATTGTCTGCAATAGGTGCTCAAATAAAGCCAACTTACATGGAGGATGATCGTGGAATACATATAACATTTCCTGATTTGGCGTCAGGTATAACTTCTAGTTTGTGCGTTCGAGCTCCTACAGGTCCAGGTATGATTTCTTCTGTTGATGTTAGCTCCTGGAAGTTACTACAATTTGGAGACAGAGTTGAAATAACCTTGTTGCCATGCACTGTAGCTCTTGACGGTGAGAGAAGTATATCAGTGAGACCCAACCAAAAAGGATATTTAGTGTTAACACGGAACGGACCTCCGGTTGTATCTATAGACGCGGCCTTAAGGGAGGCTGCGAAGTCTGGCATCTTCATTAGCAGTAAGGATTAGTAGAACGCTATGAAATTTAACTCAAGAAGATCAGCAGTGATGGCAAGAAATGGAATGGTATCTACCAGTCAACCTCTCGCGACTATTTCGGGAGTTCGCTCTCTGTTGTCAGGGGGTAATGCTATTGACGCTGCTATTACTGCGGCGGCAGTCTTGAATGTAGTCGAACCGTATTCCACTGGGATCGGTGGAGATATGTTTGCTCTAGTATGGTCGGAGAAAGACAAGAAATTGTATGCCTTGAATGCCAGTGGTAGATCCCCTGCTAGTTCAGATGCTACGCAACTTAGGAATATGAATTTATCTGCCATTCCAGACGATAGTGTGTTTTCGATTACCGTCCCTGGTGTCGTCAGTGGTTGGGAAACAATCTTAGAGAGATTTGGTCAGAAGGACTTAAGGGCGGCTTTAGCCCCCGCGATTGGATATGCGGAGGAAGGATACCCGGTTTCAGAAGTTATAGCACGACATTGGTCTAACTGCGCTTCAAGATTGCTTAAATTACCGTCAGGATCAGAATTACTAGTTGAAGGAAGGGCACCCAGTCCTGGGGAAATAGTACGATTACCCGAACTTGCCAAGTCTCTCCAAATTATCGCTGATTCAGGAAGTGGAGAATTTTATAGAGGAAGTTTAGCCGAAAAAATCACTACTTTTGTTCAAGAGCGGGGTGGGTGGCTTTCTAAAGACGACCTTGCGGATCATAAGTCTGATTGGGTAGAACCAATTAACACTAATTATAGAGGATATGATATATGGCAATGTCCCCCAAATAATCAAGGTATCAATGTTCTGATGGGTCTAAACATAATCGAAGGATTTGATATTGCTGGAATGGGTTTTCAAACGGTAGAGACCTATCATCATTTAATTGAATCGGTAAGGCTAGCCCTGACTGATGGGATGTTTCATATCACTGATCCGAAACATATGAACGCCTCGGTATCACGATTATTGTCTAAGGACTATGCGGCAGAGAGACGGAATTTAATAAGGGAAAAGACTGCTATCGACAAGGTGCCAGTGGGAATGCCGATTCCAAAAGGAGACACTGTCTATGTCACGGTGATTGACGGCGATGGTAATGCATGCTCTCTCATAAATAGTGTGTATTCAGATTTTGGTTCAGGATTAGTGGTACCAGGTACCGGCATAGCTTTGCAAAGCAGGGGAGCTTCATTTTCGCTGGAACCGACCCATCCGAATTATCTGAAAGGTGGGAAAAAACCGTTTCACACATTGATACCTGGAATTGTTACAAAGGATGGAGAATTAATGATGAGTTACGGGGTTATGGGCACTGTTCAGCAGGCGCAAGGCCAGGTCCAAGTGCTTGTAAATATGTTGGATTTTGGTTTAGATCCACAGGAAGCTTTGAACGCCCCTAGATTTAGTTATAGACCTGTTGAGAGCGTAATTGGAGTGGAAACAATTGCAAATAGCGGGATATATGAAGGTCTTAGTAAAAGGGGGCACTCTATAGATGTGTTCGATCCTGATCCTCTCTATTTCGGAGGCGGTCAGATCATTGTAAAAGACCAAGTAGGAGGAGTTCTTATTGCAGGAAGTGAGCCTCGTAATGATGGGTTCGCCATGGGGTTTTGATGAAGCGTCTTGCCGTGGTTGCAGAAACGCTCAGATTGCGGGGCAACAAGAATCACAGCGAGTAGTTCGGCATGATAATTAAATTGCTCCCGTTAAATAGTTATTGGGGACGAGAATGCAATACGTAGTGTATTACGATGGCTCATGCAGGCTTTGCGAATGGATAAAATCTTTGTTGTGTGCGCTTGATAGAGGTCGCAGGATATATTGGATTCCCTATCAGGCCCTATCAAATCTTCCTAAGGATATTACAGTAGAAGATATGGAACGGAATGTATTATTAGAAATTCGTAAAAACTCTTCCAGTGATTCTGTTTATTACAGAGGGTTTTATGCTTTTAGAAAACTTTCCATGACCTTGATGCCTTTGTGGCCACTCGCACTTATCTTATTGGTACCTGGAGTTGATCTACTCGGGGCCAAAGTCTATGATTGGGTGTCTAGACACAGGAAAAGTCTGTGTGGCCCTTAATACCTTGGTCGATATCGAGATTTAGCTTCCAGTGAGCAGTTTTTTTGCCGTCTCGTAGTCGTTAATGGCAGAGTCTCTATCTCCAATCGCCCATAAAGCCATTCCTCTATTGCTGAATGCGTACCAGTATTGTTCGTCCAGAGCAATAGCCTTTGTGTAATTTTCAATGGCGGATGTGTATTCTTCTTTATCGGCATAAGCCATACCTAGATTGTTATATGCATCTCGATATTCACTGTCTAGTGCTAAGGCAGTTTCGTAGTCTATTATCGCTTTTTCAGTTTGGGCACTGTTTCTGTAACAAATCCCTCTATTGTTGAATGCGACCGCGTCCTTTGGGTCTAGCTGAATGACTTTCGTGTAGTCTCTTGCTGCTGCTTCATTGGCACCTTTGTCTAGGTAGGCATTTCCTCTGAGAAAGTAGTTCCGTTTATTATGAGGTTCTAGTTCAATTTCTTTGTCTAAATGCTCTAGTATTTGTGATTTGTAATCGCTGTCGGTAATGTCACTAAAATTTGGATCATTTGGCCAGGTCATTTGCCCACCTTCACTAAACTAATTCTTGGTAGTTCTATTCAATAATAGCCCACGCTGATAAGATGATACACCAATATCGGAAGTCGATATTTATCCTAACAAAATATTGTGAGGTAGGAACGAAATCATGTCTAATATAACGGATCCCAATCGAGTCATTCTTACGGGTGAAAATTCATTTATTCGTCTCCACGATGAAGAGACTGGTTTACAGTTGACTAGAACCAGTCACTGGCGGGTGCTAATGTCTGGTGCGGGTTCTGGACATGTACTCTATATGACAGGCGATGTCACAGATAATGAAGTTAAGATCTATTCGGATAATATAGCTCTGGCACGTTGGCTACAGGCGGAAATTGAAAGCTTCCTCTATCCGGACTTTGCGGATACAGATATTCCTGTTATTGATGCCATTTTTGAAAACAGCGGTGACATAGGCTCTTCATGGACAGAAATAGTACAGTCTGACGAGGAGACGATATATTTGTCATGGTACGATTTTAAGACACCTTATATGCTTACTGTGCAGGCAGGTACCAATGTAGATAGACCCCATGGTGTGTATAGCTGTTTTTTCCCAGCTAAGAAAGCTCAACTTACGGTTAACGGGTCTGTTGTAAAAGGTGTACCAGTAACAGAGCATCGGGGAACGACTGAAAGCAGCAGCGCCTGTCTGGCATGGTCAGAGACTTGGGTTAAACCGTAAGCTCTGTTGATATGGGAATTGTTCCGAGTGAGTTGCTGGTAGATTTATATTTTCCCTCTGCCAGAACTGACGATGTCGAATCTCCCATAGACTCTTTCTGGTGGGACTAGTACAACGACAGCCTTTTGCTTAACCATAGCCTCCTGGTACTCCTGCCAGTCAGAGTGTTCAGTTTCACTGCAAGACATGTACACTTCTTTAAGGAGTGTTTCCATTTCTTCTTTCCCTGTATTATCAAAGTCGAAAAGCCGAGCCTTCCCTTCGATGACTGCGAAACTCCACCAATCGTCTGCTACGGACATTATGGTGCACTCTGAATTCCGCCTGAGATTAGCGATTTTTTGGGATTTCGGATAAACGGACACGAACGCTGCATTGCCTTTATATGCACCACAAACTACGATGCTCACATGTGCCGCACCATCTGGTCTACGGGTACTGACAACTCCTCTATGATGAGTTCGTAGATACGCTTCAATGTCTTCAAAATTCATGTGAATGTCCTTTCTTATCTTATTTGATTATCATTCTTTTTGTTCAGAATAAGTTCTCTGGAACGTGAGATTCTATTTTTTTGCCTCACCAACAATGTTGGGAATCGTAACTGGAAGTCTCACTGAAAGGTCAAAGGTTTTGTATTCGTAGTCCTTAAAGCCAGCAGCTTTTATTGAAGATGTTAAATCCCTGTTTAGATTGCAACCAGTGGTTAGCAATTTCCACAAAGGGTTTAGTTTATTTTGCCACCACTCACCCTTACTTCTCGGCGAGACTATGTGCTCATAGAAGAAAAAAGAACCTCCAGGTCTAAGGACTCGTCTTATCTCGCTTATAACCTTGTCTGGATCTTTGACCATGCATAAAGTGAGGGTGGTGAGTACACTATCAAATGACTCGTTGGCAAAGGGTAAACATTCCCCTGTTTGCATTATTATATCGGCATGTCTTTGACTGTTAGAGATTGTGGCTTTTAGTCGTCGAACCATGTGTTTATCGGGCTCTAGCATAGTCAATTGAGTATTTTTAGGGAAATACTCGAGATTGGCGCCGGTACCTCCTCCGACTTCCAACACGTTACCCCACACCATGCCTGCGGTAAGCTTACGGTAGGGTATCACTCTATCCTCCACAAGCCAGTTCAATACGTCATAAGATATGGCGAACATCCATTTGCTCAGACTCATATATTGAATTCTTCACTTATTTTTCTGAATGGTACTTTTAAAAATGGACAAGGTCGTCAGACAAATAATCTCACAAATATCTAGTTGTGGCACCCTCTGCCGGGTATATCTAACACACATTCGACTAAACCATTTCTGATACCTATAAATTGGTCCCATCGATTAACCATAATATCCTGCTGACCCGGTACGAGTGAGTACCTATCACCTATATTTAGGCCATTCTCGCTCATGTCGTGTAACACTATGTGATCAGGTCCCAATTCGCTGACTTCAACATTGGGTACGTCGTGTACTTTAGGAAGTATTCCTCCAGGAGAACCCAGACATTTATAACCGGTGTCCCCTATCACTATTTGATTGTCTGGTTTACTTATTATGGTTCCAAGTATTACTCCCGCCATTTGAAACTCATCCATATAATTATACGGGTGAGACATCAGTGCGTATGTACCGCCCTCAACCTCAGTTACTCCAGGAATATCTGCACAGAGATCGTAGGTCCAAGTTTCGCCAGCCGATACAATCTCAACGGTTATGCCTGAATCTTCTATGGCCTGTTTTGCATCTAGCGCTGTTTGTATAAATTCTCTGCCCTGAATGTACCTAGTTTCTCTATCAGGCATTCCTTCAGGTGTTTGATGGCACATTACTCCCTTAAAAGTAATTCCGGGTAGATCATTTGCAATTTTTGCGAGCTCGACTGCCTGGGTTGTAGTTCTCACACCAGCGCGTTGCATTTGGGTATCCACTTCTACAACCACACCTATTTTAACTTCTTGGATCTCAGCAATTTCTGATATTAGTCTGACATTTTCAATATTGTCTATTGCCACAGTAAGGTCAGCACGTTTCGCTAATCCACATAATCTAGATATCTTATCGGCAGTAACTATTTGGTTTGGAATTAATATATCTTTAATGCCACCATCGATCATAACCTCGGCCTCTGATATTTTTGCTGTGCATACCCCCCCTACGGTGCCGCCGAGTCGTATCTGTTCATGAGCTAGAAATGGGCTTTTAATGTTCTTGGTATGGGCTCTTAACTTACACGCAGTGTCTTTATAAGTATCAGACATAATATGAAAGTTGTGGTCTAATGCGTCCATATCGATTAAGAGGCAGGGTGTCTCTAGATTTCCAACAGGGGTTCCCAATTCAGGTCTATAATGTTCCATTTCTATCTCATCCTAAAATGTATTGAGAGCTAGTGAGGTTTTAAGTCTACTTATATTTGCCTCTAGCTGACACTTCAAAAATTGCTTCTAATTTTCCATTTCTAATTGCTTGGAAATAGTCGTATACATTGACCGTTTCCTCGATATCCATGGGCGTTAACAACAGGTTGTCTGGTTGCTGAAACCCCGGCTCGAAATCCTCCTCCCAAGTTAATCTGCCATGTTCAGCGCTCAATGAGTAGATTCGAACCTTAGGCATTCCGTCGACTAGAGGGGCATCTAGGTCATTTCCAATTGCTTTTGCCCCGGCATCGAAAACTACCAGGCGCTCCTCAGGTGTGCTCGTGATTGTAGATAGTATCTTTACCGCCGGCTTAAGTGGGTTGGACTCGGTTTCTGTTAGCATGAACTGACTGTGTCTAGCATCCATTAAGCAGTACGTGCCAGCTGCAATTTCTGTGACTCCTTCTAACTCACTTACAATTTTATATGAGCAGGTACTTCCAGTATTTACTACTTCAATCGGAATGCCTTTGGACTCTATTAAATTTCGTGTTTGTAGCACGGATCCAACAGCATTTTTTACCTCACGTTGCCAATCCTCAGTATTTTCATATCGAGAGGAATCCTCTGGAGCTATAAGGCCTTTAAATGTAAGATTGTCGGATTTGGTAATCTCATAAGCTAGAGCGGCAGAAACTTGGCCGGGTTGAGCACCATATGCATTCATCACTGTGTGTATGAGAATCAGAACGCCCAAATTTACTTTGTTGATTGAGGCGGATAGGGAAAGGTCTTTTAAACTATCAGAGTTGTCAATCGTCACCGTTACGTTGCAGGTTTTTGCAAGCATACAAAGTCGATTCAGTTTTTCAGGCGTCACTATGGGCTGAGTGATTAAAATGTCTGTGATTCCTGATTTGAAAAAAATCTCTGCTTGGCCAAGCGTGGCAACTTGGATTCCACCGACAGTGTTACCCGCACGCATTTGCATGTGAGCCAATGTTGGACAACCGTGGATTGATACGATAGGTCTTAATTTGACGTCTTTGTTATTTAGAGAAGAATGAACTATATGCAAGTTGTTATCTAAAGTGTCTAAATCAAGTATGAGTGCTGGAGTATCCAAGTTTTCGGTAGGAGTTCCCAAAGGTTTTAAAATAGGACGTTCCATTTGTCCCCCTGCTCATTGAGTGCTTGCTACTCACATATGTCTAGTTGCTTGCGTGCGAGAATAACACAGTATGATCACATAGTCTAATTAATGAATGTCTTCACGTAGACGGCATGCTATCATTCTAGTTATTGTCGTAAGTAAGGCTGGGAGCGTTAGATAACTATGGATAATCAAAGTACTATTATCACTAATGTTGATCTGATAGACGGATCGGGTGGTGGTCTCACTAAGGGTGTCACTGTTTCGGTTCAAGGCGACAAAATTGCGGGCGTGAATATATCGGCTTTGTCTGAATCGGCAGAGGCCAATAGAGTTATTGATGGTACCGGTTGTACGCTAATGCCGGGCCTAATTGATTGTCATGATCATCTCGCTTCTGTCAGTTACGATATTGCTAGCCGATGGGGATTAGAGGAGCCTAGAAGCACTCGTATGTTGAGGATTGCTTCATATATAGAACAAACTCTGCAAACGGGTTATACCACTCTCCGTGATGCTGGAGGGCTAGATGCCGGGTTTCGTATGGCTATTGAACAGGGACTGATAAAAGGTCCAAGGATTCTTGTTGCTCTGGGGTTTATCACACCCACAGGAGGGATGGCCGACAAGAGAAGTCAGCTAGGATATGGCCCACCCAATAGTAAGGATAGTGGATTACCTGATGGAGTGGCTGATGGACCTGTTGCTATGCGAGAGACAGTTAGAGACATGGTGAGGGCCGGGGCCGACGTTATAAAAGTTGCTACAACCGGGGGTGCGAGTTCGGCCGCTGGTCTAGGCCCCAATGATATATTGTTCCAGAGAGAGGAGCTTGAAGCTGTAGTAGATGAGGCACATTCTAGAGGGCGAAAAGTCATGTGTCATGCGCTCGGGGGCCAGGGTCTTAGGTTGGCTGTGGAGGTTGGTGTGGATTCCATAGAGCATGGAACATATCTTGACGAAGATCCGGATCTTCTAGAATTAATGGCTCAGAAGGAGATCTATTACGCTCCAACGTTTTCTGTATATACCTTCCATCAAAAACAAGGCACCCCTCATGGAAGAGCGAGGGCTGCTTCTCTTAGAGAACATCATGTGAAGAGTCTTCAAATGGCACTAACTGCTGGGGTAAAAGTGGTGGCCGGGACTGATGAAGGTGGCTGGGAGCATGGCAATAATGCGCATGAACTAGTATGCCTAGTGGATGCTGGAGCCTCCCCAGAGCAGGCCATATTTTCCGCAACAGGCCAGGCTGCGGAGTGCATCGGATTGGAAGATGAGATAGGCATGGTAAAAGTTGGTAAAAAGGCTGATTTGATAGTGGTGAAAGGGAATCCACTTGAAGACGTATCCATACTTGAGAGAGGTTCGTTGGTCGCTTTAGTTATGAAAGATGGGCAAATTGTGCGAGACGAACTATAGAAAATGGATTTAAGGATTAGGACTACTATTAGATTTATAGGTTAATGTTAATTTACTTGTTATTATATTGGTTAGAGCATCCGTCTAAGGTGGTGGGGGAAATTGATTTCTAATGAAGACAATACAATGGATGTAAACATGTTAGAGCACTTACCACTCGAGCCACTGTCTGGGGAACGGACTGTTGCTACGATGGATCTTAGGGAAAACCTGGATGGGGATGAAAGCAATTTTCTCGTTTTAACTGACAGAAGGCTAATAGAGCATAAGCGATCTAAAAGACAATCTAATACAGCAGCATCATTTGTAGAGGACCTTCATACTGTAAAAATAACAACAGAGCAACTAGGAATAGCTCCTTACGTGTGGGCAGGTATATCCATAGTTGTAGGACTTTCATTGTGGCAAGTTATTGAGCATCCTATTGGATCATTGGCAGCATTGGTAATAATGTTGCTAATGGGATCTTACCTATTCCTTGACAGATTTTTTAAATCTCGTAATAAGTTATTGATAGTGATGTCAGGCTCTTTTGAGTTTCGTGTTGTTTTAACTACGGAGCTTCTTAAACAAGAAGCCCATGAATTTGCTCGCAACCTTACCTTGGTAAAGGATGCTCAAAATAAGGCCAATACTACTAGGCCTTTTTCTCCTAGATAGTCAAACTTTTTACCTTTGTGAGTTGTTTTGGACTATCCAAGTCTGAGACTAGGTATTATATCCATATCCCATTGGTATTCAATTTTATCTCGTCTATGAAAATAGGCTGCAGCGCCTATCATAGCTCCATTGTCAGTACATAAGGATGGCCTAGGGACTATAACCTGTACATGTGAGCGCCTAGCCATCTCACTTCTTAACAAGCTGTTGGCTGCGACTCCACCCCCTAATATAATGCCTTTCACATTGTGTAATTCTGCGGCTTTAAGAGTCCCAGTTACTAACGTGTCCACAATAGCTTCCTGAAAAGAAGCAGCCATATTCGCAGTCATAAGTGGCTCAGGTTCGGATTTGTCCTCTGATGGTGGGTATATGCCTTTCTCTTCGGCTCGTTTTACCACAGCGGTCTTCAAGCCACTGAAGCTGAAATCAAGAGAATCTTTAACTCGGGGTCTTGGGAATTTTTCCTCAAGACCATTTGAATTTTCGGAGATTTTCTGTATTGCTGGTCCTCCAGGAAATCCTAATCCGAGAACTCTAGCTGCCTTATCAAACGCTTCACCTGCGGCATCGTCTCTTGTTCGGGCAATCAATGTGTAGCGGCCGTGTCCACTCATCAATATCAAATCAGTATGGCCGCCTGAGGCCACCAAACAAAGCAATGGAAATCCGGGAGAGTGCTCTGGATCTACGCCGTCTTCGAGCCAGGCGGCATAAATATGTCCTTCCAAATGATTTATTCCTATGAAAGGAAGGTCGTGGGCAAAGGCCAGACCTTTTGCGGAATTTACGCCTATTAATAAGGAGCCTGCCAGACCAGGGCCGTGTGTCACAGCTATCCCATCAAGTTGTGATGCCTCAAGGTTTGCTTTCTCGATAGCTTCATTTAAGACCGGCATGATACTTATCATGTGCTGCCGAGAAGCTACTTCTGGGACAATGCCTCCAAATTGGGCATGCAATTCGGCCTGCGACGCAACTATGTTTGAATGGATGACTTGTCCATCTTCGATAACAGCAGCGGCCGTTTCGTCGCAGGAGGTTTCTATACCTAATATTTTCATTTAATATCCTAAGTGCTATGTTTAAGCCTAGTTAAGACGCTAGATCTCAAGGTATTGTTTTTGGTAATTAATCACACAATTAAAGCGAGAGATGTAGTATTTTAACCGACCATACGTCAAATTAGTATAACTCACGGTGAGTTAGATTGACGAGGAATCTACGTTTAATACATAAAGATTATATAGAGTGTTATTCCACATTGTTCTCCCAAAAAAATGCTATTCCCGTATTTCATCAAAAAAAATAGGACCTATACTTATTATTGATGGTTTTCCTTTCCACTTTTAAAAGTAAAAACGAGTAATGGCGGTATGGATATTAGAATAGTGTTCTTGTAGATGGTATGATAATTCCCTGCTAATTAAAAACCAATTTTGAGGTGCTTGCTTGAGTTCTACAAGATCTTTTGCACATTCGGAGAGACTGTATAGCGAAGCTGAGAAAGTAATACCTGGCGGTGTGAATAGTCCAGCTAGATCTTGGGGTGGTGTGGGAGGCA
>CAZQPS010000056.1:0-7821 GCA_964595285.1 uncultured Dehalococcoidia bacterium | reverse complement strand
ATCGCATTCTTTTCGACTTGCCTTAAATAAACCAAAATCCACCGCTAATGCCGTAATCGTCATAGGCGGTGAGAGCCCGCTCTGGAGGAGCGGTGTTCTTTCTTCATTAATAATGACCTCATTTATAGATCTCATCTAACCACATATTTCACCGTAGATCAGCGAAACTATATAAAAGTCCCGCGGCGCATGTCAATAAGTTAGAGCCCCCTCGTAAGCCTTTTTCACATTCACGGACAAACTACTTCAGAGTTATATCCAGATCAGCTCTAGTTTTTTCGCCTCACGAACACCGTTATGAATTATCTCAGTTGTACTATTACCAAAGTATTACAAAGCCAGAATCAATTCCCAGCATTTCAAAACTCTCGCTTGCCAACGCTTATTAAAAGAAATACTGACGCTCTTCGGCAAACATTAACAGTATCTCAAGGTACGGCGTGGATTGCAATGCCTTAATGTGCTTATTACTAGTGGATTCTCAAATAATCCGTGCAAATCTCCATTGCAAGATAATCCAATCACTTTTCCGACCTCAATAAGACTTAGTCAGTTTAACAAAAAATCAACCGAATAGACTAGCTATTATGCAGGTGAGTGAAAGCATCGAGAACTGATATAAACGGTTAATATAACCTGCTCATAGCTTCCCGTTTTAAATCCCCATGTCTAACACACAGCAAGCCCTACTAGTAACAATACAGACTATTAGAATAGATCACTCGGAGTTCTTGGGAAGCACAATTGACAGTTGCTGAACGGCGAAATTTTCTGCTATGTATTGACTAGTCCAATATAAATACATCCAAAGGTCACTCGGTTTCTATATACAAAAACACCCTCATATAGTAAACATGGGAAAGTTTCTGCACGGTAACGAACATATCTATATGGACTAAACGGTAAAGCACCCATGTATAAGGAAGGGGATAAGCTGAAGTTTCCAGACCCCATAGAACGCCAAGGTGAGCAAGTTCAAAAGCGCCAAAACTCAAATCTCGAGGTATCGAGCTTTCATTCTCCCACCAAATTTAAACCTGCGTTCCCTTTTCGTCTTTCGGAAAGACGAGGATTATTACTCTTCATGGATTTTATCCTTGTAAACTGTGCCATAATCGCAGCACTTTGGTTTTGGACAGCGGGCTATGTATCATTTTCCTGGGCTTTCCTAGTTACACACATCTACTGGTTTCCAGTGCTTTGCGGCCTTTGGTTCATATCTGGAGCATTGAATAACTTCTATGACATAGGAACCAACTCCCGATTGCGAAGTACACTTAAAGCGCTGTGTAAAGTGACTGCAATGCTACTAACCATTTACATAGCAGTCTATTTCCTTTCGTCACCCGGCGAACTACCTAGAAGATTTGTATTCTATTTCATAGGTACATCTTTTGTAATTGTAGGATTTTGGAGATTTTTCTACACAATTTACCTAGGCCGATCACAATTCAATAGAAAAGCCATAATAATTACTAGCCCGTCAATTACCCCCGATGTAATAGAACCATTGCGTATTTCCACAAATCCCTACTATGAAGTAATCGGATATGTTCCGACCACAACCGTGAGTCATAACGAAAGTGTCGATCTTTTTGGTCTGACATTTTTAGGGCCAACAACAAATTTAATTGAGATTGCGACTGAGAACCATGTCTCAGAAATAATTGTCAACCTGAACGATGTAGAGACTCAGGCCCTAATCAGAATCCTAATTGACTGCCAAGAACAGGGGATCCAACTGACCCCCTTGTCTGTCCTGTACGAGGAGCTCACCGAAAGAGTGCCACTAGCGATGGCCTCCGCCGGTTTCTTAAGCGTCTTGCCCCTAGAACATGCAAGTACCGGTGTAATATTCCCTTTCTTCAAGAGACTCGTGGATATCTTACTGTCTGTTTCCGGGCTAATATGCCTCATCCCATTTCTCCCGCTAATTGCAGCCGCAATTAAAATAGACTCCCGAGGAGCGGTATTCTATCCTCAGAAAAGGACTGGTCGGGGAGGTAGAACCTTCGTGGCATACAAATTCCGTTCCATGACAAACCAATTGGACCCAGGCATAAGCCCGCTATGGACAGAAAAAAACGACTCGAGAATTACCCGGGTCGGAAAACTGCTCAGATCAACACATGTTGATGAATTTCCTCAATTTTGGAATATATTTAAAGGGGATATGAGCGCAGTGGGACCTAGGCCAGAAAGATCAGAATTGGCCGAAAAATTTGACTCCGAAATACCCTTCTATCGGCTTCGTCATTCAGTCCGACCAGGAATGGCTGGCTGGGCACTCATCAAGCAAGGCAATACGAGTTCGGTTGAAGATGCACTGAAGAAACTTGAGTACGACTTGTACTACATCAAGCACCAATCCATGTGGCTGGATATTACGATACTTCTCAAAACATTCGTAGATGCTGTGGCCTTCAGGGGCAGATAGTTCCCGATTAAACTATCTTACAAGAAAGAATATTCTCAAGTAATTCTAAGTATGAAACAGAAGTGCTCTCTCGAGAAAAATTATTAAAAACATATTCAACCCCATTATGACCCAGACTATTCCGCAAGTTTTCGTCGCTCCGCAATCGCTCTATAGCCTTAACAAGATGTTCGGGATTTTCAGGGGCAACTGCCAATCCTGCATTCGCCTTTTCTAAAATTTCCTTTGCCTGCCCTTCAACACCCAATATTACAGGTCTGCCACACGCCATGAACTCTAGCATTTTAGTGGGAATCACCGTCTTAAATATGGCAGAGTTCTTAAGAGGAACCAAACAGACGTCAGACTCGCAAATGAAACCTGGGATTTTCGACCTTGGCTGTTGCGATATAAATTGTATATTTTCGATATTGTAAGACTTTACAAGCTGCATCAAATCTACTTTTTCTGACCCTTCTCCCACTATTAAAAATTGTACATTTGCATCTGCGTTACTCAATAATCGAGCCGCTTCGACCACGGTGCTTAGACCATGTGCAGCACCCAATGTACCAATATAAGAAACGACAAATTTACCTGTCTGGCCATTTTTATCACTTGGTATCGGCTTAAACAAGTTAGTGTCTACACCATTGGATACTACAGATATACGCTGAGGACTGACGTGCCAATCTCGAATCAGGACTTCCTTAAATGCTGGACTTACAACGACTATGTGTGCAGCCTTTCGGTATAACAAAGCTGCTATTTTCCCAAGTATTTTTACTGTTGTAGAACTTTCACCACCCATATCAGCGGCTACGATAGACTCGGGCCACAAATCCCTCACCTCAAAAATTAATGGAACCTTCTTCAGCAAACTAATCCATAAGCCGGATAGTCCCACTAGCAACTGGGGTGAGGTAGCTATTATGACATCAGGAGATTTTAAAAAAGACCCGCATATTGCTCCTGATAAACAAAAGGATGAATAATTAACCATACGCTCCCATGCAGACCTGTTAGGTAATGGTATCAATGGGGCGCGAACGACTCTTATACCATCCACATGTTCTTCATAAATTATTTTCCTTACTTTGGACCTATAATTCTCATCTATCTTCCCTGTGGGATGATTAGGAAATCCCGTTAGCACGGTAACTTGGTGACCCATCCGAACCCATTCACGGGACAATTCGTGCACTCTTGCAGCAGGGGCACCCATCTCAGGTGGAAAATATTGAGAAACGTACAAAATATTCATCGTTTAATTCATCAATAGTAGAGCAGTTTAAACAGCGCTTTATAAATGAAAGCCAAGTATCTCCTTAGCACACTTCTTTTATATAATTCCCAACGACTTGCATATTCTTCAAAAATCATTAGGTTCGTCATGTTATGTAAAATCCTCAATTGAACAATGTGCAAACTGTGGTAGAAAGGACTCGCTAGCATAGACAACTTGGTACCTGACTGCTCATATAGCGACCAATAGCCTACATCATAATCTTTGAGATTATGACTCAGCGTATTGACGAAAATCCCAAACAATTTCTCCGCTTTCCTGTCTCGTGTAGCGACAAAATAATCATATAGACCCCAAACGGACCAAATAAACCCGTTCAATATATGCGTAGGTGGACTAACGATATATTCCTCTATCCATTTGTAACCTTCGGCGTCGACATGTACAACACCCCCACAGTCAGTAGACACATAAAAAGAGCTGAAAACCTTACCGGCAGCAATTATATATTTTTCATCTTGGGTTTCTGAGTACGCCCTGACGAGTAAGGATAGGCCTTGTCCTTGAGCTAATCCAGAATGCCAAGGCGCCTCTAAATTAGTACGGTAGTCCCAGTCGAAATAATGTTGCCAGACCCAAACTGTGTGCTCATTCTCAACTAAATTATCAACCAACCATTCCGCTGCCAAAAGAAATTTGTCTCTACTCGCAAGCTTCCCATGCTCAACAAATACATTGTAATTACCCAGCCCATATTGAGCTATTGCAATTGGGTTATATTGCAAGCCTATTACCCCTTTGTAATCAAGCAAAGGGATACCATCAGAATCATAGGGACCAGAATAATTGGCCTTTGAAGTAAAGGACATATAGTACGGCCCTAAACGATCCATCACGGCTTCCTCATTTACGTCGGGTGTTTCATGCCAAAATTCTAATTGACTAGTCTTGGGCCGTAAATAAGCGGAAAATATACGTCTATAGTAATTTAAACGTCTCACGAGACTCTCGCAAATTGAACAGAATGATAGGAAAAATTATACGCTTTCTAATATCGCAGCAATTCTGAGTGAGGCTTCTCCATCCCAGAGAGGAGGGATATTCCCTTTCTTAACATTCCCGCTTAGGATAGATTCCACCTCGCAGGTTAATTTGTCCAAATCCCTGCCAACCAAAATATTCGTGCCCGATGTAACAGTCACTGGACGCTCAGTACTGTCCCTTATCGTCAAACAAGGAATGCCTAAGTAAGTAGTCTCTTCTTGTATTCCACCTGAATCTGTAATAACTAATTTAGCCCTCATTTGGAGGGCAAGAAAATCCAAATATCCGAGGGGACCGGTCATGATCAGATGTGAAGTGTTCAAAGGAAATTGATCTATGCTGGCTTTAGTTCTGGGATGAACAGGGAACACCAAAGGAATGTGTTTACTTATCCCATTTAAACAATTCAATAAGCATTCAAAATATCCAGGTTCATCAACGTTTGACGGTCTATGTACAGTAACCAACCCGTATTCCTCAAATCCTTCAAGTTGTCTTTCTAGAACCCTTCTCTCAGCAGCTACTTCCCTAAGCTTTACTAGGGAATCTATCATTACATTCCCTACTTCATAAATTCTTTCTTCGTGAATACCCTCTTTTATAAGATTAATTTTGGCATCCGTAGACGGGGTAAAAAGATGGTCTGAAAGTTGATCGGTAACTAGTCGATTCAATTCTTCAGGCATCCTTCTGTCAAAAGATCTTAGTCCTGCCTCGACGTGGCCCACTGGAATACCAAGCTTCGAACAAACCAGGCTACTTGCAACCGTTGAATTCACATCACCATAAACTACCACTAAGTCAGGTCTATTCTCAGCAAGTAACGCGTCTAATTTTTTCATGATTCCCGCTGTCTGATCTGCATGACTACCAGAACCAACACCTAAATTGAAATCAGGCAAAGGCATTGATAACTCGTCAAAGAATATGTCGGACATATTCAAATCGTAGTGTTGTCCTGTATGCACAAGGGTTTGGTCAACACTGCTATGATCGGACAATGCGCCCAAAACCGGAGACGCTTTCATAAAGTTAGGGCGTGCGCCCACAACATGCATAATCCGCTTCACTATTCAGTATCTCCACTTCCCCGTAAGGCAGGTATATTCTCTAGAAACACAGGATACCCTACATCAACCTTCCGACCTATTCGGAGAGACTCTTCAATCATAAATGTAGTTAATGTAGTAGTTACAATATCTGCAATCGGTATGGGTTGCTCGTGTGTACTTTGTAGAGCATTTGTAAACGCCTTCCATTCGGAGGCATGCCCTTTGTCAGTTCTCCAAGACGATTTATATGTTTTCCTCTTACCTTTAGCTATTAGATCCAATCTCCTAAAGCCATTAATAACAGCTACCTGGCCTCCTCCGAATATTTCGATTCTCTCTTTCTCAAAAGACTCGTCTCCATTGGCGACATACACAATATTTCCAACGGATCCATCGCCAAATTCTATAGTTATAGATACATTGTCTCCATTGTATAAATGCCCGTCAGATAAACTGTGTGCTTGTACCGACACTGGCTTTTCTCCCAAGACAAATGTCATGAAGTCCACAAAATGACATATTTCTCCGATTATGCGACCTCCACCAGAGTTCCTGTCCTGCGTCCAGTGCTCTCTTGAGAAGTAGCCACCATTTATGCGGTACGTAATCATTAGAGGCTCAGATATATCTTCAAAAAAAGCTTTCATTCGTATCCCCATAGTAGAAAATCTACGATTGAAACCTACCATTAAAATTTGATCTGAGCTTTGTTGATGGCAAGACATTACTTTAAGAAGTTCATCCTCGTTTAAGGCAAGCGGTTTTTCGCAGAAAACGTTCTTACCGGACTCAAGAGCAGCAACCACCTGTCCCGCATGAAGATTATGCCGTGTGGCAATGATAATTGTATTTATCGATTCGTCTTTATATAAATCGTCTTCTTCTGTTGTACAGTAGGCAAAACCGTACTTATCAGCTGTACGAGCGGCGCTCAGTCCCGTTTGAGTACATACCCCTCGCCAGTCAACTTTCCCTGATTTTTTTATTGTTGGCAGCAAAACAGAATGTGCAAATTTACCAGCACCAATTAAGCCCACTGCAGGGATCACGGTTCTTGTTGATGCTGATCGCTTCACCTCATCACGGAATACCGTTTTGCGAGTAGTTTGACTGCAGTCAGGGTATGTGAGCAAGACCGCAAGAGAATGCCCATTACTGTCACCTGTCACGATACTATACGCTTCATGGGCGTCTTCAATATCAAAACTATGTGTCGTGAGGGATTCGACATCCATACCCTGCCTCTGTATCAGATCAAGGAAAGCCTCCATATTCCTGTTTTCTGTCCATCTCACATAAGCCGGTGGATAGTCAATGCCCTTCTCTTCATAAAGTGGATCATACCGACCGGGACCATAAGACCGAGAAACAATAAAATTTAATTCTTTTTCATAGTATGTTCTCCTCGGTATATTCATGCCTACGTCTCCAACCACTACTACATCCCCTTTGTGCCTAGCTAAACGTCCAGCAAGCTCAACTGATCGATTATTAGAACTGGCAGCGCACACAATAACATGATCCACTCCGCCTAAAGAAGAAGTTTGATTTACATAATCCTCAATAGCCTTTTCAGAAGTAAATACGTTCTCACACCCCAATCGTTTGGCCAGCTCCGTTCTCGAAACATCTGGATCTATACCGTATGCTATACAGCCAGATGTCTTAGCCAATTGACAAACAATTTGACCAACTAGTCCCAATCCTATAACTGCTATCGAGTCGCCTAATTCGACCTTAGAAAGCCTTAGGCCTTGCAAGGCGATTGCCCCCAGAGTTACAAAGGCGGCTTCTTCAAATTTCATTTCTCCAGGAATTTTCACTATTAAATTTTCAGGAACAGTAATGAATTCTGCGTGAGAAGCATAACCAGACCCTGCGCAAGCCACCCTGTCCCCAGGTTTAAAAATCGAAGCAGAGCCTGATGCCTCAACAACATAACCAGCACTTGAATAACCCAATGCTATTGGCTGGGAAAGTCGTCCTTTAGCAGAATCAAAAGCGGATAACATGCCATCGCTCTTTGCCTTTTCTACAACTTGTCTCACCAAGTCAGGACGTTC
>CAZQPS010000055.1:0-26818 GCA_964595285.1 uncultured Dehalococcoidia bacterium | reverse complement strand
TCTCTACAACAGAGGCACCAGCATCAGAAAAAGATTTAGCTGCACGTATTACCGCATCCGATATATCAGATGCAGGTGCCAATATCCCATTATCTGTGTGGAAAGCGATCCTAAGGTCGCTAATCTTCACATCTTCCGGAGATCGCAAGGGAACGTTCGCTATAAACGGGTCGCTATTGTCGGGGCCAGCAATTATTGGGAGAGTATATGTAAGATCCTCCACAAACCTCGACATCGGACCTATTGTGGTATAACCATCTACCGCCCCCATACCATGTGGTATTATGTGGCCAGTACGCGGAACCCTACCATAGGTAGGTTTTAGCCCAGCAATACCGCAGAAATGCGCAGGCACACGGATGCTTCCTCCAGTATCACTACCCATATCTAGGGGAGAACCACCGGAAGCTACAATCGCGGCAGCCCCACCACTACTTCCTCCAGGGGTTTTAGAAACGTTGTAAGGATTGTTAGTGCGACCATAAACATCGTTATCTGTCTCAAATAGAATCGTTAGTTCAGGAGTGTTTGTCTTACCCATAACAATAGCTCCAGCAGATCTAAGTCTCTCAGCCACTGTCGCATCTTTCTTGGGTATAAAATCCTTACGCCCCATTGTGCCGCCTGTAGTAACTATACCCTCAGTATCAATCGAATCTTTAAGGGTTATCGGCACACCATGAAGGGGGCCCTTGATCGTACCATTACTCAAAAGATGATCTGCTTCCCGAGCCTCACGTTCAGCCCTATTGACTGCCAGCTTAACTACAGCATTAATGTCCTGATTAACCTCTGAAATACGTGCCAAGCATAAGTCCACGACTTCTAAAGAGGAAACCTTTTTATTTCGAATAGCCTCAGCAATGCCTTTCGCAGAACCAAAAATCAAATCGTTCATATTCTTAAAACCTCAAACCCATCTTTAGACTCTTATGTTTTCACTAAACGGCTGATTTAACTTATTGAGCTGTGGCCCCACCATCTATCACGAGTTCACTGCCAGTCATATAAGAAGACTCATCAGAAGCTAGGAAAAGTACGCCCTTGGCTACCTCCTCCGCCCTACCGAGTCGCCTCATCGGATGAATTCTTCTGCGTTCTTCTAAATCGCCTGAGTCCGGAAGCACTTCCTTAGCCATGGTTGTTTCAATCAGCCCTGGATGAACAGAATTACACCTAATGCCATCGCCTGCATATTGCAATGCAGCGGACTTGGTCAACAATCTCACAGCCCCTTTGGAAGCATGATAGGAAGAGCCATATAGACTCCCTGTCAGTCCTGCAATTGAAGAAATATTAACAATAGAACCTCCTCCAACTTGCCTCATCACTGGTATTACCGATTTTATTCCTAGAAAAGTCCCTTTGCTATTGATATCTAGAACCCTATCCCAATCTTCTGATGTTTCTTCCTCAACTTTAGCCCTGTTGAATATTCCAGCGTTGTTAACCAGAATATCAACCTTTCCATAGGCATTAACTGCTGCCTCGACTATCTTCGACCAATCCGATTCAGAAGTGACATCAAGGTGGATAAACAGGCATTCGCCGCCTAATTCAGCAATTTCGGCTTCTAACATCTTTCCTGCATCATCCAGAATATCCCCGATAACAACCTTGGCACCCTCAGCAACAAACAACCTAGCTTCCTCCGCACCCATTCCCCTCGCTCCTCCACTTATTACAGCAACTTTACCTTCGAGACGCATATCCTATCTCCATCCCCGACGTAAAAACGTCACTCAAATTTCCCTATCCTTAGAAAATCGAAAAATCCATACTCAAAATACGTCAGCCCTCATAAGATCTTCAAATGTCTCACGGCGACGAATTAACCGAGGAGTCCCCTTGTTGACCATAACCATTGCTGGTCGAGCGTTAAGATTATAATTGCTTGCCATCGAAGGTCCGTAAGCTCCTGACGCTGGAATAGCAATTATGTCTCCGTACTTAAGACTCGGTAACTCAATATCCTTTACGAGGACATCCCCTGACTCGCAATACTTTCCTGCCAAGGTTACAACTTCACTAGGTAAAGCCGACATACGATTAGCAACGACCGCATCATAACCAGCACCATACATCGCCGGCCTAATATTGTCTCCCATACCACCATCAACTGACACATATTTGCGAACAGACGGAACATCCTTTATGCCGCCTACTGTATATAACGCTACTCCAGCACGGCCAACTATAGAGCGTCCTGGCTCAACAACCAATCGTGGTCTACCAAAACCAAGATCATCACAGTATTTTTCAGTATAGGAAATAATAGCATTTGCATAATCCCCAATCTCCGGAGGCAAATTGTCTCTTACATATCCGATCGCAAAACCACCACCCGGGCTAAACTCCCTGAGATCCAATCCTTCCTCTTTAAATTGGGCCAAGAAATTGAGAACAACTTCAACTCCGAACTCGTAAGGCTCTAATTCAAAAATCGGAGAACCTAAATGGAAATGGATACCTTTCAAATCTAGATGCTCAGCGCCAAGAGCTTCACGTATCGCCCTAGTTGCATCGCCAGTTTCAATGGAAAAACCAAACTTACTATCTAAAATGCCCGTTGTTGTCTTTTCATGTGTATGGGCATCTACACCAGGAGATACACGAAGCATGATGTCTTGGTTTTTGCCTTTACGAGCAGCTAGGTCTTCCAAAAACACAAGCTCATTAAAGCTATCAACTACTATTTGTCCGACTCCATAACCTAAAGCAAATTCAAGTTCTTCTGGTGTCTTATTATTACCGTGAAAATAGATTTTATCTGGCGGGAAATCGACAGCCTTAGCAACGGCAAGCTCACCTCCTGAGACTATATCGAGACCCAAACCTTCCTCAGATATTATCCTAGCAATGGCGGGATTTACAAAAGCTTTGGAAGCATAAGCGACTCTGGAATTGGCATAGCGTGAGGTAAATTCTGATAGAAATTGCCTGCACATACCCCGCAAAGTTTTTTCATCATACACGTACAAAGGGGAATCAAATTCATCTATTAAGTCTAAAACATCACATCCCCCTATCACCAAATGATCCTTTAGATTCACTTCACTCTCAAAGGGAAAAAGATCAATACCAGCAAAAGACATTTTATCTCCATTCCGGCAAATTTCGATTATCTGGGGAAAATATATTCTTCTACTCGCCTAACATTATTCGAAATTGCTATTAATTTACCGGGGTATATTGGCATAACTAGTAGCTATTACCCTCGTTTACAATACAGGAACTCATATAACTATGATATACCATTCGTCAGGAGGGATGGCACTTCAGATGCGTTTTGCAAGATATTAGAAATACCATAAGTGTGGAATCTCTCTCGTGATGTAACCCCGGAAAGAACGGCTGCGAATTCTACGTTTGCCCGAATCGAGGTTTCAGCATCAGTAACACTATCTCCAACATAGAGGCTAGTATTAGTTGACGTGTCCAGAATATTAATCGCTTCTAGTAAACCACTAGGATCTGGCTTCAGTGCAGAAACATCGTCTCCCCCTATCACAACATCGAATCTATTTAGCAAATGTTCTCTTGAGAGGACACCTTCTATACGTCTCCTGTATTTGGAAGACACGATACCTAGTTTCAAGCCCATGCCTCTAAGCATTTTCGTCATTTCGTCAACGAAATCGTAAACGCTGGTGGAATCTGCCATTATTTGATCAGCCTTGAGGATAAATAATTTTGAAAATTTCTCTGATTCATATTCCTTATCCAGGCCTGTAAGTGAACGCAAAGTTTCCGGAAGTGACAACCCGATAGTCTGACAAATCTCCTCCTCGGGTTGCAAAGGTATGCCCATTTCTCCAAGAGCATAATTAACAGATTTAACGATCCCCGTTGACGAATCAGCCAAGGTATAGTCAAAATCGAAGATTACTCCCGCAGCTTCAAGTGTGCTCATTTATTTACAGCCATCGTTGGCCAGCCGGTATATTCCATTTTCCCCTTCTACCACACGACCGTCATATTCCAACTTGATAAGGTGCGATAAAATCTGACTCTTGGCAGTGTCATAGAGATTGGGGTGAATATCGCCAACATAAATAGCTTCCAGCAAGTCATCAATAATCCTGTCCGCTCCCTCTAGTAAAGAGATTATCTGTGCTTCTCGATCAATTCTATGATCGATCAATTCTTGAAATTTCTCATAAGGCGATTTAATGACTGGGCCGTGACCAGGTGCTATAAACTCAAGGCCATTAACTGTCAAAAGTCTCCTCATGGACTGAATATATGAAGACATGTCCCCCTGATGAGGACTGATAACAGTAGTTCCAGTACCCAATATCATATCGCCGCTGAATAAGATGCCAGCTTCAGTATGAATTATTCCGAGGCTACCCATTGTGTGTCCAGGAATATGAATAAATCGCAGTGTTACACCGCCCAAGTCGAGTGTATCCTCGTCGTTAAGCGTTTTATCTACACTCACATCCACAAGTTCATTCTCTATGGCATCTTTTTCATCTATATGACACCATATAGGCGCTCTCGTTTCTCTACTTAGGTATTTTGCTCCGCCAATGTGATCTCCATGTCTATGCGTAAGAATGATACCTTTCATATCTGAGCCATTTAAGGCCTCGAAAGTTTCAGTGTAGTATTTAATCTCTTCACTTTCACCATAGGCCGTGTCAATAAGTACTGACCCTTCGTCACCCTGAATTAGAAAAACATTAGGTGGATAGACACCTTTGAATTCACTTTCTCCAACAATCATCTGATAGACATTTTTGAAAATCTCAATTTTTTCTGCGCGCAAATCATTCACCTAAACGAGGAATTTGCCCCCTATTGTACAGTGCTATAACCACAATTATTTAAAAAGTGAGTATTTATCTTGGGTTTAATGCATAGACGCAAAACAATCTCTAAAAACCGAAGCATATTTTTCACTTGGAAACACTAGTGATAAGCGAAATAAGACATAAGGCGAAGCAGCTTGACGTAAGAGAGAGACTATTAATAATATTAAGCGAATAATGGAATATACCAAGTTTGAAATGATATTTATGTACCCAGTCAATCTCTACGATATGGAAACATTAGCCAAAAGAACTATGCCTCACAACATGTGGACTTTTGTTGATGCTGGCAGTAACGACGAAATTACTAAGCGTCGTAATCGCGAAGCATTAGATCGCATAACGGTAAATTCTGATTTCTTGGTCGACATAAACGGCAGAGACTTAAGCACGACTGTTCTAGGGGAAAAAATCAGTTTCCCAGTTATGATCGCCCCTGCAGGCGGACAACGCCAGGCTCATCCTGAAGGGGAACTCGCGACTGCTATGGGAGCTGGTATGTCTAAAACTCTTATGGCACTCGCAACAAGTTCAGGATATAGCATAGAGGAAGTTTCGGAAGTTGCTTCTAGCCCGCTATGGTGGCAACTTTATCACTACAACGACGAAATTACAGAACACCTAGTAAAAAGAGCTAAGACGTCCGGATACAAGGCAATATGCTTGACTATAGATCAACCGTCTCCTAGTCATAAGGAAAGGGATCTACGGAACAATTACAAATCTATCCCAGAACTCCATTGGGGTAGCCTGAGAAATAGACCCGATCTGTTGCAACTTCGGGAGGTTGGTATTCCAGATCAAATAGACTGGGATCCACCAAAGTTTACAGGTCTCACCTGGGATAGACTGGACTGGCTACGTAACCTAACAGGACTGCCACTAGTGCTGAAAGGGATTAGCACTGTTAAAGAAGCCGTTCAATGTGCGGAGCATAATGTGGACGGCATAGTGGTATCAAACCACGGTGGCCGTCAGATGGATAGTAGAAAGTCGTCTATTGAGACACTTGTCCCAATAGCAGAAGCACTGTCGGGTAGTATGACTGAGATATATCTGGATTCGGGAATACGTAGAGGCCAGGACGTTCTTAAGGCCCTAGCATTGGGAGCTAGGGCTGTGATGGTAGGCAGACCACTTTTTTGGGGGTTAGCCTATGACGGAGCATCCGGGGTTCACAAGATGCTAGAAATACTGAGGGAAGAATTTGACAGGGCAATGGCATACACGGGTTGTATAAAGGTTTCCGACATAAAAAGCTCTGTAGTAGAACTCCCATGTTCATGCTGGACAGGGTCCCCAATTTTCCATAATCACTAGCCGGTCATTTTCGTGGCATCTCTGACTGATAAACTAATTTAGGAAGGCCATTGTAAATCGCAATAAGTTGATTGACAAACGCACTATCTGGTGCTACTCTCAGAGTTGTGAAAGTGTCCCTGTTTCGAACGTTTGATAAAATAGTTTTTCTTGATAATAAGTGGAGGTAACTATGACTGATTCTAAAGTATTCTTTATGGACGCCCACTCGGAGTCCACGGAGACTAGTCTTGTAGCCAAAATGGTGACGGTTTTCGATGCTGCGGGACTTGACGAGATTATAAAGCCAAACGACATGGTGGCTATTAAAGTACACTGTGGAGAGTGGAACAACTCTGCTTATCTGCGACCGGTATATGCAAGGGCTTTGGCAGACCGCATCAAGGAGCTGGGAGGAAGGCCATTTGTATGTGACACCACAACATCTGCTTATTCTCCTTGGGGATCCCGAACCAGCGAACTTGATATTGTTCTTACCGCTGAAAGAAATGGCTACACATCGGCAACGTTAGGCTGCCCCTTCATATGTGCGGATGGATTTATAGGAACGAGCGACTACAGACAAGAAGTTCCCGAGGGATACCTTCTGAAAGAAGCTTATGTTGCTCAGGCTATCGCTGCTGCAGACGCATTGATAACCCTTACCCATTTTAAGGGTCACGGCATGGGAGTTATCGGCGGAGCATTGAAGAATCTAGGTATCGGTGGCCAGTCCAAGCGCGGCAAGCTAAACGTACATATGGGAGGCCATCCCAAATATGGCTTTGGCGCCGCTGCGGTATTCCATCCTGAAGCTTTCAAGGGTAAAGCAGAAACCCCAGACTGGGAAATTTTAGAAGACTGCTGTCCTTTTGATACCTATCATATTAATGAGAAGGACGAACTTGAATGGGACAGAGACAGATGTGCCACTTGTCTCGGCTGTTTCGGTGTCATGGGTCCTCGTGGTATAGCTGAAATCCCAGCCGTTAATTTTGACGCGGTTGATATCGCTATCGCTGATGCTTGTCTCGGAGTAGAGAAAGCTGTAGGTAGGGGCAAAGTCGGATATATAAACATGGCCATAGATGTATCGCCAAAATGCGACTGTGCAAACCATGCTGATGTACCAATCGTGCCTCATCTTGGAGTTTTTGCGAGCACAGATCCCGTCGCAATTGACATGGCGTGCGTAGACAAGGCTAAAGAAGCCCAAGGTATGCCTGGATCTCTTGCTGAAATGATGGAAGCCCATCATCCTGGAGACAGAAAATTCGAAGCTGCTGCTGCAACCTTCCACGGACAAAGTGAAGTTGCCAGCATTAATACTGGTCATGAAATCGGCCTTGGTAGCCGAGACTACGAGATAATAGAAGTAGAACCTGCTGACGGTGAAAGATTCAAGTTCCCGTATGATCGTAGGCCTAGTCGGCAACGATTTGCAGCCCGCTTCGAGAAATTCCAGCCATTCCCGTACGACAGGCATAATGGGCAGGGCTTCGACAGAAACGATGATGTTGATATAGAAAAGATGAAACAACATTACGAACATACCGTTAACGGCCATCAAGCTGATGTCGAAGTAAGGGAACTCCAACCTGCGGACGACAACTAAAACGACTGGTTTTCAAAGACATGGAATAATAAAAACGCGCCTATAAGGGCGCGTTTTTATTATTCCATCATTAACTATATTCAATTGAAAGGCCATCGAGAAAATGAGAAACCTGCTACTTCAGGGTGGTCTTATTATAGACCCTGCAACGAATACTCGCGATATTTTGGACGTACTCATTGAAAATGGCATCATTACTCAAATCTCGGCAAACATAACGCCTCCATATCCTGTCCGTACCATAAAAATTCCCAATACAATAGTAACTCCCGGACTGATAGATTTACACACTCACGTATATGATGCTGTAAATCAAACAGGCGTCAATGCTGATCTTGTAGGTGTTTACTCAGGAGTCACTACTGTCGTAGACGCAGGAAGTGCCGGTTGCTACACATTCGGAGGATTCCCTAAATATGTAATCCCAAATAATAAGACAAGAATAATTTGTATGCTTCATATTTCGAGAGCAGGGTTAAGTTATCAACCAGATACATCCAGAAGAGAAGATATCGACGTTGAAGAGACAATACGAGTCATTACAAACAATAAGCCACTAATTCAGGGTGTAAAAATACGTGCTATAGGACCAGGTGTTCCTAGAATGGGAATTGAGATGGTAACTCTGGCGAAAAGAGCTGCTACTGAAGCTGGAGTCCGTCTGATGGTACACATAGGTGATCGAGGCATTGAAAAAGGATCAGGACCTACCCTTACAAGAGAACTTCTTCCTTTGCTGGAAGAAGGTGATATCATCACACATTTGTTCACAGGAAATGCAGGCTCAATCATTGGACCTGACGGGCATGTAATTCCAGAGATTCTAGACGCACAAAATCGAGGCGTCTTTTTAGACACAGCCCATGGTCGAAATAATTTCAGCTTTGCAGTGGCTAAAACTGCGTTGGAGGAAGGTGTCAAGCCACAAAGTATAAGTACGGACATCACTTCACCCGGCAGAGAAAAAACCGTCCACAGCATGACAGAAATGCTATCTAGATTCATGGCACTAGGTTTCTCTTTGGAAGAAGTAATCCAAATGTCTACTTTTAATCCTGCACAGGCTCTTGATATGGAAGACTCCCTGGGTACACTCCAAGTAGGACGAACAGCTGACATAAGTGTGTTATCTGAAGAGACTGGTGACTGGCTTTTCCATGACACTGACGGTGGAAAATTAAGAGGAGAAAAAGCGCTCAAACCAGTTATAACAATAAAAGCCGGTGAAGTCTTTTCGCCGACTTGGGGACCACATCCCTGGGGTTGGTTACCTCCTGCTGCATCGTAAATCTTTCTCTCACATAAATAATTCACCTGTATTATTACATTCTACCCCGCCTATCGTCACCATCACTAAGAGTAAAGAGGTACTAAATTAATGGAAGAAAATATACTGGTTACCCAATCCGAAGGCATTGCAACTGTCACATTTAATCGACCCGAACAAAGGAATGCCATTAGTTACCACGGATGGTTACAACTGCGTAAAATCATATCTACTTTGGAAAATGACAACAGTGTACGTGCAGTCATTTTCACAGGATCTGGAAATAAATCTTTCTCCGCTGGAGCAGATATAAAAGACTTTGACTCCTACAGAGGCAACTCAAAAACCGCTGAAGACTATGCTGTCGCGTTTGATGGAGCTATGGACGATGCAGAAAATATGTCCAAACCAACCATATCTCTGATTAGAGGTTTTTGCGTGGGAGGTGGCTGCGAGTTTTCCATGGCAACTGACATCAGAATAGCATCTCCTGATAGCATATTTGGCATCCCTATAGCCCGTCTTGGTATACTCGTGGGCTACGGCGAAATGAGACGACTGATAAATTTAATTGGTACAGGGTTTGCAACCTACATTCTCCTTAGCGGAAGATTAATTGACGCGAAGGAAGCAGTTAACATGGGGCTAGTTACCAAGTTGATTCAAGGCTCAGAAATTCACGACTATACATATTCTCTGGCAAAGGAGATGTCTGAACTTGCTCCTCTTTCTCACAAACGTAACAAGAAAATACGTGATGTTGTATTACGCCGCACTCACCTGCACAATATGACCGAAGAAGAAAGACTCTTACCATTTACCAATTTTGATAGTTTAGATTTTAATGAAGGTAAAAAAGCTTTCATTGAAAGAAGGAAACCAAGATTTATAGGTCGCTAAAGAGTAAACTTGTTAACAAATACCATTTCGACTCAAAATATAGTAAAAATCTGGGGTGATATATGTCAAATGACCTTCCATTAAGCGGAATAACCGTTATTGACTTCAGCCAAATTCTAGCCGGCCCTTTTTGCACAATGATGCTAGCAGACATGGGAGCGGATGTTATAAAAATAGAAAAACCAAATGGAGGGGACGATACTAGACGTTATGGCCCTCCGTTTATAAATGGGGAGTCAGCAGCATTTCTAACTCTTAATCGAAACAAGAAAAGCATGATCTTAGACCTTAAATCTGAAAAAGGCCTCGATATTGCTAAATCCATGATCGCCAAAGCTGACGTTTTGGTACACAATTTTAGGCCAGGTGTCGTTGACCGCATGGGCTTATCGTATTCAACAGTGAGTGAAATTAACCCCGCCATCGTGTATTGCACCATATCTGGCTTTGGAACTACCGGGCCATACGCCTCCAAAGCCGGATTTGATCTAATTGCCCAAGGTATGAGCGGTCTTATGAGCATTAATGGATTCCCTGACGCACCTCCTGCAAAAGTAGGAGTCCCTATTGCTGATCTCAATACTGGAATGTTTGCTGCAACAGGTATATTGACTGCATATATCAATCGACTCAAAACAGGGCAAGGGCAACATGTCGACGCTTCACTTCTTGATTCTGGCATTGCTTATACTCTTTACGAGTCCGCCACATATTTTGCAACCAATGAAATAGCCTCTCCATTAGGTTCGGCACACAGGATGATAGCACCTTATCAGGCATTCGCTACAAAGGACGGATATATAAACATCGGCGCCGCCAATCAAAACAACTGGGAACGTATGTGCAAAGCAATAGCCCGAGAAGAACTGCTATCGGATGAAAGATTTTCGTCCAACGCCGAGCGCATGATAAACATAGAATCATTGACACCAATTATGGAAAAGACTTTTGGCACAGAAACAACGGCGCATTGGGTAGACATACTTGAAAAAGCCGGTGTTCCAACCGGACCTATATATCAAGTTGATCAAGTCTACTCAGACCCTCACGTAAAGACTAGAAACATGTCTGTAAAACTAGATCATCCAATAGCTGGCTCAATTCGAAATATAGGAGTTCCTGTTAAATTATCACACACACCAGGATCTGTAAGGACTCCTGCACCTGTCTTGGGCGCCCATACAGACGAAGCGTTAGCCTCGTTCGGGTTCTCCAAAGAAGAAATCTCTCAGCTCCGTAAGGACGAAGTCGTTTATTAGACATAAAGAGTCTCAACATAAAAAGGGGTGATCATTTGCCTTATGTAAAATCACAAGGAGCTAAAATTTACTATGAATTCTACGGTGAAGGTCAGCCAATTACTTTTGTACATGGTGCAGGGGGAAATACACTCGTATGGCATAATCAAATACCCTATTTTGCTCCAACTTACAAAGTTTTGACATTTGACCACAGAGGATGGGGCCGGTCGTTATGTACGCCAAATGAAAGCCACGCTAGGTACTTTTCAGAGGATCTTAAAGCCGTGTTAGATGATGCGGGTATAGAGAGGACGTCACTAGTATGCCAATCAATGGGAGGATGGACAGGCATGCATTTTGCTTTATCCAATCCAGAGAGAGTATCCTGCCTGGTATTATCAGCAACCCCTGGAGGAATCAAAACCACAAAAGTCATGGATGATCTTAGAGACCTAGACCTCAATCGAAGGACGCAAAATCAAGACTCCTCCAACTGGAAGAAACCTCAGATAGCTCTTGCTCCAGATGCATTCGAACGAAACCCAAAAAATGCTTTCTTATACCGACTTATGACAGAGCTTAATGAACAAAGGCAATCACCTAGTGGAATCACAGACATGATGATATGTCCAAGCAAATTGTCAAAATTCTCAATTCCGACTCTAATGATATCTGGTGGAAAAGATCGCATATTCTCAACCGAGACTCTTGAACAAGTATGTACTGAAATACCAGGGGCCCAAATCGTATCTATTGAAGATTCCGGACATTCTCCCTATTTCGAATCACCTGAAACATTCAATCAATATGTAGAATCTTTTGTAGTAGCCAATGCCTTATAAGAGTCCTACCTAAGAGCTATCTGATTAACCCCTGCCAACATAGGGCATATTGGTCGCCATAATTGTCATGAATAATACATTGGTGTCCAACGGCAAATTTGACATGTCCAAAATCGCTTTCCCAACATGGGCAACGTCAAATCTAGGCTCTGCCATCATCTCTCCATTAGGTTGAGGAACACCGCCTCCCATTCGTTCAGTCATAGGAGTTCCTGCATTCCCAATATCTATCTGGCTACAAGCAATATTATATTTTCTCCCATCCAAGGAGGTTGATTTAGTAAGTCCCGTGATCGCATGCTTGGTAGAAGTATACGCCACTGAGTTTGGCCGAGGTACGTGAGCCGACAAGGAACCATTATTTATAATACGCCCACCCATAGGATCTTGAGCCTTCATTATCTTTATAGCTTCCTGTGTACATATAAAACAAGCTGTAAGATTTAGGTTTACCACGTTCGTCCAAATCTCCAAGGAAAGATCTTCGAGAGGCACAGAAGGAGCTCCCATTCCAGCATTATTGAACAAAACATCCAAACGTCCATACGAATCCATACATTTACCAAATAATGTCTTGATTTGGTCAGGATCAGTAACGTCTGTCGGAACGGCCATCATACGAGAACCATCATCTCCTGATTCTTCTATAGTTTGTGTTAGTGGTTCGGTACGTCTACCGGCTATAACAACGGAATATCCATCACCGTGCAATGCGAGAGCTGCGGCTTTGCCAACGCCTGTCCCCCCACCTGTCACTATTGCCACTTTGCCATTTCCACTCATCGTTTACCTCTCTACGAAATATATTCCTAATGCATTGGTTATTCAATAATACTGTGTTGGCCCCTAAATTATATCAGCCTGAAGTTATGCCCCCATCAATGACAAGTTCGCTACCCGTCATATAGGAAGAGTCGTCAGATGCTAAAAACAGTACCCCATTTGCAATTTCCCTTGGCGTTCCTATACGCCCTAGCGGCACCGAACTAACATATTCGGCATTCTGAAATCCACGTGCTTCCCTTCCCTCAAACACTCTATCTAGCATATCGGTTTGAATCATGCCAGGGTGCACGGAATTGCAGCGAATGTTCTCAGCCGCATATTGGAGTGCTGTAGATTTCGTCAATAAGCGTACTGCCCCTTTTGATGAACTATATGCGGCCGTCATAACAGCGCCCACCAGGCCTGCTACGGAGGAAATATTAATTATAGAACCTCCTCCCGCCTCACGCATAAATGGAATAACAGATTTAGTACCTAAAAACACACCCTTTGCATTTACATCTAGCATTACGTCCCAGTCTTCTTCAGTCGTCTGTTCGACAGTGCCTGGTTTATATATCCCTGCATTATTCACTAGGATATCTATTTTGCCAAACAAACTAACTGTTTTACTAACGGCCGCATTCCATGATTCCCCATCGGTTACATCAAGATGGACAAATGCAGCCTCGCCTCCAGATTCACACAATTCTGCCTCAAGTCTTTCACCTTCTTCATCTAGTACATCAGCTATTATTACCTTCCCTCCCTCTTGAACAAAAAGCCTCACTTCTTCAGCACCCTGGCCTCGTGCTCCTCCAGTTATAATAGCTACTTTATCGTCGAGTCTTCCCATAATTTCACCTTTCCCTAACGTAAATCATCTACGGTTGTTCTCGTTTTTATAATCTTAACTCATCATCATTCTTACGCGAGCACCTTGGCAATGTATCAGTACGTCGACGCTTTATGCCCCAGCGTTACATCACTGATCATCGGTTTAGAAATTATGATCAAATAACACAGAATGGAATTCGAGTGAATACAACACCAAAGCACCAATAATACTCAGGATTTCTTGCCAATCCTAGCCAATATCTCATTGAGACTGCCTGAGCGGAAACCTTGAAGATCGAGCGTCACATATGAATAACCAATTTCCCTGAACTTAGAAACTACTTCCGTTCTGACTTCCTCAGAAGACAAAGTCAGAAAATCTTCCGGTTCCACTTCTATTCTAGCCACCGTGTCATGATGCCGGACTCTCAATTGTCGTATTCCCAATGAATGTAAATATTCCTCGGCTTCTGCTATCTGCGTGAGAGCCTCTACCGTAACCATAGTTCCATACGGTATACGGGATGACAAACACGCCTGTGCAGGTTTATCCCAGGTTGGAAGATTCATTCCCTCTGATAAGTGCCTTATCTCAGATTTTGTAAGATTTGCCTCTACCATTGGGCTGCGGACGCCATATTGTTTTGCAGCACTTATTCCGGGCCTAAAATCCCCCAAATCATCAATATTCGTCCCATTAGCTATAACCGCATACTCTTCGTCCTTGGCAAAATCAGAAAGATAGGTGTAAAGCTCATCCTTGCAAAAGAAACACCTATCAGGGTTATTAGCTGCATAATCATCCCGTTCCACTTCATGTGTCTCAATCACTCTGTGATTGAGTCCAAGTTTCTCGGCAAGTGCAACGGCATCTCTCAACTCCGCCGGTGCTAGACTCGGTGACTTTGCCGTCACAGATAAAGCCTTATTACCTAAAATCTCACTAGCCGTCGCAGCCAAGAAAGCACTATCTGTACCTCCAGAGTAGGCAACTATAAGGGATTCCATTTCCCCAATTATGGAGCGCAGAGTATCCATTTTTTGCTCGACAGTTCTAGACTCTTTCGCGTTAGTTGCCATTTTCCCCTCCGGGAATTCGCCAACGTGTCAAATCACAACACGTTGTAAATTCCTATTATTCAGCCATCAGTTCCTCAACGATAGCTCTCATCTCATCAGAGTAATATTGGTACGATCTGTTTTGGTAATTAAGTATACGTTGTGATTCCTCTGTATCATACCAGTCCACCCATCCAGGAGATTCTCGATAATCTACATCCTCGACGGGAGCACCCATAAAGCCATAAAAATCCCGAACATAATCTTCTCCCTTGAGTTGCCAAGATGAGCCGCCCGCTATATTGAAAATCTTATTTGTAGCTTCTGGCGCATCCACAGAAGAAACCAAGGCGTCTACAACGTCATCTCTATGTACCATTTCAACCCGTTGTTCGGCTACAAATGGCCATGGATTGGGAGGTTCCATAAAAGCTGGAACCGCTATTCCAGCTATTCGCATCGCTATCCACGACACCTTGGATTCCCTAACCAGTTTTTCCGCGGCAATCTTACTATCCGCATAAATATCAATAGCTCTCTGAAGATGATCAGTCGTAACAGGAGGATCTTCCGTCTCTGTGTTGCCATAGGTGCTTATAGATGATGTAAACACTATTACCGCGTCTTTAGCAACCTTCTCCATGGCATTTATTATGCTTTCCGTACCCCCAACATTCACCGCGAAAGTCTTATCTCTATCTTTTTCACTATTCGGAGGCAACAAAGCAGCCAAGTGAAGGACTACGCTGACACCTTCCATAGCATCCTCAACTTGTGCTGAATCTGTAATATCTCCTTTAACAATCCCAATATCCGACCTGTTTTCAAGGCCAGAAAAGTCCATGAACGGCAGATCGAAAATGCGCACCTCTCGACCATTAGCTACAAGTCTTTCCACCAACATGCGGCCAACACTCCCCGCTCCCCCTGTTATTAATATTGGACCACTCATGTAAGAGTCACACCCTTCATGCCAGCTTTTTCAATCAAATTTTGCGAACTCGCAATAAGTTGTTCTATAGCCGGCTTAAAAGCATCCCAGTCCTCATTTTTACGTAGATCAAGAACAGATTCAGAGTCTCGTACAACTGCCCTCGCTGTCGGAACAGCTGGCATCGTCTTAAAAAAGAACGTGCCACTTATTTCGTCAAATTTATCTAAAATCTCCGTTATTGAAGTCTCCCAAGCCTCGTTGACTGAACCCAAACCTTCCACAATACCCTTACAATTGTCTATAGACACATCTAGCAATTCTTGTCCCGATTGTGGCATTTCAGTTCGCTCCTTTAATTAATTTTTACACCACTATTGTCCGCTCAATCACGCTCTCAGTCAAGTGAGAACCTAATTTAGTCAAAAGTACTAACCTTTGCATCTTAATGTATAGACGAGTCACCGATGATATACTAATTGTTAGCCCTAATCAACGAACCAATATAATTCCCACTACCTCAATTCTAACAAAACATTTATCCTAGGACTTCCGTTAATAGCCAACAATCCACACAAGTGAAAGGAGCCCTCAGATGTCATTCAAATACGATCTTTTACTAAAGGGCGGAGAAATCTTCGACCCCACACAAAATCTTCGAGAAATTCTAGATATCGCCTTTTCACATGGCAAAGTTGCTGCAATTTCTCAAGAAATACCTTTGGAAGAGAGCAAGGAAACTAAGAATGTATCAGGGAAATTAGTAACTCCTGGCTTGATAGATATTCACGGACATTATTTCGAACACATCGTTCCTTTCTCAACGTCAGCGGACCTAGTATGCCTGCCAAACGGTGTTACCACTACAATGGACGCTGGCAGTTCAGGATGGACACATTTTGAAGGGTTCAAAGAATTCATATTGGCTCAGCAGCAGACCCGTATTATGGCGTTAGTAAACTTATCCGCGCTAGGAATGATGGCACCACGACGAAGTGTAGGGGAAACTTTTGGACCAACAATTGGAGTTAGTGGTGGCCCCCAAACCATGTTGGATCCCAATAGGGTGGGGGAGTTGCAAGATTTGCGCTACGCGCAAGTCGAGGAAGCTATCCGCTGTATCAAGGATAATCCAAAAGTGGCCTTAGGCGTAAAGATTAGAATAGACCATGCAATTAGCGGAGAAGCCAACACTATCCCAGCATTAGAACGTGCAAGGGCTGTCGCAGATGCCACTGATTCGTTCGTAATGGTTCATGTTGCCAATGTACCTGTACCACTTTCCAAGGTTTTTGAATATTTAAAACCGGGCGATATCGTCACACATATTTTCCACAGCGCAGAAAATAATGTACTTGATAAAAAAGGCTATGTTAGAACGGAAGTTAAAGAGGCTAAAGACAAAGGTATTTTGTTTGATATAGGGGCTGACAGAAAAAATTTTGGCATTAATTTATCTATGTCTGCTATCGAGCAAAATGTCCTTCCGTCTACCCTGAGTAGCGACATAACTAAAGTACGTCCAGGCTCAGAAGTTATTTATACCCTGCCAGAAGTAATGTCACTATATATGGCATTGGGGATGTCGTTAGATCAGGTACTAACATGTAGTACGCAGACCTCAGCTAAAGCTATACGTCAAGATGGGAGTCTAGGCACTCTACGTGTGGGATCCGTAGGTGACGCTACTGTAATCGAAGTCGAATCTGGAAAATTTGAATACAGCGACGGAAGCGGAACATCAATAACAGCTAAAGAAAGAATAACTCCACGCCTCACAATCAAAGACGGCCAGGTGTGGCACCCTAATTAGTCCTATAGGTACTATATCCCAAGATTGCGAGCAACATTCTCCAAATGATACCCAGAATCCCCGAATGCCAACTCGGCGGCTTTCGCTCGCCTAGAATATAGTTGCATGTTATGTTCCTTAGTAAACCCAATTGCTCCATGGCACTGATGCCCTAACGCACAAACTCTGCGATAAGCATCGCTGACGTACGCCTTCGCCATTGCAACCTCTTGGTCCGAGGGTAGGTCTTCTGATAAGTGCCATGCTGCCTGGTAAGTTATATATCGAGATCCTTCAACATCAGTAGCCATATTTGCGCAATGATGCTGAATAGCCTGAAAGGAACCAATAGGTCTTCCAAACTGCGTCCTCTGTTTTACATACTCTACCGTCATATCAAGGACTTCTTGCGACCCGCCGACCATTTCTGCACACTTGCCTACTGCACCTAGATCCAACACGCGTTTTATAGTTCCCCAGCCTTCGTTTATGTTGCCCAATAAGGCACTAGAAGGCACTTTAACATCTTCCAGGACTATCTCCGACTGCCTGTCTGATGCTATCGTTTTAAGTAAGGTCTCACTAACACCATTCGCATTACGGTCAACAAGAAATAGAGAAACATCCATATCTTCTTCGCCTGTTCGTGCAGCGACTACAAAAGTGTCAGAAACATGGGCATTGGGTACAAAGAGTTTTATTCCATTAATCATCCAGCCATCTTCGACCGCAGTCGCCACAGTCTGAATCCCTTGCGGATCCCAGCTAGCAGTCGGCTCCGTTAGTGCCAGGGTCACTATGAGCTGACCCTCAGCAATCTGTGGAAGCAGTTCTTTCTTTTGCTCCTCACTACCCGCGTTCAAAATAGACATTCCCCCCATAAGTACTGTAGAGAACAACGGGCCAGGCAACATTACCCTCCCTGTCTCTTCAAGTAATATCGATAAGTCCATAAAATTCAGCCCAAATCCACCATATTCTTCAGGGAACATTAAGCCTAGCCAACCCTGCTCAGCTATTTTTTGCCACATCTCAGCAGTGTATCCTCGCTCATCCTCTTCCATTGCACGGACATAGTCGGAAGTACACTCGCTGTCCAAAAACTCGCGCGCACTATTCTTCAGCATTTGCTGCGCTTCATTAAGTCCTAAATCCATATCTGCCCTCCATTTTTCAAAACGTGCCTACATTAATTTCATTTGTTTTGAGTCTATCCTCTAGGCAGGCCTAGCCCTCTAGAGGCAATCACATTTCTCTGAATCTCAGACGTGCCCGCCGCAACCATGCCTCCACGAGATCTCATGAATCCATTTTCAATCCGTCCTTGGAGCGGCACGTATTTGGAACCCGGTTCCAATTGTCCATGCATACCCATAAGCTCCATTCCAAGCTCATAAATATGGTGTGTCAACTCGGACCCATACGCCTTTGTAATGGAGGCCTCCTTGTTCGGAATCATTTCCTTACTCTGCATCCACACCACGTTATAGCACATCATCCTGCAAGACTCTATTTGAACAGCTGCCTCAGCCAGCTTTCGGCGTATTATGGGATCATCAGACAACAATCGACCGTTGCGCTTCGTGACCTGGCAATAACTGACTAAATCCTCCAGTAACCTCTTCGCTCTCGCAGGTCTGTCTACGCCGGAGCGCTCAAAATCTAGCAAAGCTGCCCCAACATACCAGCCCATATTTTGTTCGCCTACTAAATTCTTTTTGGGAATACGCAAGTCTTCAAAAGTTACTAAGGATCGGTGAGCATTCCACATCATCGGAATTTTCTCTATGGTAATGCCAGGGCTCTTCATCTCAGTTAGGAGGAAACTAATCCCCCTGTGTTTTGGCGCGTCCTGCTCAGTACGCGCCAGCATAAACATCCAATCAGCACCTGAATGCGCGTTATTCCAAATCTTGGAACCGTTCACAACAAACTCGTCGCCGTCTTCAACAGCTCTAGTCTGAAGCGATGCAAGATCGGAACCCGAGTCAGGTTCTGAATATCCTTGGGCCCAATCGATGTCAGCTCCAGCTATCTTTGGTAAAAATTCCTGTTTTTGCTCGTCTGTACCATAAAGCATGAGAATTGGGCCAACCATCCGAGTGCCAGCATCTCCTGCGGGCACACCCCTATAAGCCATTTCCTCATTCAATATCATCTGCTTAACATGAGATGCTGAACTTCCACCATATTCTTCTGGCCAGGCCATTGTCAGCCAACCTTGACCTGCAAGCTTTTTTTTGAATTCCTTCACCAAGACGGCATCTTCTGGCTCATCAGGGTCTAGTGAACGATTGCGCCAGTCCCACGGAAGTTCCTGGTTAACAAAAGCCGCTACCTCAGATCGAAATCGTTCGTCCTCTTTATTGAGTTTGAAATCCATGCTTTCCTTCTTTCTAAGATACAGAGATAATGGATATCCTCATTCGGCAAACTTGCCACCAGTCAACGGCTGATCCATGCGATTAGGTCCATTGCATAAATAGGCGTTATGAAATCAACGACGCAGGCAGGAATCAAATTTATCCCCTGGGAAGGCCCAAGCCACGAGTCGCAATAATATTTCTTTGAATTTCTGAGGTCCCGGCCGCGATAGTAGCAGAGACAGTCGTCATATAACTTTGCTGTATGCGTCCTTCTAAAGCAGCGTATTTGGAATCTGGACCTAGTTGTCCATATAGACCCAATATTTCCATCCCAGTACGGGCAACCTGTTGTTGAAGTTCTGTACCAACAAATTTGCCCATGGAGGATTCCATGTTAGGAACCAGACCCTGACTCTGCATATAAGCAGTATTATAAGAAATCAAACGGCTGATCTCAGTTTGAACAGAAAGGTCAGCAAGCTTTCTCGCCACGAGAGGATCATCTATTAACTTCTTACCATTTCTCACGGTATCTTTGCAAAAAGCAATGAGCTCTTCTAACGTTCTTTTACTACCGGCGGAGTACTGAACACCAGATCTCTCAAAATCAAGCAGCGTTGCTCCGACATACCAGCCTCTATTAAGCTCTCCAACCAAATTCTTCTTAGGAACGCGCGCGTCCTCAAAGGTAACCATATTGAACCCGTGGGTATCTGCCATATTAATAATAGGATTAACCTGTATTCCAGGCTGGCGCATATCAGCTAGAAGAAAACTTATCCCTCTATGCTTGGGAGCATCTGGTTCAGTCCGAGTTAAAACAAATATGTGATCTGCTCTATGAGCATTTGAGGTCCATACTTTAGTTCCATTAATTACAAAATCGTCACCATCCTCCACCGCTCTTGTTTGCAGAGACGCAAGATCAGATCCTGATTCTGGTTCCGAATAACCCTGACACCACTGTACTTCCCCTCGGGCTATGGGAGGCAAATATTCTTTTTTTTGATCTTCAGTGCCATGAATCATGAGCGTCGGCGCCAGTAATTGAATTCCAAAACTATCCCTAACATCAGAACACCTTTGATAAGCGAGTTCTTCTGAAAATATCAGCTGCATCATATGCGTAGCCCCTTTGCCACCATACTCTTCCGGCCACGCCATCGTTAGCCACCCTTTCTCGGCCATTTTCTTTCTAATACCCAGATTAAAATCCCAACTTTCATCGTCATTAGACAATCCGCCATTCCAATCTTCAGGCAATTCATCCTTCAAGAAGGAACGTATTTCTTGTCTGAAGTTCTCTTCGTCCTTGGTAAACTGGAATTCCATCTATAACTTCCCTTTCTAAATCAAAAACAACAAGTTCGGTCATTATCTACATAGATACTGAGCTGACATCTTTTTCAGCCTAACTAGCTACTTCCCACCGAAAGACATGTAACTGTACGAACGATCCCATTTATGGTATGAATCTGTCCTGTCACTAGGTCTCCCACTGAATTTAAATCTGGGGCTGCTACTGTAGCGATAATATCGTAGGGTCCTGTTACCCCATCGACAGTTTCTATATTGGGAAGAGCCTTCAGTGCATCTGCTACATCACGAGACTTCCCCACTGCGTTTTCAATAAGTATATAGGCTTTTGTTGGCATACAATCCCCCCTATAGTGCGCGACACAGACCGCAAAAGCGCCCCTTCATTCTATCGGTCAAGACGATTTTGTGTCAAACTCAAACAACACTTCTACGATTCAGCCCATGCTGTCCTGAAATATAAGTTGTCCTAGAAAAACGTGCTCGCCATATCCACACAAATTCTAATCCCCAATATTCCTTAAAGAAGAATTCCCAATTATCAACTTCAAAGGCGTTGCCCTATCTAAATTTCCTAAAAAATTTCCTTATGTCGTCAACAAGCTCATTCGGCTTCTCAAGAGCCGCGAAATGGCCCCCGCTAGACATTTCAGTCCACTGTTGCAAATTAAACATTCGCTCTGCCCATTCCCTTGGAGGATAGTTTATGTCTTTGGGAAATCTGGCGACTGCTGTTGGAACTTCAATTTTCTCTCCCGGTTTCAGTTCCAAGGGATCCTTCAAAGATTCATAGTAGATCCTGATAGAAGAACTTATAGTTTCTGTTACCCAATAAATGGTGATATTAGTAAGCAGTTCGTCCTTCGTATACACACTCTCAACATCTCCATTACAGTCACTCCATGATCTAAATTTTTCCACTATCCAAGCAGCTAGTCCAACAGGCGAATCGGTGAGACCGTATGATAGCGTCTGTGGCTTTGTCCCTTGGATATGTCCATAAGCTCCTTCATCTTCTCGCCACTGCGCTCTGGCTTCTACAAAGGTCCTTTCAGCCTCAGTTAAAGGCGCTGAGCCTGGTCCGACATCGGGTAACCCAGAAACTGCTGTGACGTGTATCCCCAACATCTTATCAGCGTGATTATATCCAAGACTCGCAGTGACTCCAGCACCCCAATCACCACCCTGAGCTGCAAATTTGTCATATCCAAGCACCTCAGTCATTAGAACTGACCAAAGATCTCCCACTTTGGAAAAACTCCACCCGCGCTCAGTTGTTCTATCTGAAAAACCATAACTGGGCATCGAAGGAACTATGACATCAAAGGAATCTGATGAATCCCCACCGTAGGAAGCCGGATCTGCCAGCATTGGTATAATTTTACTGATTTCCCAAAAGGTTGATGGCCAACCGTGTGTTATTAAAAGCGGGATAGGATTTGCCCCCACACCACGCTCATGAACATAATGTATATTCATTCCTTGTACATCAGCTACGTACTGAGAAAATCCATTTAGGAACGCTTCATGTTTTTTCCAGTCATATTGAGTTACCCAGTAATCCGCAAGATCTTTAACATAGTCCATATTTGAACCATAATCCCAGTCAGTACCAGGCAGCTCGTCCGGCCACCGCGTATTGGAAATACGCTGTTTCATATCATCAATAACTTTGGTTGAGACATCTATATGAAATGGTTTGATAGACATTAGCTACTCCTTGGTGGTTGATTAAATCTGAGACCGAAACTATCGAACATAATAAACGATGTTAAATCTCTCTAAATTTTCTGCACTTCTCGAATACCTTATCGCATATTTTCTCAAAAGAGCAACTCTTAGACTATTCCATTGGTCTATTTGTCACTATTGGAATATAATCCTTGCGACAAACGTGAAAAACGAGATTTTTATAGGGAAAACATAAACCCCCTTATTTCACATGAGTGTTTATGTAGTACAGGCCCCAACAATGATGTATAAGAATGACATAAATGCCCCCTAACATTAACTCGAAATAACCAACAGGAGATAAAACCGATGCAAACTACCAATATCATCAGGCAGAAATTAGAAACAGGAGAACCTACACTGAGTACCCATATTCACTCGACTTGGCCATCAGCCATCGAAGCAGTAGGGCATACTGGGCACTACGATTATGTTGAATTCGTAGCAGAATACGGACCATTTGATCTTCACGATCTAGACAACATGTGCAGGGCAGCTGAATTGCATAATTTAGGCATGATGATCAAAGTGGATCAAAGCCATCAGGCTTTTTTGGCGCAAAGGGGTGTGGGATCTGGTTTTGACAGCGTTCTATACACTGACTGCCGATCAGTTGAAGATGTACAGCACTGCATTAGCCAAGCAAAACCTGACACCCCAAATGACAAAGGATGGTACGGTGTCGCAACTCGACGTAATTCTTACATGGGTTACGGAGGATCAAAAGAATATGTTGAATCCTTAAACAACGTGGTAGTCGCCCTAATGATAGAAAAACGTGGAGCTGTGGAAGATTTAGAGGCAGTACTATCAGTGCCTGGAATAGACATGATTCAGTGGGGAGCATCAGATTATTCTATGAGCATCGGTCGAGCAGGCGAAAAAAATCATCCAGATGTCGAGAAAGCTCACGATAAAGTTTTTAAGATGGCCTTAGAAATGGGCCTCAACCCTCGTGTGGAAATTAATACGGCTGCTGAAGCGAAAAAATACTTAGACATGGGGGTACGCCATTTCTCCGTAGGGACAGATATAGCAGTTTTGTATAACTTCTGGAACAAAGAAGGAGAAGGCGTCCGAAGAGCCCTCGAAGGAGAATAACTCGTTAATTTCGGAGACAAGACGACGGTACTGCGACTGCAAAAGATGGCGCAGCAGTGATCTTAATCGGGTTGAAGCCAAGTGGCCGAATCAATTCGGTCGCTTGGCAAAAAGAAAAAGAACTCCGCCCAGAAAATTCAACGCCGCGAGTATCCCAAAAGCGAGCGTATAGGTTCCAAATATTTCTCTAAATCCTCCTGCGAGAATAGGCGAAATGAGAAGTAGCACATTCATAGGCAACTGTGACATGCCCATTATTTTGCCAAAGGAAGTTCGACCAAAATAATCGCCCCTTATAGATGTGGTCAACGGATTCCTGCCACCAAATCCAACGCCAAAAACTACCGCAAATATGAAAACTTGGGACAAATTAGAAGAGGCTAGTAAAATAAATATCGCGCCCGCCTGCACTGAAGAAAAGAAAAATAAGGCAACTCTTTTGGGAACTCGATCTCCAACATATCCGCCGACAATTTGAAATATCATAGACGTGGCAGTGTAAGTAGTTATCACAATTCCTGACACCGGCACTGAATAGCCTTTGTCTAAGGACAACAAAGGCGCTAAATGGGCCATCACAGCTATGATTACCATTGATGTAAAGCCGTGGCCTATCGAAATTAACCAAAAAGCAGGAGTTCTCATAGCCTCCGAAAGAGTGAAATCTCTCACATTTGGATTTCCTGAAATTGACTTGGGACTTTGGCCTATCGAATTGTTGTTGACGTGAGCTTCAGAATCCGCATCCAGCGGATCCCCATCAGTGGTCAATCCTATATCCTCTGGTCTATTTCTTATTAATTTCGTAAGTGGCGCGGCTAGGCACAGAGTGATCAATCCTAAAATGATGGCTGTCCCTCTCCAGCCAAGATTGTCTTCTGCGGGATCTACTGCCCATGCCATAGTTGGTATTAAAATCAAAGCGATCATTCTGCTAATCGAACTCGCCCAGCCCATAGCGGTAGCCCTATTCCTCCGGAACCAGTTGTTTAGTAAGGTATTCATAGGCAACCAGCCACCAAGGCCATTCCCCAAGGCCATAATGAGAAAAGATAAATAAAACATCCATAAACTGGTTACACGGCTCAGGACGAAAAATCCGACGGCTATTATAAGCAACCCTATGAAAATGATTCGACGTGGTCCAATACGGTCGACAAGGTATCCTTCTATTGGACCCATTATGCCACCCTCTATCCGCGTGAGAGAAAAAGCTAGCGACATTTGAGCCCTGTTCCATCCAAAAGCCGATTCCAAGGCCACAAACCAGAGCCCCATGGCATGGAAGAGGGGAACACTACTTACTGAATGGAGGATCCCGCCCACAGGGACAAGCCACCAGCCATAAAAAATCTTTCCGGAGCGGCGTGCTGAAAAGCGCTTCTTTAGTTCATCCAATGGGAAAACTCATCATTTATTCTGGTAATGGACCGCTTGCGAGTCCATTCGTCTTGTAATATAATCGGCCTTAGGATTAGTTATTCGCATAAACAAAATTTGATTTACAGATAAAGCTTTGTCTAGCCCTAGATTCCAAGGGAAAGCAGTGGAGGAGAGAGCATGACTACCACCAACGAGTCCTTACAGGCTGTCCAAGATTACGCTAGTGATAATTCTTTAGATCTTTCCTGGATGGATTCTAGAGGCGAGTGGGGGATGAGCGCAACCCCTGATGAAAAACACGGTATGAGACTAGAGGATATTGAAGTCGGGTCTTACGGAGACGCGCCTGATAAAAGCGACAACATGACTGGACGACCTAGAGGGTCAACTAAGCGAGATAACTCCTACAGGGTTGGTGGCTACGGCGTCCGTACTAAATCGGAAATTTGGTTAGCAAATGCCGCGGGTTTATACGAAGAGGCACTGCAACGCCAATGGAGTTCTGCTACAGACATCCCATGGGAAACCATCAAGCCGCTGCCGGACGATATCGAGAGGGCGCAGTGCCAACTCGATACTTTCTTAACAGAAGTTGAATTTGTAGCCGCCGAAATCCCGGGGCGCTGGGTCGCAAACACCAGCCCCGATTTTTTTGAACCTCGACAATTTCTGGTTAGCCAAATCTTTGATGAATCACGACATTTGGACGTTTTTCGGAAAAGAGCTTTTGCTAACGGTGGGGGATTAATGCAGCGACCAGATGTTACGACTAGTGGTGTTGTTGGAGGCATAGATTTATCCAGAGACTTTACAGAGATGTCTTCACGCCTACATATCTCTGGTGAAGGCGCTGTGCTAACGGTGTTCCGCACTGGTGAGTTAATGGCTTATAACGAGGCCGAAAGACGAATCTATCGGTTAGCTGCTCAAGACGAGGCGCGGCATGTCGCTTTTGGGGTTATGCACATGCGCTATCTATCTGAAATTGAACCTGAGCGTAGAGAGGAAGTTCATTGCTATCTAGATGAGGGAGAACGGGGATTAGTAGCAGGGAATCAGAACCCTACGTCAATTGACACGCCAGCTAGCGAGGCCATGGCGATTTTACTGGGCGGTGGAGTGAAAAATTATGACGAAGGAGCTAGAAAACTTATGGCTATTCGTCGTAGACAGGTAAAAGAATACGTGCAACGAATACGCTCCGCTGGTTATGGTGACCGATTTACCAACGGCAGGGCAATACCCGAGATTATGCAATTTATACAAAACTAAAAGAGCCTATTGCGGAATACTCATGCCCGACTATAAATCGAATAATTTTATTTTAGGCTTATTTCTCGACTCAATTGTGCACTGACAAGTAATCCTTTTTATATGATTCCAATTACATAGCATAAATGCGAGTCTCATCATATGACTTTGAATTCAAGTATTGGCTTGAATACTTGAGTACATAGGAAAATAGATGTTCTTTCGGTAGTCAATATTTGTGGAGATACTAAAAAATGAATACGGATAATCTCGACGAAATAGAAATTAAACCGCCTAGCCTATC
>CAZQPS010000054.1:0-28515 GCA_964595285.1 uncultured Dehalococcoidia bacterium | reverse complement strand
TTAATGGCTCGGTTAGACGGAAAAGTGGCAATTATTTCTGGAGGAGCCAAAGGACAAGGTGCTGCGGAGGCCAAATTATTTGCAGAAGAGGGGGCCAAAGTAGTCATTACGGATATACTGGATGAGGAAGGGAAAGCACTGGAGAGCGAGATAATTGCATCTGGAGGAATTGCTAGTTTCTTTCACGTAGATGTAACACAGTCATCTGATTGGAATGATGTTGTTAGTTTTACACAAGAAGCTTATGGTGAGATTAATATACTGGTTAACAATGCAGGTATTTTATCGCGGCACGGTGTAGTGGAAACAACGGCGGAGGAGTGGAATAGAGTAAACGATATAAATTCCAAGGGAGTATTCCTGGGGACCAAAGCTGTGATTCCAGCAATGAGGTCGGCTGGTGGTGGATCCATAGTAAATATATCTTCTATCGTGGCATTCATAGGTATAGGACCTGCCGCATATACAGCTAGCAAAGGTTCAGTTAGGCTTCTCACAAAATCTACAGCCGTTCAGTATGGTCCGGAGGGAATACGCTGTAATTCCGTACATCCAGGATTTATCTTGACTGACATGACTAGAGATGCTCTTTCCAATAGTCAAATAAGAAAAGAACGCTTACAGTTAGTCCCTTTGCAAATGTTAGGGACGGTAATGGATGTTGCATACGGGGTTCTTTACTTGGCATCCGATGAATCCAGATATGTTACCGGATCTGAACTCGTAATAGACGGAGGAGTAATTGCAAAATAATGTCGTTTCCGGTGCCTTCCCATCTTCCCTACTCCCCAAAAAACTGGATTAAACTTATAAGAATTTAACTCACTAACAACACGGGGAGGAAGAATTGTTTTTAGATCCTAAGATAAAAATAGGGTTGATTGGTTGTGGAGGTATGGCCCGAAACCACCTTCGTCGTATGCTTCACGATTTCCAAAATACAGAAATCGTGGCTGTCAGTGAACCATCAGACCAGGCTTATTCAGAAACCGCTAAACTTTTTCGTGACAATGGGAGAAAAGCACCAACCAATGTGAAGAGGTTATCTGAATTCTTAGAAAATTACTCTTCGCAACTCGATGCCGTAATGATTATTACCCCGCACGCCTTACACTACAGTCAGGCAGTAGCATGCTTAAAAGCAGGGTTAGACGTATTTATGGAAAAACCCATGGTCATGAATGGGTTTGAGGCAGAAGCTCTCATAAAAACTAGAGATGAGACCAAGAGATTGGTTGTTGTAGCTTTTCAGGGCAGCCTATCTCATCATGTAAGACGGGCGGTTGAATTGATAAAGGCTGGGGATATAGGGAAAATTTCTAACATTTCCGGAAACATTTGGCAGAATTGGATGGACATGGGCGGTTGGCGCCAGCAGCCAGATGTCTCGGGCGGCGGTTTTCTTTTTGATAGTGGAGCCCATATGCTTAACACTATTTCTGATTTAGCAACAGAAGAATTTGAAACGGTTTGGGCCGTTATATCTAATGAAGGAAGCCCAGTTGATATAATTGGGATGGTTATGGGAAGGTTAGTTTCAGGCGCCTTGGTGACAATAAACGCATGTGGGAATACCGTTCCTTCTTGTGCTTCTGACATAAGAGTGTACGGGACCCAGGGAATAATTCGTACAGGGGCTTGGGGTGAGAGATTACACATTCTTCGGCAACAGCCTAAAGATACCATGGACCTTGAATTCGGCAGAGATGCTGGTTGGGAAAGCATCCAAGTCCCAGAATCTAAGGGTGTATGGCAGGAATTTTTGGATGTTAAATTTGGACATGTTGTGAATCCCTCTCCTCCTGAACTTGGGTTGCGTATGGCACGTCTATGGGATGCGATTAAGGTATCGTCCGAAAATTCTGGACACCCTGTTCATATTTTAAGGTAGGTAAAAAAGTTTAGGGTTATGTCAATTTTGGCTTGAGTAATTAGTGGGAATGAGTATCCCCATGAAAAGCCTGAATATCTTGGAAATAAAACCCCATCTAAAGTACACTTAGCTACAAGCGCTTCAGATATGGAATCCTCTGGATCTGACCACTAAATTTGATCCAATTTAACCAAACAATATTCATTTGAGGAGTTGTTATGCCAGATTTGCCAAGAGTTACTGTGTGGAATGAACATCGTCATGAAAAACTTGATGAAGATGTAGCACGAATATATCCAGAAGGAATGCACGCCCCGATAGCGAAGCATCTTGAGGATAACGGGTTCTCAGTAAGAATAGCTACGTTAGATGATCCTCAACATGGTTTAACCGAAGAGGTACTAGAACAGACAGATGTGCTGACGTGGTGGGGTCACAAAGCCCATTTTGAGGTTGATGACGAGGTAGTAGAACGCGTTCATCGAAGAGTTATGGACGGAATGGGCATGGTGTTTCTGCATTCAGGGCATTATTCGAAAATATTCAGAAAATTGATGGGAACGACCGGTGGACTATATTGGCGCACGTCCGGGGAAAGGGAACGAATATGGGTGGTTAATCCCGCTCATCCTATTGCAGAAGGCTTGGGTGAATATTTTGAAATATCTCAAGAAGAAATGTATGGGGAGCCTTTTGGCATACCTGAACCCGATTCTCTCGTATTTATCAGCTGGTTTGAAGGAGGAGAAGTGTTCCGCAGTGGTTGTTGCTACTACAGAGGGCGAGGCAAAATATTTTACTTCAGACCTGGTGAACAGATATATCCGACCTACTTTCACCCAAAGGTTTTACAGGTCATAAAAAACGCCGCCAAATGGGCTGCTCCTACTGACGGAATAACAGATAGATCCTCGTCGCAAGGCCAGGTCGATCCCTACAAGATAGATCTGATAAATCGTCCTAAAGGAATAGAGTGGGGCACTCAAGCGTAATATCATAATAGTGAGCATTATTGCGTGAAAGCAAAGTTGAAGTAATATCATGGATAGAAAAATCAAAATGGGTATGGTAGGTGGCGGGAGAGATGCCTTCATAGGGCCAGTTCATAGAATTGCCGCTCAAATGGATAATAAGATAGAACTGGTGGCAGGAGCATTTAGTAGTACGCCAGAAAAATCTCGTTTGAGTGGGCGGGATTTATTACTGCTGGAAAATCGAGTTTATGATAATTACTGCCAAATGTTCCAACGTGAAAAAGCTCTGCCTGAAGGTGAAAGAATTGATTTTGTGTCGATTGTTACACCCAATAACTCCCATTACCCTATTGCGAAAGAGGCCTTGTCATCCGGATTTCATGTAGTTTGCGATAAACCAATGACGATGAATCTTGAGGAAGCAATAGCTCTTAACAAAGAAGTGAATAGTTCCGGTCTGATTTTTTGTTTAACGCACAACTACACAGGCTATCCTATGGTAAAGGAAGCACGTCAAATTGTGATGACCGAGGGTATAGGTATGATTCGTAAGGCGATTGTTGAATATCCTCAAGGTTGGCTAGCTGACGAATTGGAGACTAAAGGAAATAAGCAGGCTGCGTGGCGTTCAGATCCCGTTTTTGCCGGGGCTTCTTCATGCATGGGGGACATCGGAACTCACTGTGCCAATTTAGTTGAATACATAACCAATCTTTCTATCACTGAAATTTGCGGTGACTTAACAACATTTGTACCTGGAAGAAAGTTGGATGATGATGGAAGCGTCTTGTTGCGATTCGACAATGGTGCTAAAGGTATATTATGGGCCAGTCAAGTAGCAATCGGTATGGAAAATGGTTTGAACATAAGAATTTATGGAGAAAAAGGGACATTGGAATGGGCACAAGAAGAACCCAACACCCTCTGGGTAAGATGGTCAGATAAGCCAGTCGAAATGCGTAGGACCGCAACTGATTTTGTAGGCACCGCCGCCTCTTCAAACGCACGCCTGCCCGCTGGACACCCTGAAGGGTATATAGAAGCCTTTGCAAACATTTATCGGGCCTTTGCTGAAGATCTATCGGAAGTTATTGATGGGAAGAACGATCGCAGTACTTTAAAGGACTATCCAGGATCAAAGGATGGCCTACGCGGAATGTCTTTTTTGGATGCTGTTGTCAGAAGTAGAAGCAGTGATGACAAATGGATTTCCTTAAACTCAGCGTATTGATACCATTGGAATTAACTAACCAGAAGAAAAGTGGGACATCAAGTGATTACGCTCCTGTACCACTTCCCGCTTGGTATGTAGTATATTTTGCACAAAAATTTCCTCACTTATCGTCAACCAAACCTGATTAGTAGTCAATAACATTCTGACAATAAGTCGACTAAATTATCAGACAGGAGGACCAACCGAATGCCTATTGTAAACAATGATGAAATACCGGAAATTCCTTGGAGAAATAATTATCGGAAATGGAATATCGTATCCGATGGTGACGGTACTACAAGCACTAGTCTCTCTTTGAGTAAAGTCGGAACGGGTGCAGGTGCACCACTTCACAAACATGCAGATGATGAAATTATAGTAATACTGGAAGGACAGCTAGAAGTCAAAATAGGAAACGAGACCACTTTGGTTGATTCAAATCACACTCTAGTAGTCCCACCCAACATACCACATGCATTTAGAAACCTTGGCCCTGGAGAGGCAAAGTTATTAACCTTTTTCCCTGTACGAAATCCCTTCGATAACACTTTGTTTCTAGAAGGACTCCCCCCCTCATCTATCACATAGATCAATATTGGCATTTCACCCTGATGTCCCTTTTTCAAAACTCTCCGGCAGTCAAAACATTGTCTTGATGAAGGTGGTCTATATCGTCTAAGGCATACCCGATATCTGAGAGTATTTCGTAATTATTTTCACCCAAATTTGGTGTTGCCTTACCATCCACGGGCTCAGTATTACCAAATTTGATTCCAGGAGAAGAATATTTGATAGCTCCGTAAAAGGAATGTGTGTATTCTTCGACAAGAGAATTACAAAGAACATGACTATCGTTAAAATACTCGGTATTATAGTTTTCTGACACCAATGCTATTTCAACACCACATTTTTTAAGTTTGTAAATCCAATATTCAGCTTCATTACGATTGAAAATGTTTTCTAATGCCTTTGAAAGTATTTGATCATTATCTTCCCTGCTGCTCTGAGTTTCAAATTGAGAATTTCCAGTTATTTCTTTTTCACCAAGCGCAGCACAAAAATTCTTCCATTTCACGTCCCCTTCGGCAATTAAATAAATCCACCCTCTCTTTGTCTCATACAACCGATGTAGCGCACTAAGCCCATTTTGATCTTTATCAGCAGATCTTTGCGGCTTTACGCCTTCATATTGCATAAATGCATCGGTCCTCAAAAGAGCTCCTGCATTCAATAAATTACAATCCACTTTCTGGGATACTCCGGTTTTTTCTCTATGATAAAGGGCCATAATCGCCCCAAGAGCTACGAGCCCCCCTGAGGTGTAGTCTGTAGGTGCTAAAGAAGCCAAAAAGACTGGAGGATTGCCATGACCGGCCTGTGCCATCTGAAGACCCATCCATCCTTGAGCAAGTGGATCAACTCCAGGGCGATGTGAGAACGGACCTGACCAGCCGAAAGCGGTGGTGTGAGCTTCTATAATAGTAGGATTGTAGCTATCAAGGTCAGCTCTGCTCAATCCCATTCGATCCGTCGCACCCGGTCGCATATTAGCTAACATGACATCCGAAACTGCAGCAAGTCTTTGAGCAATTTCCCTTCCTGCGTCGGTTTTAGTGTTTACTGAAATGGATCTCTTATTCGAATTTAAATGGAGAAAATAGGGGGAATTTGTAGCTCTGGAAATATCGCCATAAGGGGGTTCCATCTTAACCATATCCGCCCCTAAGTCACCAAGACATCTTCCTGCTACAGGGCCAGCTATAACATTGGTCATCTCAAGCACTCTAACACCCGATAATGGCGGCTTATGTTGGGATTGAACTTTATTTGTATCAGAGGGAACAGGAACATCTACCACATCGTACTCTTTTAAAACACTCTCAGTATCCTGCCCGAGTAAATGGCGATCGAAGGCCACTCGACCTGAGGTATTTGTAAATTTGATAAGAGTTCCCATCTGTCTTACCGGGCCTACAACTGGATCAATACCATCCAAAACTAGACCATTTGCTAACACCTGTGGATTATCAAATGCTTCATGAGTGAGAGCAGCCCGAGCAAAAGGAACGTCTGAATCGTCGAATATTTCTACCCACTCATCAGACGATTTGGCCAGGAAAGCTTTGGCCACAATTTCTTCAAGTTCTTGTCGTGCTTTATCTTCAGTTGGTCTTCCGCCTTCAAACCGAGGATCAGTTACAATCTCTGCGATACCTAATACCGCTGCTGCTATGTCAACAAATCCGCTATGAATACATCCAATCTGAACCCAATTGCCGTCCGCACATTCGTAAACACTGTAGAAAGCTGCTGCTCCCCGGGTGGACATTTGATAAGCCCTCGGAATCAACGAATCCGCCACTACCTTTGGGGCATATAGCAGAGCTCCGGCCATTACGGATGTTTCCACCTGCCTGCCACGTCCTGATTTTTCTCTTGCGTAGAGAGACGCCACTATTCCTTGGCATGCCAAGATAGCAGCGCCAGTAATAGGAACAGGATGTGCTACATGAACCGGTCCTGGTCTAAACCCCGGTTGCTGAGCAAGAATACCCATACGAGCCATTATCAGATTCTCATCAGGAGAATCGTCTTTGAGAGGGCCTTCCTTACCATACGCTGTAATAGAGCAACAGATCAACTTAGGATTTATATTCATGAGCTCGTCGTAAATTAGCTCTTTACCTCTCCGATCTGAAGGAGAAAAATCCTCTATCAACACATCTGCGGTGGAAACCATTTTGAGGAAAATATCTTTCTGTCTTTCAATGTCTAAAAAAACGCTCTCTTTGCCCCGGTCCCACACCATGAATATCGGATCATCTCTTTCTATTCTGTCTGGCAATTCCAAGCGTATAGTTCTTGCCCCATTGTCGGACAGGAGCATAGACGCCAAAGCGCCGCTCTTGCCACGTGTGAGATCAAGAACCTTAATACCTGCTAGTGCTGTGGCCAATGTATAACCTCAAGTCAGACAAATGATGCGCGGGAGTATCTTAAAAATTGTACCACGAATTCGCTGTTATACTACTCAGCCCAAAAACTCTAGCCTTTTTTCCGAAAGAGTACACGGACTTGACAAGGACCTCTGTGCATAACACAATTCCATCTACGCTAGTAGAAATGAATTAGATAAATGAAAATATATCAGGAGCTTGTGAATGGCAATATCTAATACGGCCGTCACTGAAGAAACTATCCAAGTCGCAAACACGAACATCCACCTGACTAAAGGCGGGTCCGGTGAACCATTGTTGGTCCTGCATGGAGAACTAGGATTCACAGGCTGGTTATCGTACCACGAACGTTTATCTCAATCACACAGCCTCTATATACCGTCGCATCCAGGATATGGAGAATCTCCTGCACTGGACTGGATCATGAATATGAGAGACATGGCTGGCTGGTACCTGCATGCACTCGACGATATGAATCTAGGTCCAGTTAACGTCTTGGGGCTGTCTCTAGGAGGATGGCTCGCTGCTGAAATGGCCAGTATGAGTCCGCAATCGTTTAAGAAATTGGCCATCGTCTCGGCCCCCGGGATTAAACCTCCAGAAGGCGAGATATTTGACATGTTTCTCGTAGTTGCTAAAGAGTATATGAGTGAATCTGTACTGAATAAAGACGATGTCACAGAATTCAAGACAATATGTCCAGATGAGCCAACACCTGAGCAAGTTGAAGCTTGGGAAATGGCTAGAGAGGAATCATGTCGTCTTGGCTGGAAACCTTACATGTACTATCCTGCATTACCCAAATTACTCAACCGAGTCAACGTGCCTACACATATTATTTGGGGAAAAGAAGATCCTATAGTCCCACTAAGCACAGGAAGAGTCTATAAAGAATCCATCCCGGGTTCCAACCTCAGCATTATAGATAACTGCGGCCATCATCCTGAAATAGAAAAACCCGACCAATTTGTCAAAATAATACAAAACTTCCTGTCTGAATGAATTCAATAAGAAATTGAGATCTATTGGATAAGTAGTTACATGTAGTAGAAAGAAAAGGAAAGATTATGTTTATAGGACACTTTACTGAGCGACCCTATCAAGATCCTAAATCTGGATATTTTGGATCTACTGGTAAGTCTATAAAGGATCTCGATCTAAGTAACGAGATCTACGATCCGCAGCTAGGATCAGATCTCTATAATCGTTATTTAGACGAAAAAATGTACGCCGAAGAAATGGGCTTTGATGGCCTGATGCTCAACGAGCATCACAGCACTCCATTTTGCATGGGTGGCTCTATGAATATAGAAGCCGGCATATTAGCAAGAATGACGAAAAAGGCAAAAATCGTACTTCTTGGGAACATTCTCCCCATTTGGGAAGATCCACTGTGGTTAGTGGAACAGCTAGCCATCATTGACATGATATCTAAGGGAAGACTTGTATCCGGATGGGTAAGAGGAACAGGTAGGGAAAGTGTTGCTCATAACGCCCCTCCACCGTATAACTGGGAACGATTTCAAGAGGCTCATGATTTTATTGTTAAGGCATGGACAACCCCTGGGCCTTTCCGATGGGAGGGGAAACACTACCAATACAGATATGTAAACCCCTGGGCACGCCCATACCAAGATCCTCATCCTCCGATATGGCTACCTGGTGTAGTTAGTAGGGATTCATTAATGTGGGCTGCGAAGAATAGGATCCCATACATAATGCTGGCTACCGATATGGAACCGACCCAGCAAGCCTTCCAGCTTTATCACGACACGGCTAAAGAGGAAGGATATGAATCAGGCCCTCAAAATATCGGGTACCTTTGGAAAGTCCATGTTGACGAAACTGAAGAACTGGCTCAAGAAACTGCCAAGAAATACGTCCAAGGGCCAAGCAATCCGTTCCTTGCTGGCAACGAAGGCACAACAAACGAAGCACTGATGAGACTGCCTGGGCTTACCTCACGCAAAAGAGTCCTCCCAACAACTCAGTTTGCAACTGCCAACCGAGGGGGCATGGCTAGTGCACGACCGTTTGAAGAACAACAGGAAAAGTACACTATCATAACCGGTACGCCTGACTCCGTCATACCTAAAATTCGTCACGTGTTGGAAGTTCTCAGACCTGGGAGTGTTATCTTTTGGGATGGGGATGGAGCTATGACGCATGATGACCAGATGCGAAGCTTAAGACTTATGGGAGAATACGTTATACCAGCAGTTAGAGAAATAGGTAAAGAACTCGAACTCCATAGCCCATTTGAGATCAGCCCTTCAACTGGACAAGCTATGACTCAAAATGGCGTAAAAGTCTAGATTTATACTCAAAATCGAGAATGGTAAACTCACGTCAGGCTTCGTAGGGAACGCCAAGTTGTCCATTATGAGCTATCTCAGATAGTGCTTTCCTATTTTTGGCCCGCTTGCTACCAAGATCCTTATCCAAGCGGTAGCCAAATGGCAACACGGTTATCAGTTGCATCCCACTTGGAATATTTAGAAGATCTTTAATATCTTCCATTTGTTCTTCCAGTCGAAATCCCACAAAGCATGTCCCTAACCCTGCCTCCCAAGCCACCAATTCCATTTGCTGCAAAGCTCGACCTGCGTCTAAGTCTGGACGCCCAGATTCATCCATTACTATAGCGATAACCAAAGGAGCTTGGGCAATAAATGGACCTTGTGTTGCAATTTGTCCCAATTTCCCAATTATTTCCACATCAGAAACCACTATAAAATGCCATGGCTGACTATTTTGGGAACTCGGAGAAACTCGACCTGCCTCTAATATTTTCAAGACTACTTCGTGGGGAATTTTATCCGTTTTGTACTCACGAACAGTTAAACGTGACACTACTGCTTCATACACACTCATAGAGACCTCCAAAGCTACATATCTACCTACATTTTTCAGACCAAATTGTTCTTCTCCACATATGAATCCAACAGGGACAAGTAAAAATCTTTTTCATCTCTAGGCAACCAGCTTCCCTCAAAGGAGTTTCGTGACAATTGAACTAGTTGGTCAAATGGTAGCGAAAGTTCCCGTTGAACATTGGAAAAAACCTCATTCATGTAATAACTGAGCATATAAGCCGGGTCATCAGTGTTTACGGACACGGATATGCCTCGTGCTAACGCTTCTTTCAATTCGACAGCTCGACGTGGATACCCGGGAGTGCTAGGGTTAGACGTTAAGCAAAAAGTCAGTGGGATACCAAGTCGAACTATTTCATTAGAAATGTTTTCCTCTTCCAACGAATTATATCCATGATCAATCCTATCTACTCCAATGTCTTCTATACACTGTCTTATATGTTCAATACTATCGTCCTGATCGTGATCGCAGTGCATAGTAATTCTATAGCCTTCATCCCTGGCTCTTTTAAACACATGCTTGAACTTAATAGGCGGGTTGTCTTTCTCAGTAGAATCAAGACCCACACCTATAATCCAATCTTTGTAATTTGTAGCCTCATCTAACGTTGCCATGGCGGATGCAGGACTCATATCTCTCACTATTCCGAGAATTAGTTCGGACCGGATACCAAATGCTTTACGAGCTTTTAATTGAGCGTCATGAATTCCAGAAATCACCTCTTTAAATCCCACTCCTCTGACTGTATGGGCCTGCGGATCAAAATGCATTTCGCAGTACACGACATTGTCTTTACTCACTCGCTCAAGATACGCATAGGTGACATCGAAAAAATCCCTTGACGTTTGGAGGACCTCTATCCCTCCAAAATAAAGACGTAGGAACCCTGCAAGATCCTTGAATTGATAAGAAGATGCTAGGGATTCCACGGTATCAAACTCTTGTGCAATCCCATTACGCCGGGCTATGTCCAATCTCATTTGAGGCTCTAGGGTTCCCTCAATATGAATATGAAGTTCGGCTTTAGGCATATTATTTATAAACGCTTCTGTATCACTCATAAATTGTTTCCTTTCCTTAAATTGATACGTCCAATTACAAGTCAATTTACACTCACTCTACAGCGTTAGACACGCCGTGTTCTTCTTGGTACAATGCCGCGAAGTTTGGCACATAGAAGTGACTCACCAAGATTATACCTAAACCAATGATATTTGACTTGGATTATTAATTGAGGAGACGAACCAATGAAGGCAGTAGTATATAAAGGACCTTTTAGTGTTGCAGTGGAGAATGTTCCTGATCCTGAAATACTTCATCCTAACGATGCTATAGTGAAAGTTACTTCCACTTGTATATGCGGGTCAGACCTTCATATGTACGAGGGCCGTACTGCCGCGGAACCTGGCATTATATTTGGACATGAAAATATGGGAATCATCCAAGAAATAGGTTCCGCTGTAAAGGAACGTAAGGTGGGAGACCGGGTTGTAATGCCATTTAATGTGGGATGCGGATTTTGCAAGAACTGCCAGAGAGGATTCACTGGATTCTGCGTGACAGTGAACCCAGGATTCGCAGGAGGGGCATATGGATACGTGGCTATGGGCCCTTGGAGGGGAGGCCAAGCGGAATACCTCCAAGTGCCATTCGCAGACTTCAACTGCCTTCCACTTCCTGAAGGAACCCAAAACGAGGCCGATTACGCCCTATTGGCAGACATATTTCCAACGGGTTATCACGGTGCAGAATTAGCAGATGTTAGACCCGGTGAAACAGTGGCCGTATTCGGTGCAGGACCCGTAGGATTGATGGCGGCATACAGTTGCACTATCCGAGGTGCCTCGGAGACGTATGTGATAGACCATGTGAAAGAAAGATTAGATAAAGCAGAAGAGATTGGTTGTATTCCGATTAACTTCGACTCCGGAAATCCTGTCGAGCAAATCAGGGATAGACGTAATGGAGACGGAGTCGATAAAACTATAGATGCTGTAGGCTATCAGGCCGCAGCTCAAGGTTCTTCTGCTGCAGGCGGAGAACAAAAGGAAATTCCTAACGTTGTTTTGAATCAGATGATTGACTTAATCAATCCCACAGGCATAATGGGAATACCTGGTCTATACGTTCCATCTGATCCGGGCGGTGTAGATGAAGGGGCCAAAAGAGGAGCCCTCTCAATCAATTTTGGACAACTTTTTGAAAAAGGCTTGCGACTGGGTACAGGGCAATGTAATGTGAAGCGTTACAATGCATACTTACGTGATTTGATTGCCTCTGGAAGGGCGAATCCGAGCTTTGTCGTATCTCATGAGATCCCTCTAGATGACGCTGTAGACGCATATGACAAATTTGATAAACGAGTGGACGGATACACTAAGGTCATATTGAATCCATAACTATTTGAACGTTTAAAGCTTAAACGAATCCAAAAATAAGAAGATCAAGGGTCCTCCGCGACTCGTGAGTGTGAAAGTGTAGACCTGTTACTATGCTTATTGAGTGCAACAATTCAAGATACAAATGGATTGACGAATGGGCGATCATGCCATCATCAGAGAGCGCGGATGTCGGATGGGCTCATTCAGGTCTTACAATCACAAAATCCGGAGACATAGTAACTTGTCATTCTGGCGATCCAACTATTTTACTGTTCGACTCGGAAGGCAAACTTAAAACTTCTTGGACAGGTGACTTTGTAGATGGACATGGTATAACGGCCGTGACAGAAGGTGAGTCTGAATATCTGTGGATTGCTGACAACGGTTCCAAACGCATTCAGAAACATCGATACAGCTCTGCTCCTGGAGATGAACATAGATCCGGCAAAGTTTTCAAGACTTCACTTCAGGGAAAAACACTTCTCACTCTAGAGCAACCTCCAATAAATGCCTATCAGACCAGTCGGTACGCTCCCACGTCCATTGCTGTAAATGAACACCAATATGGTGGGAATGGGGATATTTGGGTTGCTGATGGCTATGGTGCTAGTTATGTCCATAGATTCAACGAGAAAGGAATATATTTATCGAGTATAAGTGGAGAGGAGGGAGCAGGCAGGTTCAATTGCCCCCACGGTATATTCATAGATAGACGTGCTCCAGATCCCGAGTTATACATAGCCGACCGATCCAACTCTCGTGTCCAGGTTTATACTCTTGAAGGTGAATTTAAACGATCCTTTGGCGAAAATTTCCTTACCACACCGAGTGCATTCGCCACCTACGGGGATCAGATGATTATTGCCGAATTACGGGCGCGACTTGCCATAGTTGACATGACAAACGAATTAATTTGCTATTTAGGGGACAATGAGGAAGTTTGCGAAACAGAAGGTTGGCCCAATGTTTCCGACGAGGACGGACACATTTCACGAACCAACTCACTTCACCCTGGTAAATTTAACAGCCCTCATGGAATGGCATGCGATTCAAACGGGAATATATACGTAAGTGAATGGTTAATTGGTGGAAGAATCACGAAATTAATAAAATCATAGCTGTAAAGCAATAACGAGGTCATTAAAGATAATCATAAGGGATGATGTTCGTCTATCCAATCCCAAACTTCTTGTTCTGAAAGCTGCCACCCGTTCCAAGGAAACCTAGATACTATCTCTAGCTTGAACCACTGGTGATGTCTCAAGGCATAATTATCACTTCTGGTGACATTCGCCAATATTGCAAGTGCCAACTGTGCAGCGCCACCAGTGCCATAACCCCATTCCAGCGTCATGCTGTATTCCTCTAAATCTATACGGGAAGGAAGAGGTGTTGCCTTATCAGCCAACAATACATCAACAGTGAGCGTATTAATACTTTCAATACCTTGTTGAGCATTGCGTTGACCTACAAATATTTTCCCGCTGGTTCGGTCCACTACGACCTCCTAAAAATCTCAAACAAATATGCATTGAATGATTAGTCTACAAAATGCAGAGAATGTTAGTTTCCTCATTAACAATATCTTGCTTACAGTACAAAATTAAATAATTTTATGATTAATCGTTCGTAGATAGAAGGGCGTATTTCTAAGTTCTAAACCCAATGTGCCGGTAATATTGAGTTGCCAAAACCAAAAGCCTCAGACAACCAATTTTCACTGTAGAGTCCATCCTTGTAACTAGAATTTACGGATTCGTAAATCGTATAATCCCCAGCAAATTCACTAGCAACATCTCCCAGGGCTTCTGCGTCTAACAACGTGCCTCTAGGGCCAGCCATTATCAAAGTTTTACCTGTTACCATGGGCGCAAACCATCGGAGATCAAAATAAGATAGAGTCTCTTCTACACTATTTTTCTTTGACGGAAATAAATTTAAGTAATCATTTATCTCTTCCATCGGATATGAGTTACTTTTACCGGACCTGCTAATCGAATCTACAAATAAGGACGGGGTACAGATCACATAAGGACTACCATCCAATAATGCCGTAGTCATGAGAGCAACATCGTTACCTACTACTGCAATTCTTTTTCTATCCACTTCCGGTCTAGCGAAGAGAAATTCTAGGCCTCTGATTCCATCCGCAACAATGTTTCGGAAAACATAATTGTCTAAGTCTCCTATATTCTCAGTGAATTGGCCCGGAAACATAGCTGAATATGGCTGATCAGAATTTCTTTGGCCTCTCCCTGCAAGGGACATCACCACATATCGACTTCGAAGGTAATTGGATGATCCTTGAGGAATTATTTCCAACACGCTCTTGTATTGCGGAGGATAATATATGGCAGGGAAATTCCCTTCACCTTTCGGGATGCTTAAATATGCAAATAATCTGTACGGACCTGCACTAGTAATCTTGACACTAAAACATTCCGCATAGGGTGTACTCCTAAGTGGTAGCGGTCTGATTTCAGGAGCAGTAGGATACTTTGCAAGGTTTCTCAATGTCGCTTGCCAGTATTCTTGAAAGCCTACTGGTTTAATTGTGTTCATACATCGATCTCATCATTTTTCAAGTGTTTGTCAAAAAACTCGCATATAACCTTAGTTTGCAAATATCTTCCGGCCTCATGACCATGGCCTTCATATACAAAAAGCTCTTTATCTTTACTCCCTATAGAATTAAAAACTGCGTACCCAGTTTCGGGCGGACAAACATTATCTTGAAGCCCTATATTCATAATAATAGGGCAAGCTATTTCCTCTGCGAAATTTATTCCATCAAAATAGGATAGAGTGTCACGCACTAGGTCGTAATGTTCAGGATGTACTCTCAAATAATCGTTAATTTCTTCGTACGGATAAGTATCTTCCAGCTTAATAGCGTCCATAAAACCACACAAGTACGGAGCCCCTGACGACGCTGCCTTTATTTCCTTTCTCATGGCTGCGGTTGTGATAGCCAATCCGCCGCCTTGGCTACTCCCTAACACTCCGATGTTTTTGCAATCAACCTCGTCTTGTGCCAAAAGAACATCGATCGTTCTCCAAGTATCCACGTAAAACCCACGATAGCTATACGTATTCTTGTCTGTGATATTTGTAGTCAATAAATTGGGATAACCCGGGTTAAATTGTCCCATACTCCTCAGTTTACCCCTAGGAGCCACGGCTAACGTAGCAAATCCTCTGCGAGCCCACTCCTTAGGGATCGGAGGGTCCATTTGATAACCCGGTAGAAAAACTAGCGCAGGTAGTTTCCCCTTTTTCCCTTTTGGAACGCAATACCAAGAAGATACTCTCACACCATCTAGGCTATCGTAAAAAACCTGATAGGTGTCGATGCCGTCTGAACTTCTAAGTGGATCTAGGATCATCTCTATATTTAAGGGAATATCTGCAGCCAGACACATGATCTCCGACCAAAACATCCCAAAATCATCTGGTTTACTCACATCACAAACATAATCTTCAATTGATGCCGGATTGACACTCATAAATATCCTAACTTATATCTGGTCAAACCAGCGTGATAACCACATACAGCACATCTAAAATTTGAGATACGATTTATGTATTCTTCTGATGATATTCGCCACAAGCCTACTATCATCCCGAGAAACAGGTGAATTCATATACTGCTGGAGATCTCTCAATGCGTCGCGAAAATTTCCCAAATAGTAATTTATTAATCCTCTATCTCTTATATGGAAATCATGCTCTGGGAACATAAGTAAAAGGCAATCCGAAACCTCGAGGGCAACATTGTAATTCCCCTGCCCCATGTAGCTTGATTTCAAGTTCCGTAAGATTCTTGCAATTATTTGTCGCTTCCCCACAGATTTTAGATAGTTTGAATCCCATGGCACTTCACCATTTGCTATGTTCGCTAATTTTATTTTACATTCTTCTTCGTCAATCATTATCCCTTTTTGAAAAGGATCTATCAACAATGCGTCTATTCCATTATGTCTCACAAGAAAGTGTCCTGGCATAGACACACCTTCAAGTGGCATGCCGACTCGCCTGCCTACTTCCATGTATAGAACCGAAAGAGTAATCGGATTCCCTTTATGAGTCTTAAGAACTTCGTTGAGAAAACTATTCTTGGGGTCGTAATAGTTTTCTTGGTTGCCTTGAAATCCCTTTTCATCAAACAAATACTCACTCAAGACGTTTACATCAAAGAGCGCATTATCTTCATCTGATAGTCGATGGGCAACTCCATCGGCTAAAAGGTTAATACGAAACAAGTCTTCATCTACATCTACTTCACTACTCCATATTTCGGCCAACAGTAGTGCAGTGTGAGCTAAATCAAATTCTTCATGAGAGGAACACAATATCTTGTAAAGTTCTTCTTTGCACTTGAATTGACTCATTACACATTTGCTCTTATCAAAGAGTATTACCTACATTTGAATATAACACATAATGGCAAAAAAAGAGTCCGTAGACATAAGTCCACGGACTCTTTTTTAGACCCATTTATCCAGATTAGTCACCTACCACCGGAACAGGAGAATCTATCCTATGTCGAAGTTGTGCCCTGATCTCTTTCATGCGAGGTAGATCAGGATGCTGGCCACCCTCCTCTATTTTATCAAACAGCTTATCGCCATCTAAGAAAATCTGAAACACTCCTGCTACTCCCGGAGTAATCCTAACTGCCACATCTTTTCCCCCTTCAGCAAATAATTCGCTGGCCGTCCAGACCGCGATACCGTGATGCTGTCAAGGTACACAATATATTATCTCTGCGTCTACTTTTGCTTCGCCTGCCATGTTGTCCTCCTGACTCTCAGTAACTATAACCTTGGCGCCTACGACCGACCATAGACCTACATAAGACACATTCGCCTCACGTTAGACCGAAGCTAACACATCATCCGGATAAGTGTCAATTGCAATCTTCGTACGAATCCTTATTGAAATTCTGGGTTACCTTTATGGTAATTCAACGTCATTTCCTTTATTTTAGTGCTATTGAATAGTAATCATATTTATACTAGAGGCATCAGCTAAACCTGAAATATCCAGTATTGAGAATGAATCTTTATGGACTACGAACTCCAAAATTATTCCGGGGCCAACAACCCGGTAACTTATGAACTTTGGAATGAATGTGCGGACCCTGACTACAAAGTGGAATCACTTATGTGGGGAATGGCGCCAATTGACGGCAAATTGTTACTAGACGTGGGCGCAGGTTCAGGATTTCAAGCAGTTCGATACGCTGAAAAAGCCTTTAGAGTATTTGCTCTTGAGCCAGACCCCAAAATGTTGCGACAGATATACCTTAGGTTAGGTAAACATGATGTCAGCAATGTAAGTGTTTTAACCGCCTCAGTGGAGGAAATTACTCTACCCAGACAATCTATTGATGTCGCCTATGCTCGGTTTGCCTATTTTGACGGCACCGAAAATTGTCTACCTGGGCTGCGAGAGATTCAGCGCCTACTAAAGCCTGAAGGACATCTGTTTGTAATAGCGGCTGACCCGGACAAGAGTGCATATGGAGAAATGGCTCGCACAACATATCCGAACGTATTTCACAAGGACCATACCAAGGAGCATACCGCATTTTATTCAAAACACGGTTTTCAAAGACACAGTGTTGATACCGTCATTCGAGCGCCGGATATCCAAACCCTTAAGGAGATACTAGCAATGGACTTCCCAGACGGCCTGAACAAAGTCAAGGATAAAGAGATCACTTACAGCTTATCCGTATATCATTACCAGTCCGAACCGGCATAACATTATTCCGCCAAATCCATACCCATATCGACTATTTTCACCTGTCTGTTAGATGACTTTTCAATAGCCTCTCGGTAGCTAGACCATAATTTTTCTTGCTGCTCCGGTTTATCAACACTGCGCAGATCACGAGCATGCTTTCTGCTTAAATATTCTTCGCTTCTTCCAAGGGGCATATCAAAAAATTCGCTAGTGAAGACTGGTAATTTACCTACCCTAAAATATCCCTTATCCCCTAGTTCATAATTTTCTAGATTGGGTGTACCTTTGCCAAGTACTTCCCCTGTTTCAATATAGTGTTCCATAACCTCAGGCAAGCCATATTTCTGTATAGGACATACTTTCATACAAACTCCACAACCGTCATACCTTGCCATAATCGGCCTACAACGCTTGAATATGAGCTTCGATTTTTCGACACCTCTAAACCATATTCTCTGCCCCTGTATCGCCCGACCAGGACACCTAGTAAAACAAACTTGGCATATCTCACAAAACTTTGGAATACCAAAATCGACTGGTTTGTCATACTTTACATTTGCGTCAGTTAGAATAATTTGCAACCTAGCCCTAGATCCGAAATGAGGTGAAAGAAGCTGCCCATTGACACCTAGTTGGCCCAACCCCGCTTCAACAAAAAGCGGAATCATGGGGCCGAAATGCCAAGCCGGACCAAACACCTGTGTTCTAAAACCCAAACGACTGATAAATCCAACCAAATCCTTAGCCAAAACAATTTGTTTTTTGTATGCATCTCCTTGTGCACGTTCGGAATCTAAACCCGGAATACCCTGTGTGGCACTATACTCCTGTTCAACTGCTAAGCATATTGCATTTGGAAGATCATTTTTTACGTCTCCGCGTCTCGACTCATAAATAAATCGCCTATCAAACCTTGTAAAACCAATTTCTCCGTACCCAATTTCATAAGCTTTTTGCCTTATGACATCAGTAACATCAGCGGCTGTTGGTATTCCAACAGCCGCTATATCCCCTGACTCTCTCACCCAAGAGATACCGCTTTCAATTTCCTGTTGGAACTGTTCGTAAAGGGCACTTGTCTCAGGCGCAACTTTCTCTCTAATATCTGCAGCCCACTCTGCAGAAGCGCTTTCAGACACAGCAAAGCTTTCTAGAGGATATTCTCTGCTATAAAAAGAAATCTCATCCTCACGACGCATCGTTTGAGGAGATTTCTCCAGATCCTTGGCAATTTTTATTTCTACTGACGCCTGTCCGTACTTTCTTCCGTTGCGTCGTATAATATGACCAACTCGTCGCCTAGCCAATTTTTGTAACCTTTTGTGACAATGCTAAATTTAGACATTCATGTGGCTCATGATAGCACTAAGAATTAATAAAGTATTGATACGATTTACCACCACAAGGCCCAATAGTTTACTCGCCAACTAACATATGGCGTAATATTGCGATAGCCAGGTCCTTGTCAAGAGCGTTATTATCACTACTACATGTCGAAGATTGTATGCATGCAGGACACCCCAAATCGCAGGAGCACTCCTCGACTACATCACGCGCCACCTTCAAAAGTTCTTCCAATATTTCGTAACTGTGCTCACTTATCCCTACTCCACCTGCATGAGCATCATATATAAATATCTGCGGCCGACCAGTATCAACATGAAATGATGTAGAGAATCCTCCGACATCATTATTGTCGCACATCGTAAATAGTGGCACGACTCCCACTAGCACATGCTCTAGTGCGTGCAGTCCTGACAAAAGATCTCTTTTGCCTTTCCCACAAATCTCCAATACAGATTCTGGCACATCTAACCACAAAGCTACAGTGTCATAGTAGAAAGGTGGCAAATCTAGATATTCAAGACTTAAAACCTCTCCAGTTTCATGTGACTTTCGCTTGAAACCCACTACATGGTTTGAAACTTCTATAGTGCCTAAATTAGCGATCGATGTTCCAACATTCTTCCGTTCTAAGCATGAGATAACGTCAGTTTTAGCAAATTCAACCGCTTGGGTGTAATACTGCGCGTCAACTCTAGTGGCAGAAGCTGTAAATGACTCAATATCCAGTTCATCCACTCTATATTCTTGACCTTGGTGCAGATATATACTGCCTTGATGCAACTGATGAAACGCAGAATCCCTATTTATAGTTTCTAACACCACACCTGTATCTTTATCGACCAATGTATAGATCTCTGAGGATACCGAACGAATACTGACAGACTGAGCAGGATATTCAACTCCTGGGTCTAGGTACCAAAATTTCTCTCCTGCAACTATTAATCCTTCTTCTTTAAGCTCATTGAGGGACAAAAGCATATCAATTCCAAATGTCTCAGCGTCGTCTAGAGATATAGGCGCTTCGTATGCAGCGCAAAGAAGGTGAGGCTTTAAAATGTGTGGGTTGGCAGGGGAAATTCTGGCATTCTCATATGATCCTTCAAAAAACGTCCCAGGGTGGCGCATCAGATATTGATCAAGAGGATTATCCTGAGCCACCAAAATACTCAACGATCTGTCACCTCGTCTTCCACCACGCCCAGCCTGCTGCCACGTGCTAGCTATCGTTCCAGGATATCCCACAATCACAACAGCATCTATATATCCAATGTCTACCCCGAGTTCTAATGCATTAGTCGTTGTAACCCCCAACAACTGACCAGACATCAAATCGCGTTCAATATTTCGTCTCTCCTCGGGTAGGTAACTTGCTCGATAAGGTCTTATACGATCTATATCAACAAAGCCAGATACTAAGAGATGATCTTTGGAATATAGGTAAACCAATTCTGCGGCCTTCCGGCTTCTGACAAAAGCAAGCGACCGTACCTTGGATTTTATTAGTTCAGCGAACAGGGCTGCCGACTCAGTATTCGTGCTCTTTCTCCCATTTTTACCTTGTTCAATCTTTGGAGGATTCCAGAAAACAAAATCATTACCTCCGGAAGGCGAACCGTCCCATTGGATTACTTGAAATTCTTTTCCTACAAGTCTAACGGCGTGCTCTCCCGGATTGGATATGGTAGCGGAACATAAGATAAATTGTGGAACAGCACCAAAAATTCTGCATAATCTAACGAGACGCCTAATCACATTCGCGACGTGGGACCCAAAAACACCTCTGTAAATATGTGCTTCATCTACAACTATGTACTTCAAATTCTTGATAAAGGCATACCACATTTTATGATTGGGAAGGATACCCAAATGCAACATGTCGGGATTGGTCATTAATATACGCGCATTACGCCTTATCTGAGTTCTATCAGACTGACTTGTATCTCCATCAAATATGCCTAAACGTAAATGCTTAAAGTCCCTAATTAACGTAGAAAGCGATTGGGCCTGGTCTTGCGCCAACGCTTTGGTGGGGAAAAGGTAAATTGCTCTTGCCGATCGGTCAGTCAGCAAGTCTTCAACAATCGGAACGTTGTAACACAAACTTTTCCCGCTGGCAGCCGATGTCGAAACAATTACATTCCCACCCGATCGAATCGCATCTATGGAATCCGCTTGATGTTTATACAGATGCGTGATACCAACTGACTCTAAGGCATCAACTATAGTTGGGTCGAGGGGAACATTTAGTGTTCCTGAGACCATATTCCTGGGTGCCAGGGGCTCTAAATGCGCTATTTGATCGTGATACCACGGAAGTGTTTTTATGTAATTGAGAAAACTGTCAACGTCCATTGTGACTCTTATCCATTGCAGCTATCGTACTGAGAATCTTACATTGGTCTGCCATTCCCCTGTAAACCTCCGGATTTAAAACCCCCACAATACTTCACGATCTATGCCAACAATATCCACAGCCACTCTTTCACTCTCTACATACGATATAATGGCGTCTACGATTTGGTCCGCATGACGAGAACTATTGCTGACACAAGCTATACCTATGACTGCAGCACTCCAAGACGAGCTGTTATCAACCTCTGAGACAGATACACTAAACTTATTCTGTAGACGTTGTTTCAAAGATTGAACGGTGCTTCTTCTATTTTTAAGACTCCGACTATGAGGAATATCTATAGACAATTTACATATTCCAATGTGCATAATATCTACCGCCCTATGTATAACAACAAATAACGCTTTTGGGGTCAGAGCAATCGTAACATAAGGGATAACAGGGGTTCTCAACCAGATAGATCCAAGCCTATAAATTATAAAATACGCCTTAATCAGGTGATATAGCATCATGGAGTAAGAAATTGTGCCACCATATACCGAGCCCTATATATAACCCGGAAGGCATTGAAAATCTAATTTCCAAAGATGAAATAGACATCAGAGTAGCGGAACTAGGGGAAAAGATAAGCCAGGAATATCTAGATCGCCAACCCATATTGATCGGCATCTTAAAGGGAGTAGTGCCTTTTATATCTGACCTTATGCGGCAAATGTCCATCAACATAGAAGTTGATTTTATGAGTGTAAGCAGACCTAAAGGCTATGGCCACCCTGACTTGGTGATAGAACAAGACGTCAAACTTGATATAACTGGACGTCATGTGATAGTAGTGGAAGATATCGTAGACATGGGGATAACATTAGACAATATAATCGAATATCTCTCGCTTAAAAACCCTGCCACACTGGAAATTTGTGCATTATTAGACAAGACTTCCAGGCGTCAAGTTCATGTTCCAGTTAAATACGTTGGCTTTGAGATTCCTGACGAATTTGTAGTTGGTTACGGACTAGATCTGGACGAACAATACCGAAATCTATCATTTATTGGTATCCTCCAACGACGCCTAGTATGAAGGCCTAGAAGTAAAATCCGAATCAGACGCCGCACCATATACTTAACTACAATTAACTCAAACCGCGCCAATTCATCCATAAGACCTCCACAGAACTCAAAGCCGAAGTTCCGTTTATTTCGTGATAGCCCAGTCCAATAGAGCCCAATAGATACGTTGAGGTAAGAACTTCATTCCTGCTATACCTAGCCTCGCATCAGCCCCAATGACATATCGGAATCTGGGATTACGAGAAGAGATAATTTTATGTATGAGTTTTGCAACTCTAGCAGGATCACCTCCCCTTCGCTTAAATCGGCCATAATTTTTCTGATACCTAGCTATATAATCGGAATATTGTGATACGCCTAACTCAGTCCTTTGCGAAGACATCATGTTATTTTGAAAATTGGTCTGGAACCAACCGGGTTCGACCAGAGAAACGCGTACTCCAAACGGTTTCACTTCAGTCCTGATAGATTCACTTATACCTTCGAGAGCAAATTTACTGGAAGTATATGCACCATTAAACGGTGTCCCTAATCGACCCAACACCGAACTTACATTGATTATAGATCCAGACCTTCTTTCAATCATGCTGGGCAAAACCGCATTTATCATCCTCACTGCCGCGAAAAAATTAGTCTCAAACTGCCTCTTAATTTCATTTATTGAAAGTTCTCCCACAGGACCCCATAGACCATAACCAGCGTTATTAATAAGAACATCTATTTTTTGAAACCTGCTAAACATTTCTGACACAGCATTTTTAACAGATTGATCCTCATTAATGTTGATCTCAATTATTTCTAGTGGAAAGCCACGGTATAACGCCTCATCCGAAAGACTTGACAGGCGCCTAAGCGAACGACTTGAAGCGAGTACTTTGTACCCTGATTCAGCGAGGTGCAAAGCTGTAGCTCGACCTATCCCACTAGACGCTCCTGTTATCAAGATTGTCTCTCGTTCTGCCAATTTGTGTACTAGCCTCTCAATCGTTCTGCCGTTAAATAATACGCCCCTGCCAGGTAATTGCCTTCTTCATCAATCCACCAACTCTTGATAGTTCTAGGTCCAGCATCCAGTTTCATCTGAAATCTATGAAAAGTTGAATCAGGTAATACAGGGGCAGACTGAGTTCCGTCTCCAGCTTGTATCCAAGCTGATGAGACTGGCAAAGCTTTACCCTCTTGCAAACTGCCATCAACACCTTGCATTACAGGGGCAGCATCCGATATACCCAAACCAGACTCTTCAGGCCAGCGTCGCATTGTCAAATCATACAACCCTTCTCTATCTACATTAACATGACAGGTACCGCTATCCATAACACAACCCCTAATATTATCCTGGTTATCGGCATATACCCATGCCCAGTCATTACTACAAAGCCGCGTAGGATTTTCCGCATTAGAACCTATAGTGATTGGTTGATACTGCGTCAAGTTTCTCCTAACACCATCCCACCAGGAATCGTATTCATACCGCAGCTTTTTAACTATTTCTCTACTACTTTCAAACAAATTCCTCATCTGGCCAGGATCATCATGGATGTCGTAAAGCTCATCACCATTTACGAGTCTCCACTGTCTCCATAAGACAGAAGAATTCCCTTCCGTTGTATATCCCTCAACACCTTCTGTAGCATGCCCGTATTGAATAACGGATACACGGTCAGACACTGATTGTTGAAATCTCCGGATATGATTCGCCAAAGATAACCCATCACAGTCCCACCCATCGGGAATTCTAAGCTGACACCAGTCAATTAATGTAGGCAAAATATCGGTACTTCTAGTAACGCCCCCTACATCACGTCCGCCTGAGAGACCCGCTTCTGGCCACCGAATAAAACATGGCACTCTATGACCACCTTCATAAAGGGATCTTTTCTTGCCCCGCATACCGGCGTTATAAACATTTTCGCCTGTTGCAGTACCGTTATCAGTCATAAAAATAAGAATGGTATTATCGAGAATCTCATTTTGGTGCAGAAATGATTCCAATTCCGCCATATTTTCGTCAATATTAGCAATCATGCCAAAAAAGCTAGCCTCATCCCGTTGAACCCCACCCACGTACGGCTCCCGATACTGATTCGGAACCCAAAGTGGTCCATGCGGCGCATTCAAAGCAATATATGCGAAAAAAGGTTCGTGTTTCCCATGACACTCCTGCATCCACTTAATCGCTTCTTGAAACCAGACGTCGGTGCAATAACCTCTATATTGTTCGATCTCATCTTTGTGACGATACCAATCATCAAAATAATCATTCCCATAATAATCGGGAGCAGATGTTATCCCGAAGCCAGGGTGATGAACAGTCTCCTGGAATCCACGATCTTGAGGTCTATAAGGGTAATTGTCTCCCAAATGCCATTTCCCAAAATGACCAGTACGATAACCATTATCTCCTAGTATATCTGCCATTGTCGGCAAATCTGAACGCAAAAGTGTCCTACCCATGCATACAAATGTCGCCCCATTCTTCAAAGCATCGCATCCAGTCATTAATTCTCCGCGTGTTGGCGTACACATGGGTGCTACATGAAAATCAGTGAGCCTGATACTATCGTCATATAGGCGATCCAGGTTGGGTGTCTTGAGGACAGGATTCCCCAAACAGGATAAATCACCGTAGCCTTGATCGTCAGTCAGAACAAATATAACATTTGGTCGCGATTCACTCGTTCCCATTTAACACCCTTTCAAATTAAAATCTTAATGTTCGTTTCAAAGTACACCATTTTTGCCATAAACAGAACCGCCAATCAAATATTATGGAAAATATCTTCCCTCCATAAAGCATTGACGATACTTCCTCTATCCCGCACGGCCGAACTTAAACGATGCGGTATCTATAAGACCTGTTCACATTGTGATAGTCCGTTATATTATATTACCCATCATGAACTGTATGATGGGTAAACAGCTTTGACGAAATTTTAATAAATACATATTAAATGTGGAGAACACAATGAATGATGTCAAAATAAAAACTATTGTTGCCAGAGAAGTCCTAGACTCCAGAGGCAATCCTACGGTGGAAGTAGATGTAATACTTTCCGACGGGGCTCTTGGCAGATCCTTAGTACCTTCAGGAGCAAGTACGGGCCGATTTGAAGCACATGAACTTAGAGATAACGATATCACGCGCTATATGGGAAAGGGAGTTACAACCTCCATAAATAAAATTTCGAAGGACATAACTCCATACATAAAAGGGCTTAATCCTTTTGACCAAGCCGAACTTGACAATAGTTTGATTGATTTAGATGGAACAGAATTAAAAAGCGAATTGGGGGCAAATTCAATCCTCGGAGTATCTATGGCAGTCTTGAAAGCAAGTGCTGCCAGCCGTGGCATTGCCGTATACGAACGAATAGGCCAATTAATAAACTGCGACACATACACATTACCGGTCCCCATGTTCAATATAATAAACGGTGGCAGGCATGCAGAACATTCCACTGATTTTCAAGAATTCATGGTTGTACCATCTGGTTTCGAATCCTTCAGTGAATCCTTGCGTGCTGGCGTCGAAATATACCATACTCTGGCCAAAATTCTAAGAGGAAAATCGTTGGCAACTACTGTGGGTGATGAAGGCGGCTTTGCCCCAACATTAAATTCAAATGTTGAAGCTCCGGAACTCGTCATGGAGGCTATTCAATTAGCTGGTTATGAGCCGGGTAAGCAATGTTTTATTGCTCTCGACGTGGCAGCTTCAGAACTTACATCGGATGAAGCTCCAAATATGTACCGTCTTGACAGCGAAGGGAGCACCGTCTCCAGAAGCGAATTGATACGGCTTTATGAAAAGTGGAGCTCCAAATACCCCATAATTAGTATTGAGGATGGTTTGTCGGAAGATGATTGGGCAGGATGGAATCAAATGACAGAACAAATCGGCACTAATATTCAGTTAGTTGGGGACGATTTGTTCACAACCAATACAACTCGCATAAAGAAGGGAATAGAAATCAAGGCTGCAAATTCAGTACTTATAAAACTAAATCAGATAGGCACAATAACGGAAACATTAGAGGCCATTAGGCTCACTCAAGCAACGGGATGGAATGCGGTAATCAGCCATAGGTCAGGTGAGACTGAAGATACCATAATTGCAGATTTGGCAGTTGCAACTAAGGCAGGCCAGATCAAATCGGGCGCCCCAGCACGAGGTGAACGAACGGCAAAATACAATCAGCTAGTTAGAATTGAATCAGAAAACCGATCCAATATCGCATTCGCAGGTTCCCAAATATACAAGCAATTTTTAAGCTAGCACTTAATTCCCTATCAGTTTCATTGAGGCAAAACAATTTATTGTTTTGGATCTAGATTCCCTAATTTCAATTTCACCTAAAACAGGTCCTCAAAGGTAATATAATTATTGATCACTGAGTTGCAAAATATATTTATTGACATCTTTGGAGTCACCAAAAACTATATTTTTGGTGACGTAATAGTAAACCCAATTTTACAAGCATAGGACAAAAACAACCATGGCTACTAACGTAGGTATTAATGGATTTGGCCGAATAGGCATGCAAGTTGTACGAGCTATATTTGAAAACCACTCGAATGAATTGAATGTTGTCGCTATAAATGATTTAAACGACATAGACACAAGCGCCCATCTTTTCAAATACGATTCTCTCTACGGCATTTATGATCAAGAGGTGTCTACCAAGACTAGCAGCCTCCTCATTGGAGATAGAGTCATTCAATATAGCTCGGAACGTAACCCGAACGATATTAACTGGTCAAAGAGTGGAGCAAAAATCGTCATAGAGTGTACAGGAGCATTTACTGACGCTAATAAAGCAGCCGCACATATAGATGCTGGAGCAAAAAAAGTCATCATATCAGCCCCATCCACGGGGGAAGATGTCACTCTAGTTCTAGGGGTGAATGAAAATGCATACGAACCAGAAAATCACTCAATTATCTCCAACGCTTCGTGCACCACAAATTGTGTAGCAACCATGGCAAAGATCCTCCACGACCGATTTGGAATAGAAAAGGGGCTAATGACGACAGTTCATGCTTACACAAACGATCAAAATGTACTGGATACAGGACATACTGATCTGCGAAGAGCTAGAGCTGCAGCAATAAACACAATTCCGACCACTACAGGTGCGGCAAGAGCAGTTGGCCTGGTCATGCCAGAGTTAAACGGTAAACTTAACGGATTCGCGTTGAGGGTGCCTACCCCATCAGGTTCTGTGACTGACCTAGTTGTATCTCTAAAAACTAGTACTTCATCCGAAGAAATTAATGCCGCGTACAAAGAAGCTTCAGAATTAAAATATAAGAACATTATTTCGTACACTGAGAGACCAATAGTCAGTAGTGACATAGTAGGCGATCCTCATAGTTGTATCATTGACGGGTTATCAACAATGACCATAGAAGGCACCCTAGTAAAAGTTGTTGGCTGGTACGACAACGAATGGGGATATTCAAACCGCACGGCTGACATTGCCGCCTTTGTAGCCGATAAAGGAATATAAGCCGGAGTACCCTGACATGACTACCACGTCGTTAGTGAAAGAACGTATCCAGCTGGTCCGCGACCTATCCAATGAAATGGCCCTTTTCCTACGCAATCTACCAGACAACGTGTGGAAAAATGCAAATGATTACGCAAGCGCCTGTGAGAAATGGACTATAGCAGATGTAGTCACACATTTGATCCTTGGTGCAGGAACTTTTGAAAGA
>CAZQPS010000053.1:0-6612 GCA_964595285.1 uncultured Dehalococcoidia bacterium | reverse complement strand
TGATGTTGTAATAGTGTCTGACAATACCGCTTTAGAATACTTCCATGTTTCTTTGTATGCGGACGTACTTAGGAAGGTTATTATTAGTAGAAGTCCCTTTGCAGTTCTGCTAGGTGCCACGTCTATGGGACGCGATCTAGCTTCGTATGTTTCTGCTCTTCTGGAATTGGGCCTGACGGGGGATTGCATAGGATTAAATATTGATCCACTCGGACGTCTTGAGCAATTGAAACCCGCCTTTGGCGGCAATATAGTTGCCCCTATTTTATCTAAAACAAAGCCCAATATGGCGACTGTTAGGCCGGGCACTTTCAAGCCGTGTAAGCCAGATTTTGGAATTCATCCCAAGGTAGAATATTTCGCGTATGACTCGCTATTAAGTTCTCCTATCGAGGTAGTAAGGCGAATTATGGATGTGTCTCCTGAGTTCTCAAACTTGGAATCGTCATCTATTGTAGTGGGGGTTGGAAAAGGTATTGGAGGGACTGACCAATTAGGGATAATAAGGGAATTTTCTTCTTCAATAGGTGCTGCGATAGGTGCAACTAGAGATGTTACTGAAGAGGGTTGGCTACCCAGACAGTGCCAGATAGGATTATCTGGTAGATCCATTTCCCCGAATTTATACTATGCAGTAGGTATTAGAGGCGCTTTCAATCACACAGTGGGTATTATAAACGCAGGGACCGTGGTTGCGATCAATAATGATCCACGTGCTCCAATATTCAATTCTGCTGATATAGGAATAGTAGGCGATTTTAGGGATATTTTACCTTTATTGACAGAGGCATTAGATCTCAAATGTTCATAGCTTTAAGATTGTTGGCCTGTGATTCTAACTTTGATCAAGTGGTAAATTAGGCTGTTCGGGATCCTCGCTTGATATGTATTTTGATGGACATTTCACAATCACATTTTGGCTTTCAAAGACTCCATTAGAACTAGATTGCCCTTCTAGAATAATTTCGGAATGGTCGTTGAAAAACAAATCTGGTAGTACACCCTGGTAACTTGCGGTAAGAGTTTGGTTGCCATCTGTCAGGTCAAAATGTGCGGTCGTTTTCCCTTCAAGTCTAGAGAAGGAATCTCCAACTAGTTTGCCGCTGATTCTAACCACATCGTCGCGTTTCTGATCGTTCAATTCATAGTATTCTGTTACGGTGTAGTAATACACGGCAGAGCTCTGGAAAGCAATAAACATGAAGTATCCGGCAGCTATCAAAAGTACCAATACGACAAAGAATATTTTAATCTTGCCTGCGAAAAATCCCGACTCAGATTCCGGAACTGTATTGTAGGGAGAATCGTGAATGTTCAATCTAGGTATTCATACCTTTCCTTGACTTTATAAATGTTCATTTAATTATGCCTATTTAATTCTCAGTCGACTCAGATTTCTTCATTGATTGTTTCAAGAACGCTATTTCCTTCATCATGTCATTTTGTCGTCTCGACATGATGAAGACATAGGCGAAAAAAGCAGCCCAAGTCACTATGTAAACTATAAAAAGCCATGGGAGCTCAGATTGCCCAGGCATATCTTCTGAGCTCATGCCAGAAGCATGTATAACAGATCCAGAGTGGGTTATTGTGAATATCACTACTAATATCGATATTACGATTGCGCTTTTGAATATACGTATTTTATCCGATAGATTGGTAGATTTCATCGATCTCCACTTCCATTTTTTTGATTGTGTATCGCAATATGAGTAAATGTATATACAAGATAGTAAATGTGATGGTTGAAATTAGGAGAGTGATATAAATTCGCGATGACCCAATTGAGTCACTATCTTCAGCTATTGGGCCAACATTTAGCTCGGGATGTGCCGTTCGCCACCATACGGTAGCCATGTAGATTATAGGAGCGTCAATAGCACCAAATAGAGCTACAACGGATGCTATGCGTGTACCTTGGGTGCCTTGTGGAGAATAGGACCGGATCATTAAATAACCAACGTATATAAACCATAGTACAAGCGTAGTAGTTAACTTGGCGTCCCATGTCCACCACCAACCTAGATCTCCTTTCGCCCATACGGACCCTGTAACAAGTATGAGAGAGGCGAATATTACACCTAGCTCTGCGGCAGAAAACGCTAATGAATCCCACTTGGTTTTACGGGTCACCAGATGCATGATACTGGAGAAAGCCACTACAATAATTGACAACATACCCAGCCATCCGAGCGGAACGTGAAAATAAAAAATGCGCTGGGACACACCAAGATTTAGTTCAGTCGGCACCCACATAAATATCATGTAAAGTGTGACGACCATTGATATTAGACTGGCATAGAACAGCCCTCTTTTAACTACTAACCAGTTTTGTCCTGACATAAGTTTATTCGTCCTATGGGGCTTTGCTGTATATGTGCAATATATCACAAACCCTAAGGTTTCTGATATGTTTAATTACATACGAGTAGGGACACATGTTTTTAAGCGTGATTCATCTATGAGAGTTAAAAGAGTTCTAAATACACTGGCTCTTAAAATTCTGTCGTTACGGCTCCTTTAGATGCCGAGGACACCAATTTCGCGTATTTGGCCAGCACTCCTGTTTTATAATTCGGCTCTGGAGCTGACCATGTTTTTCTTCTCGAAGCAAGATCACTGGATGATAGTTTGACCTTGAGCTCACGAGATTCGGCATCCATTGTAATAATATCCCCGTCACGGATTAGGCCTATAGGTCCACCCACCATGGCTTCAGGAGCTACATGACCTATACAGGGGCCGCGAGTAGCGCCTGAAAAACGTCCATCCGTTATTAACATGGTAGAATCTCCCAGCCCCGCTCCCATGATCGCGCCTGTTACAGAGAGCATTTCCTGCATACCAGGACCACCTTTAGGTCCTTCGTATCTGATGACAAGGACGTCGCCGCTTTCTATTTCCCCTTTGCTTACTGCCTCAAAGGCCGCCCTTTCACCGTTAAAAACCCGCGCCGGACCTTCGTGGGTTAGATGCTTAGTGCCTGAAACCTTGATTACGGCTCCTTCTGGAGCCAAATTCCCTTTCAGAATGACTAATCCACCAGTATCAGCTCTAGGGGAGGCAGTTGAATAAATGACTCGATTATCTGGTTTGACATCAAATTCCTCAAGATTTTCCGCGATAGTTTTTCCTGTTATGGTCAAACATTCTCCATGAATAAGACCTGCATTCAACAGTTCTTTCATAACTACGGGGACGCCTCCAGACTTATCCACGTCAGACATCACGAATCTACCTCCAGGTCGAAGATCTGTGATGTAAGGAGTCTTGTTGCTTATGTCATTGAAGTCATCTATTGTGAGAGGAACATTTGCTTCGTGTGCGATAGCTAAAAGATGTAGTACTGCATTGGTTGATCCACCCATAGCCATGACCACAGTAATCGCATTCTCAAATGCTTCTCTAGTCATTATGTCCCTTGGATTAGTACCGGATTCTAGCATTTCACGTACGTATTTACCCGCCTGTATCGCTAGTTGCTCATTTCTGTTATCCACAGCAGGTATGGAAGCCGCCCCTGGTATTGACATGCCCATGGCTTCAATTGCTGATGACATGGTATTGGCGGTGAACATTCCCGAACACGCACCCTCTCCCGGACATGCGACTCTTTCCATTGATAGGAGGTCGTCCAGACTCATGTTGCCTTGAGAATATGTTCCATATGCTTCAAACATATCTTGAATGTTGATGTCTTCCCCTTTATATTGCCCAGGAAGAATCGCTCCCCCATAGAAAAATAATGAAGGCACATTCAGGCGGGCTATAGCCATCATTGCCCCAGGCATATTCTTATCGCAAGCTGCCACAACAACTAGCCCATCCATTCCTTCTCCAAAGGTCACGGTCTCTATTGAATCTGCTATCACTTCCCTACTAACGAGAGATGCTTTCATCCCTTCAGTGCCCATAGAGATACCATCACTAATGGTGATGGTTCCAAACATGAATGGAACGGTATTCGCCTCCCAAAGTCCTTGTTTTACTTTGGCGGCAAGCCTGTCAAGATGGACGTTGCAGGGCGTAACGTCACTAGCCAGATTAGCAAGGGCTACAAAAGGCTTATCAAAATCTTCATCTTTCAATCCCACGGCTCTCAGCATTGATCTGGCTGGAGCTCTATCGGGTCCATCCACCACCACTCGACTTTTGTGTCGTATGTCTTGTTGGGTATCAGTAGCCATCTAAATCTCCTTAAGAAGGTTCTTTTTTAAGGGCGCCATCCTATGCTGAGTCTTCGTCAATCTGTGCAAATGATTATAGCAATATTGCTCTGTGAAGAAAAATAAATTCAATATATATAGGGAGCCCGAGGCGTATAACTACCCCTATATTTTTAGATTACCTGTTTACTAATCGTTATTACGAAGGTTTGTGCTTCTCTATAAGTGCCAATGCTCTGTGGTCAAGTCCGACAAGGCTTCGTCCTGCATCGTAGAAAGCGATGCCTAGGTCAACGTCCCTGTGAATAGTTTCAAAATCGGGTTTCCCTTTCCATTCATTAAACAATTCATCAAAGAGAGCAACTATTTGGGGTCTTTCAAACATATCTTCTTACCTCAAAAAAGGGGCCAGTCTCGGTTAAAGACTGGCCCACAAATAAACGACCATCTAAATCATGAACTACTATTCATCGCCGCGTGTTGTGTGACCAACATCCACGATTTTCTTCAATTCGGCAGCGAAGTCCATGATTTCTTCCGTACTTGGCATTCCTTCTTCCAACTTATCTTTAAACTGTTCATAAAGCCAGTCTGCTTTCGTACCATGTGGAATTTCAAAGAATTGTCGATTAAATTGCGGTAGCGCTCCAGGGCCAAAATACCCCTTATCAGGGATTTCGAAACCTTCAAGATTATCTGTGCCCTTACCTAAGACGTCGCCTGTTTCGACATAATGTTGCATAACCTCTGGCATACCGTACTTCTGAATTGGGCATACTTTCATGCATACTGCGCACCCATCATATCGCGCCATGACTGGACGGCAGCGGTCATATATCAGTTTATGTTTCTCGGCTCCTCTCCACCATACCTTCTGTTTGACTAATGCACGACCAGGACATCGATTAACACAGACCTGGCATTCTTCACAGAACTTGTGAATCCCGTAGTCTATAGGCTCATCATATGTTATCGGTGCATCGGTTGTGATCATTGCCAGTCTCGCTCTGGAGCCGAAATGAGGTGATAGGAGTTGACCATTTGCACCTAGTTGTCCTAATCCCGCAGCCACAAACATAGGTATGTAGGCACCACTATTGTCGTTCGGACTGTGCACTTGTGCATGGTACCCTAGGCTCCTAATGTAGTCGGCTAAATCTAACGCTAGAGCGCCTTCAATCTCGTATGTACCGAAGTGTGCAAATTCGGCCTCTAGACTTGGGATAGTTTGGGTCTGGTAATAATCTTGTTCCAAAGCCAGACATATCGTGTGCTCATATTTAACCCAGCTTTTCTTGCTGGCGTAGGCGTATTTATGATCGAACTTCGCAAATCCGACTTCTCCAAAGCCTAACTCTCTCCCCTTCAGCCTGATAGATTCTGTTACATCTGCTTCATTTTTTGGCTTGGTATTAGGTTCGATTTCTCCAGTGACCAAAGATGCGTCTACTAGAGGCTTATTAATCTCATCGTGGCGTTCTCGGTACTTGAGGACCTCTTCAGTGTATACGGTCCATACCCACTCCCTGTCGGCTGCTTTTTCAATGTTTTGAGATTCTATAGGATAGACTCTGCTATAAAACGCGACATCTTCTTCTCGCTGTGGAATTCCGGGCACTGTCGCGAGGTCGTCAGCGACGGGTATTTCAACATCGTCAAATCCATGTAATCTTCCCGGTCTTTTTACAACGTGGCTGACTTTCTTTTGAGAATTTTCTTTAAGCATATAGCTCACCTCTAAAATAAGTCTGTGGCCCGTAGTCTAGCTGTCTAGCTTGTTTATGTCAAGGAGGAATAAGTTTAATGTAGATTCAAGATGACATGGGTCATGAATTTATGAGCTTTGTTGTACGGAGAAGCCTAATATGATCTCAATCGAAAGCTTTGAGACGTCTTATAAGGAACAGGGATCCTCCGGTGGCTATTACACTGAAAAACGTTATACACCTGTCCAGTAGTGCTATCGATATAGCATCCGGTGCTTTTAGGCTTATTAATAACAGGGCGATCATACCCGGTTCCACCACTCCTACTCCTCCAGGCGTTGGTACTATGCTAAGCAAGGAATGTGCTAAAGCGACTATTGGTATCAGAAACATAGGAGCGTCTATATTCAAGGCGGCCAGTATGAAATACAACCTGCTTATTTCCATCAACCATGCGAGCAGTCCCAAAAATATCACTGTTGGGAGTTGTCTCAAACTGCCCAAAGTACCATCATGGAAATTGCTATAAATACTTTCCATTTTCAGAGGCAATAGATGAGCTATTTTTTTCCCGTATAATTTCATGACTACTAAAAAAAGTATTGCTCCAAGCCCTATTGCGAGTGATCCATATAGGAATATGTCAAAGAAATAGGAAGTATGAGTTGCTGTTAAAATCACTATGCATATAGCCATTATTACGACAATACAGGCTATGTCTATGATTCTCTCTGCTAAGA
>CAZQPS010000052.1:0-16212 GCA_964595285.1 uncultured Dehalococcoidia bacterium | reverse complement strand
CACACCGGTCAATACATGATCATACGAGAGACTACATGTCCCATATGCATGTCTGCCGACACAAGTATCATGCATAGAGGCGATAAAGGATCACACTACAGAGAATTTATTCATTGCTCCAAGTGCGAATTAGTCTTCGTTCCAAGAAATCAGATATTGTCTCCATCAAAACAGAAAGACCGTTATTTGCAACACAATAACGATATAATGGACGAGGGCTACCGAAAATTCCTCAATAAGCTATATAGTACCCTAGTTCCCCGTCTTAACTCTGGCTCCCACGGCCTAGACTACGGATGTGGGCCAGGACCTGCACTAGCTCAGATGGCTAAAGAGGATGGATTCACCATTTCTATGTACGATCCCATATTCTTCCCAGACAAAAAAGTTTTAGAACACCAATATAACTTCATAACCTGTACGGAAGCCATAGAACATTTCTCTGACCCTCGCGCTGATTTTCACAAACTTGATAATATGCTGTCGTCAGGAGGGTTGCTAGGAATCATGACAGGAATTCTAGAATCCTGGTCAAACTTCCCACAATGGTACTACCACAGAGACTCAACTCACATCAATTTCTTTAGCAAGAATACGCTTACATGGATATCGACGCTACTCAATTATCAGGTCTCATTCCCTAGAGAGAATGTTGCCATATTTTACAAGCCATAACTATTTCCTAATCTTTATTTTATGTCAACTATGGAAGTAGAAAATGATCCCAACCCTGTACATTAAGCGATATCACTTTATCTTCTTCATCGATTAGTAACAATTCGCCAACATCCTGAGTAATTGTCCCAATCACAGTTATCCTGACATCACTTGCAGATCTGACAATTTCTATCTGACTACGATCAGCAGTAAACAACAACTCATAATCTTCACCTCCAGCCACCGCCAGATCCAGCCAATCATCTGGGAAAGCAGATTTAAGCTGATCGTGTACCGGTACATCACTCGCCATGATTTTTGCCCCTACACCACTGGATTGACATATTTTATTAAGATCAGCTAAAAGGCCATCGCTAACATCCATCGCGGTTATAACGCCGTTGGCTAACAGGGTCTCTCCAAGTTGCATCCTAGGACTAGGACATGAGTGGGCATTAATCAGATGCTTTTTCAAATTGAGAGGAAGACTAGAATATACTGATTGCCCTAGGGCTCGTAAGCCTCCAGCAGAACAGCCTAAATGACCAGAAACGACTATATAGTCACCGGCTGATGCAGTATCTCTCCTGAGTATTTGGTCCCCGCTTGGGGATATGCCCTCAAGGGCCACTGTTATAAAAATGCTATCAGATTTTACTAAATCTCCGCCTACAATCGTCCCACCATATAACCGACAAACGTCATTGAATCCCTCATAAAGATCTAATAAGGAGTTTACCTCTATATCACCCCTTACACCTAAAGTCACAACCGCATAGGTAGCCTGGCATCCCATTGCTGCTATATCACTTAAGTTAGATGCAAAGGATTTCCATCCGAGTTCTCTCCAAGACGTATAATCAAGTTTAAAATGTACACCTTCAACCATCGTGTCGGTCGTTAGTACACTTGTCCCAGTTGATGTGCGCCAGGCAGCAGCATCATCTCCAATGGAAATGATCGGGTCTCCTCCCGCTTTCTTCAAATTTAACCTGGAACTGTTAGAATTCTTAGAAACGACTTTAGTCAGTCTTTCGATAAGTTCAAATTCGCTTATATCTTGTACTAACATAGAGCCCATTATAGATGTTCTCAAATTACTCTAACAAGCGTCCAATATAACGCTCTAACGATTCTGGAAATATTTCTGTAATATAGACCCACATAAGTTGCCTAGAAAAGACGAATTAGATACTTCTTGGTAGAAGGATCAGGTTATGAACATTCTTGAAAATCTAACGCAATTTACATTTTCTGTCTCTTACGAACATGTCTCAGGTAAAGCTATTGAAAAGGCTAAAATTCACCTTGCTGACAGTCTCGCCTGTATGATTGGCTCATTCAATATGCCAGACATAGAATCTGTCAGGGACTATGCCATTAAAGTGTCGGGCTCACAAGATGCGACGCTCATAGGTACCACCAATAAGGTCCCTATGGATATGGCGGCCCTGGTAAATGGAACGATGGTCCGATATCTAGATGCTAACGATATAGTCGCGCGAAGATCAAACTCAGACTCGGGCCATTTCAGTGATGCCATACCATCACTGTTAGTTATTAGCGAAAAATATAGAAGAACAGGGAAGGACCTTTTATTAGCCATAGTTCTCGTGTACGAATTACAGGCGGTCCTCTCTGAGACATTTCACTTCATGAAGCGAGGTTATCATCCATTAAGTCAGGTCCCCTGGGTACTGCCTATAGTGTTGGGACGTCTAATGGGGGCATCTGAAAACGTAGCCCTTAATGCGGCTGCCCTTTCCGGAACATTAGGGATGCCAATAAATACCTGGCTTCGAGAAACGTCACAATCTATCCCTTCCATAAAAGGGGTGGCAGTGGGCCTTGCTGGGCAGAGAGCAATGCAATCACTGCAACTTGCCGCGACTGGCATTACAGGGCCTAGCGACTCTCTTGAAACCACCATAGATATACTAACTCCTCTCTCTACAGAGCCACCGTGCTTAGATCGTTTACTCTCGCTTCACCCGTCACAATCGGAATGGGCTATGGAACGCAACACTATCAAATCATATCCTTCTCAAATTTACACTCAGGCAGCAGTTGAAGCTATTCTCACACTGTACTCTAGTGGCTTAAGGGCTGAGCAAATCCAAACACTCACACTGTACGGACATAGTTCAGTGTGCGGAGGAGTTCAAGGATCGGATTCATCATATGCACCTCTGAATAGAGGCGCAGCCGATCATAGTACGCCTTTCGTAATGAGTATGGCTCTGCTATCTGGCCAGTTTACTCTAAGAGAATACCAACACTCTCCTTGGTTTGATCCTGTAGTAATAAACCTAATGTCAAAGATAAAGTTAATAATAGATCCTAAGAGAGACGCCGAAATGAAACGGAAAGGCAATCTTGGCGTCAAACTAGTCGCGACGTTAATCAACGGTCACATTATGGAAACAGTTATTGACCAACCGAAAGGTCATCCGGACAATCCATTTGGGAAAGACGATTTGCTGAAGAAAATTGCTTGGTTACTTGAAGATGTAGCAAGTAGTGACATGGCGAGTGACATTCTTGAATATTGCTGTAAAATTGAAGAAGAATCAGACATATCTCTCTTGCTGAAGAAATGTGTGTTGTGATTTCTCTCGAACATACTAATCGGCCTTAATCCAAGTAATTCTAAACCCATTCTGGATCATTTCAATTTCTTCCAGCTCTTCCTCTGTTAACTTCCACGAAGCAGCTTTTACATTTTGCAAGACCTGTTGGTCGGATTTAGCCCCTACTAAGGCGGAAGTTATTCCAGGTTGCGCTAATATCCACGCGATTGCGAGTTGCGCAATATCTCTGCCGTGATCTTTTGCCCAATCGTCTAATTTAGTAACCGCTTGATGCACTTCACGGAAGTAATCACCCTTAAAAAAATTAAACCTTGTGCGTTCATCATCATTTTCAAAAAAATGCCCGGGCCTATATTTACCGCCAAGTATTCCCTTAGAAAGTACTGAATGTGGTAAAACGCCTAATCCATGTTCTAGACAAAAATCTAGAACATCCTGTGTTTCTCTCCAAACCATATTGTATCTTGGCTGAGCACTAACAATCTGCCCATACTCCATAGCCTCTGCAGTTTCTTTAGGGGAAAAATTAGAAACACCAACATATCTGATCTTGCCTTGTTCTTGCAGTCTTAACATCCCCTCCATTGTTTCTTCTATGGGCCAGCGAGGCTGAGGACTATGTATCTGATAAATATCAATGTAATCCGTTCGTAACTTGCGGAGACTATTGTCTATAGCTTCAGACATATGTGCCCAAGAATGATCCTCTCCTGACAGCTTTGTCGCGATCACCAATTTATCCCGACTGCCTTTAAGAGAGAGGGATTTCCCCAACACTGACTCGCTACTAAGATAGCCTTCGGCCGTATCTATAAGCGTTATACCTGCGTCAATTGCCGTATGAACAGCTCTTATTCCTTGCTCCTCTGACACGGTTCCAAGCCCGCCGCCTATAGGCCACGCACCAAATCCCAGAACTGACACAAAGGGACCCTCATCACCAAGACGTCTATTCTCCATGTCCGGGAAATCCATTTCTATCTTTCCGAATAGACCCATTTCGAAGTGTAATGTATCCTGCTATTCCTGCAACAAGTGAAGCAACCAATATACTCGTCTTTGCCTGACTAATCAAAAGTTCTGTATTTTCGAATGCTAATCCAGTTACAAATATTGACATTGTAAAACCTATTCCTCCCAACCACGCCGCTCCAAGAATATGCCACCATGTTGTTTGTTCTGGCATATTTGCCAACCCACTTTTTACCGCCAACCAACTGAAGACAACTATTCCTAAAGGTTTACCAACTACAAGACCTAACATTATGCCCAGAGAAACTTGAGACATTAGAACATCAATTACTTCCCTTCCTAACTCAACTCCAGCATTCGACAATGCAAAAAGAGGCATTATCAATAACGCCACCCACGGATGCAATATGTGCTCTAACCTCTGAAGGGGAGATTCGACATCCTTGGAGGCTTCCTCTAATTCTTCCAGTACCGACCTTTGCTTTATCGTGGTGAGCGCTGATCTGCCACGCCTAGGTCCTGCATTGCCATCCTCGTCAAATTCTGTGATGAGTTGCCTTGCACGATCTACAAACTGTCTCGGATCAATCTCAACTCGCAATGGTATTACCATCGCTATTAATACACCCGCAATTGTTGGATGTATACCAGATTGGAAAAATGATACCCATATTACTATACCTACTAAGGCGTAGAAAAGCGGACTTCTCACATTAACCCAATTTGCCACAACAAGACACCCCAACAGGACGCCTGCGATGATAAGATTGACCCATGAAATTGAATCGGTAAAAAAAGCGGCAATCACTATTACCGCCCCTATATCGTCTACTATGGCAAACGCAGTCAAAAAAACCTTTAAGGACAACGGTATCCTTGTTCCCAAAAGAGCTAGCACGCCCAAAGAAAATGCTATGTCAGTTGACATAGGTATCGCCCATCCTCTTAACGCCTCATCGGATGACCAATTAAATAATATATAACAGGCAGCAGGCACGACCATGCCTCCAATAGCTGCTATTACAGGCAACGCTGCGCTTCGTAACGATGCTAATTCACCCAGAAAGACTGAACGTTTTATTTCAAGCCCAACAACAAAGAAAAAAATGGCCATTAGTGCGTCATTAATCCAAAAGTGTATCGGCTCATCCAAAAGAAAGTTGGGCACCCCCGCTATCAGATGAGCATGCCATATATTGTTATAAAGGTCATCAAAATCGGAGTTCGCCCACAACAAGGCAATGACAGTACAAATCATCAAGATGATTCCGCCGAAAGCCTCCTGTGCGGTGAATCTTTGGAAAGGACTGAGCAAATTGTTGATATCGGGCTGCCCCGTTCCAAAATAGCGAGAGACAAAGCGTGGCATGTAATACATTTCTCCATTTCTAGTGTCTGGAGTACTTAAAACTCAGTTGTTAAACTTCTTAAAGTTCAAAGCTCAACAACAATATAGCGTCTGGGAATCTACAATAAAAAGAGAGTAGAGAGTCCATTTAGAGCATATTTTTCGCCATAGTTGCCCGTTCCTAAGACTTTTCACCATTAATCGTTGCTGTAACAGACGTCATCTGAATAGGAACATCAAAACCTGCAGGGACTTCAATTCCAAGAATTACAGGTATGCTTACGATACCCCTCTCCGTACGAGCATCTTCCGAAATCGAAGTAACTTCCCCTTCAAGTGGTATATCCTCCAAACCACCAAAATACAATTTGGCGGAGGAACCTATTTTAATCCTAGATGCGCTAGCAGCGTCTATAACACCGTGAACTTCTATAATGGAAGGATCAACTATATCTATTAGCCTAGTATCAATCCCCACTTCATCTTCAGGAACGACATTTATTTTCACTACTCTGCCAGAAAAAGGCGCTTTTACATACGCTGATTCAAAATCCTGCAGAGCCTCTCTATATTCTTCTAAGGCGACTTCATGGGCAGATCTTGCCAAATCCTTTTCTATAGCAGTTATCGCGGTCGCCTCTTCCAAGCGAATACTGGCTTCTTCGGCATTAGCTGCAGCAAGGTCTTTGCGCGCTCTAGCAACTTCAACATCTAAAGAATTATTTAATGCTCTATCTAAGTCTTCCTCAGCTTCTTTGAAATTAGCATAAGCTATATCACGAGCAGCGGTTGCTGCGTTAGCCGCAAACGGATCAATGTTAGTTGTTAACTCCGCAAGGTCTTCTTCGGCCTCGGTCAAGTTTGCTATAGCCATAAGAAATCTAGTCTTAGCGGACTCTCTAACTCCTCCACTTTCATTACCACTAGACAGATCATTGAAATCTTCTTGTGCGTCAGACAGTTTCGCTTGCGCAAGGCGCAATTTGTCCCTGGCAGCCTCTACAGTTTTTTCAGAACTGTTCTGAGCAACTACTAGGGCATCTTTTGCATTGTCGTAGGCATCAAAACTATCTTCGAACTCCCTCTCGATGCACCTCCATCTTCCAAGTACTCTATTATCATCACACGTCCCAATAATAGTCCTATAACCTGGGTGGAGATGTAACCATGCCCATACAGTAAATTCCTTCCAGCGAGTATCAGGATTATCATAGGATGGATTAAATCCCTTAGTGTAAATCGGATTATACCTGTCAAATACTTTATCTACATCCAGTCCCCACGTGATAAATAATTCACCCGGCTCTATGACGATTTCGTCATCTGAAGTCTCCACACCTAACCAAAATTTGAAAAGATCCTTGTATTCCTCCAATGCTGTGTCGTACGTATTTTTAGCTGTTCGTACGGCATTTTCACCAGAGAGAGTCGCATCAAGCAATTGTTTTTCAAACTTGTCTACGTTAACTCTTGCAGTAGCGAGTAAGTTACCTACATCTCTATCTAAATTATCTAATGACTCCTCTGCCTTATCTACTTCCACCATAGCCTTGGCAACTTTATTCTCAGCAGATGACACTAACAAAACATCTGGGGTCATAACATCCAAAAGGTGCTCCTCTGCATCGTCTAAGTTAATTCCAGCCTCTGCCAGGGATTTCTGCGCTAAAGCAAGGGAAGGATTATTTTGAGAGATTAAATCAGCATATTGATCGGCAGATTTATCAGCTTCAAATGCGGCAACACTTGAAGCAACTTGTAATTCTGCTATTCTGGCAGGTGTAGAGATCATCACTGATTCCAAATCAGTCTTGGAATTAATCAAAGTCAATTGAGATTGCCGTAAAATCGTTTCGAGTTGTGCCACTCTCATTTTCTTGAAAGCCAGGAGAACATCGTCTTTTTGCACATATTCTCCCTCCTCAACATTTACGCGATCAATGACGCCTGAAAATCCCGAGGTTAAATTTGCCTTGATTGGAAACACTACTCGACCATTCACTGGAATCTCGTTAATTGCCAATCCTGTTCCAAAATCCGTCGTCTTATCAAGCGCTGACTCAGTGTCTCCTTCGCCTTGTGCACAACTTAAGAACAGCCCAATGATTAGAATTATGAAAGCCAATTTACCAGAGGACCATACTACCGTTTTATTTCCATTAAGGACACGAGGGGCAATTTTTTTATATGTATTCATAATTATCCACATGATGGGCATTTAAAAATCGTTCTCATCCAGTTATTAATTCTGCAAAATATTCAATAAAACTATTTTACACATTTACATTAAAAGGCAGTAGTATTTTTATTGTAAATAGATATATACAATCGCGCCCATGTTCAGCTAAGCATTACCCTCTCTCAAGAATTCCAACCAATTTGCTAAAGTACTCGTTAATTCACAGTAGAATATAAGAAAAAGTATTGTCCCTCACACAATGGCTATGTAATATATGGGCGATAAACGCTACATGTTGAGGCTTTAAATAAAGCTTAAATTTGAACGTGCCGAGAAAACATTAAGGACTGTTGGACATGCAATCTGTTCGTATAGCTATTGATATAGACACCAAAGATATCCCTAATCTTGTTTGCAATGGCGAACAAGAGGATAAATTCGCATACGAAAGTATCATATCGAAAACCCTAGCAGAGGCTTTAGGCTTGCAAGAGTTCTTGCATTGTCCAGAAAGAGTAAACGAAGTAAGGCGCATCATATGGGAAAAAGATCAGAGATCTGAATTCTGACAATTGAGACCTGAAGCATAAGTCCTTTTATCCGCCCCCGAACCTTCGAAGGTGTTCAACCATAGTTCAAGAATCCATTACTACTAATAACCCCGCATCCCTAGCCGCCTTGGCGGCTTCAACATTAACTACTCCCTCCTGCATCCAAACACATTTAACACCAATTTTAATAGCATCTAATACGATCGGCATTACATCTTCAGATTTGCGAAACACGTCAACAATATCTATATTTTCTGTGACATTTGCAAGCTCCGGATGACTATATTCACCCAAAACTTTTTCAACAAATGGATTGACGGGGATTATCTTATAACCCACATTTTGAAGATATTTAGAAACATAGTGACTGGGTCTACTCGGTCTGGATGACAGACCAACTACTGCAATAACTTTTGACAGTGAAAAGAGATCATGTATTTCATCAGGCTGAGAGCAAATTCCCATAAAGTGCTTGATACTCCTAGTATAAATCCAACGTGAATCTAAATCCCTCCGGACTGTCCTTAAAGTCTAATACCGCCTCTGACATGTGCTCGTAAACAGAGGGGTCCATGAGCAGTACTGTCACACCTTCAAATTCTATCAATTCGTCATCCTCAGATTTTTCCGAGATGACTATCCCCCAATCTCCTTCTCCAATCCAGACAGGAGGCATAGCTAATCTAAGGTATTGATCATCACCTATGTTCCGTGCATTTATGATTCTTTGGAGCTCTTGTTGAGCCTCTGAGGTAATATCTAGCATAATTGAATTATCCAATATGAAAACGTTCAAATTAAATTTCAGTGGTCAGCAGAATCCACATCCATTGCGGGTCCCATTGACCCTGACTGGTTGTAGTTGGTGGGCCATCGTGGATTCGAACCACGGACCTCAGTCTTATCAGGACTGCGCTCTAACCGACTGAGCTAATGGCCCAAACTGTAACCTATCCCTTTTCCACGCCATTTACAGGATCAAATTCGACGACAATTTCTACTGGGGCATTTCTAGAAACTATAAGTTCCATAATCTCCGTAGCGCTGTCATTTATCGGCTGATGCACCGATTCAGCCGGCACATAAATGAAATCCCCAGCCTCAATATTCAACGTTGTTTCTAGATGTTTCCCCGTTAAGAATCTTCCGACACCTTTTGAAACATATATGGCAGACTCACAGTTAGCATGGTAATGTGGGCTAGAAGAGCAACCAGGAGGTATGGTCGCGATGGCCAAATGTATAGCCTCTGCGCCAACCAAACCTTTAGATACACCCGCAAGGCGCGTCATCGATCCGGATGCCACCTCAATCTCTAGGGCATCCTTTCTCACTATCTGACATTCTACGTTAAGTTGCTTGCTCACGAAGGAAAGTATACCATTCAACTATAAATATTAAAAGAGTATATCTAAGCCGGAGACGCTTTAATACCGTGCCTAAAGAAGACTTTCGTTTTCATCACTCTCTACGTATTCGGTGGGGAGAATGTGATGCCCAAGGCATCGTTTTCAACGCGCAATACCTAAATTTGCTAGAAGTTGCCATAGCAGAATACTATAGAGAAATGGGAATTTCCCTCTATGAATTGGATACGCGGCAAATCTTTGACCCAGTAACCGCGCGGGTTACTCTAGAATATAAATCTCCTGCAAAAATAGATGATGTGATAGATATATATATGAGAATAAGTAAGACTGGGACAAGTAGTCTCAACTTAATAGCAGAGATATACCACTCAGAAAACAACCGATTATTGACGACAGCTGAAATTATCTATGTTGCTTATGACTCTGAAACTGGGAAAAGTTCTCCGATACCCAAAAGTCTTAAAGACATTATCTCTGCATTTGAAAATCTTTGATCCGTTGAAATACATATTGCCAACTAGTCGTGATATACAAAATTGCTGGTATCAAGCAGTGCACCACAACAGGTCGTAAAAGGTCATCTCAAATTAAATCTTCAATACTAAACTGCCCTTTATGACATTTCTACACGAACTACCACTGCAGCATTTGCCACAATTGTTTTGTCGCCTGAATTCTTTCTAGGCTCTATCTCTAAACCTCCCTTTACAACTTGTAAAGACGCTTTACCGTGGGGTAAAACAGAAAGCACTTTATCCTCGTCAATCAAATCGGGATCAGGTGTAGCTAGTAATACATCTACAATCATGTTAGCCGCTGCATCCGGCCCTAGTTCCCGCAAAAACATTAAGCTACTCTGATGAACCGCGTTCCATAACGCCCGTCTTCCTGCCTCGCTGTGATCTTGGCCATGCAAATCAATCCCTGTTCCAATTTCAAGTATCGCCGGCACCAATGCCATTTCATTCTCCTTCTCAAATCACCAGAATTACGTATTTTGAACATCACTGATAGAACTTGGCAGTAAGCACCACAGACCCTGCCGTTATATCAAGTCGACTCACAGCATACCAATGTTAGTTTATCCCAAGTGATTCACAATAATATGACGCAATGCGTATCTGAACGTAATGGAATAACTGAGACTGCTTGTTGAGAACCTTATGATCTTGATAGAATTTCAGTTAAAGAATACTAGCGGGAGTAACTCAGTGGTAGAGTTCTTGCTTCCCAAGCAAGATGTCGCGGGTTCGAATCCCGTCTCCCGCTCCATAAATCAATCCCTTAGATGGGACGGCAAGAATATGATCCCATAAGCTAGCTATTATTGGTATAAGCCCAAATCTGACTTGCAATTTCGTGGCTGAATATAATTGTGTGATCAAGGCACCTCAGACTCACCACTCCTCTTGACTGGTCCAATTCCTCAAGTAATACTACCTGCTGAGGAATTAATCCGTTGGCTACAAAGTATTCGAGTAAACTTTGATCATCTTCCGGTATTCTGTCGATTACAACACTTGTACCTGACGAAAAGCTGTTCAATTTTCTCGCATTAGTGTTAGGTTTGTAAGCACTTCCAGGAATAGGATGACCAAAGGGACAAGTAGTCGGGTGGCCTAATTTTTCATCTATTTTGGCCTCCAGACCAGGTGAAATTGCATGCTCCAAACGATGTGCTTCCTCATGAGCATTTTGAAGATCTATGCCTAGCACGTCTACAACTAGTCTTTCTGCAAGACGGTGGCGTCTAACTATGCTCTCAGCATAAGGTGCCCCTTTCTTCGTAAGCATTACATCTTTTTTCGCTGTAGTTTCTACAAGGCCTTCCCTGGCCATACGGCGTATCATGCCACCAACTGTTGGAAGTGTTGTCCCAATGCCTTCTGCCTGAGGCAAACCTTTTAAGTGTTCAGCTAACTGTGTGAGGGTGACCCTAACGCCCTGCTCATTCAGTCTCAAAATGGACAAAAGGTAATTTTCCATAGCCATTGAGAGTCGTGGCTCTGCTAGGGATTCATGGTCGTGATTTTTATTAGCCATTCGCAACTTTCCTTATGTACTATTGATCAAGCCTGCCTTTTACATTAATCCGACTTAATCACAAACTCGTCATCTTATATTTTCAAATTTTTAAACTGTTTTAGAGAATCGTTAGGGCATCTCTGCAGCAGTACTATTGTTGTAATTACCATTTTTGTATATATGCATTGGCCTGCTTTTATTAATGCTTATTGAAACTGACTGATCAGTCTCCAAAAAATCTTCTTGAGAAATATATTCAATCAATTTCCCAGACGCCAATTGAATTGCATACGAATAATGAGAGCCTCTAAACTCAGCTGCCACAACAGTCGCGGTGCCATCTTTATCACTTAAAATAATATTGTTTCCACGTAACAACAAATGAAGCTTTTCGCCTGTGACTTCAATTGGATCTATAGTGCTAACTACCCCAATCTCAGTAGTAATGGTGTGGGGATCATCAACTGTTACGTCTATAAACGAGGCCGGATCCATAAACTCAGCAACAAATTTAGTTGATGGTTTATTGTAAATTTGTTCGGGAGTATCTATTTGTTCTATCTCACCTTCATTCATAATAGCAATTCTATCTGCAAGAAACATAGCTTCTTCTTTATCATGTGTTACAAAAATAGTGGTAACTTGAGCCTGTTTTAATATTGCCTTTATTTCGGCCCTAATTTTAACCCTCAAAGTAGCATCTAAATTTGATAGAGGCTCATCGAAAAGCATAACAGTTGGATTTGGTACTAGGGCTCTCGCTAAAGCAGTCCTCTGTTGCTCCCCTCCAGAAAGTTCATTGGGCATTCTTTCCAATAAATGATCTAATCCAACTAAATTAATTATTTTCCGGACCCTTTCCCCTGCCCTATTCGACTTATCTAATCCAAATTCGATATTCTTTTGCACATTCAAGTGAGGAAACAGCGCATAATCCTGAAACACCATACCAACTTTACGTTTTTCAGGTCTTATGAATTTCCCAGGCATTGAAACCAGTTGGCCACCCACTGCAAGAGTTCCATTTGTTGGCTCTTCAAATCCTGCTATTAGACGAAGAAGAGTAGTCTTACCACAGCCACTAGGACCTAGAAGAACTAATATTTCTCCATAATTCACAGTTAGGTCCACATTTCTTACCGCTTCGGAAGAATCTGTGTAAGATTTCCCAAGTCCAAAGCATCGTATAACAGGGAAATTATCATTGGTTATTTGGCTCAATATCTGGTCCTAGAACTTTTAGTCTTGCATACCTCGGTTCAACAAAAAAAACATTGGTAATCCAGTCAAGACCAATAGTATACCCGAATATACTGCCGCCATCCCAAAACTTGCCTCTGTTGCATGTGTCCAAACAGATGTGGCTAGGGTGTTAAAATTCAATGGAGACAAGATAAGGGTCGCGGGTAATTCCTTCATTATCAGAATAAATACTATAGCAAATGCCCCTGCCAAGCCCGGCATCATTGAAGGTAAGTTTATGCTCTTCCACATTTTGAATTTCGATGCCCCCAAAATTATGGCAGATTCTTCCAGTTTTGGATTGATTTGCAATAGTACGGGCTTGATAATCCCAATTGAAACAGGAATAAACAAGATAATATAGCCTACAGCTAATAAAACAATTGTCTGATAAATTGGCATGGCAAAGTTAATACCGAAGTACACCACGGCAAGGGCCACTACGATCCCCGGCAACACAAACCCGATATAAGATATCTTTTCTATTGTACGACTGAAAACATTTTTGTGCCTTGCTATCAAAAAAGCAATTGGAATCGACAGAGCCACGGTAGCTAATGATCCTATTAGAGCGCCATACAATGAATTGTAAATTGCGCTCCATTTCAAAAAGTCGTCATAATTGATAGTGAAATTATATCCCCAGTAAATTAGAACTGATATTGGAAGTATCACACTTACAAATACTATGGCAGTGATAATAAGCACAATTACCCATTTAAACTTCCCCAGGTCAATTACTTTCGTATTTCTAGAAACCGTTGCACTCGACCGATATAAGGAAGTATTTGCAGAATCTGGTCTATAAAACCAAATCGACAATAAACCAATTAATATCAATATACTGGAAGTACTCGCCGCTGCCCCCCGCTGTATAGTTTCGTATTGATTGTAAATTACGTAGCTGAATGATTTATATTGGAGTAGGGATACGGCTCCAAAGTCACTCACAACATATAACGTGACAAGTACCGCGCCAACCACTATCGAAGGTTTCAAAAGAGGTACCGTAACTCTAAGATAAGTATCCCAAAAGGATTTACCTAAGCTTGAAGATACTTCTTCATATGAATAATCGAGTTTCATTAACGAAGATGAGACACTGATAAAGATATAAGGGTAGCTAAGTAAAGTTAGGCACATAAAAGCTCCCCAAAAACCATAGAGGTCTGGAATATGCTGGATTCCTCCCAATGAATTAAGGGCATCATATAAAGCACCCTTGGGACCAAAAAGAATTATAAATAAAAATCCATATATGTAGCTGGGGAAAACCAATGGGATACACAGTAGCACTCTGAATATTTTTTTCAGGGGTAAATTTGATCTTATAGTGATTATCGCCAATGGAACAGAAATAAAAATCGAGGCAACAGTTACGGATATAGCGAGAGCGACAGTATTCCACGCTAGCAGCCATGTCCTACTATCAATAACGTAGTCGAAGAACTGATGAAATGAAGAAATTAAATTTATTGCGACATAGCACAATGGTACTGCTATTATTAGCAGTACCATTGCGGACAAAATTTGCAACATCGGTAGAGACGAGGTATTCATAATTTTTGTTGTTATGTCGGTCGTTCTTTATTGATTGTTGTGAAAGTGTGCTATCGCCTTGATCTGGAGGACAGATCTTAAATCGATCAATCGCCTCCAACGATATTGCTCGTCACCCATATTTGTGAGCCACGTGGACTCTTATACCAGCACATCACAATTTCCCCATGACCTCAATATTATTCTAGTACTCCTGCATCTTTCAACAATTGAGCACTACCAGCAATGTCACTCAACGAGGCCAGCGAAATGTCCGGCTTATTAATATCGTCAAATGATGTGATCAACGGATGCTTTTTCACACCACTAACCAATGGATATTCTCTCGTGGCATTCGCAAAATAGCTCTGAGCCACTTTAGACGTCATAAATTCGATGAATTTTTCAGCATTTTCAGTGTTTTGGGACGACTTTAAAATTCCCGCTGCAGAAACCATGATCATGGCCCCTGGCCCTCCATCACGTGGATGGTAGTTCCTTGCAGCAAACTTGTCGCCCTGTGCTTTGTCAAGAACGAATTTGTATAAGTAGTAATGATTTACAAACCCTACATCAATTTCATCTTTTGCAGCTGCTTCCACCTGAGGTGTGTTTTTGGGATACACTTTCGCATTGTTATCCCGTATACACTCTATCCAAGCTTTTGTTGCAGCTTCTCCCCACACCTGGCGCATTGCAGTAATCATAGTCTGGAAAGATGAGTTACTCGGCGCCCATCCAATCCTTCCTTGCCACTTTTCATCGCAGAAGCCTTGCATTGTATCGGGCAAATCTTCTTCAGATAATTCGGCGGTATTATAGACTACTACCCTAGCGCGACCGGTAATACCAGTCCAAAGTGCCTTCGGAGATTTAGCCCACGCAGGAACAACGTCAACAACTGATGTTTTACCATCATCATCCTTGACAGATTCCGTTAGCACATCGGCGCTTATAGGTTGGAGCATATCCTCAACAGATCCTATTGCTCCAGGATCTTGCGCATAGAACACGTCTGCTGGAGTTTTATCGCCCTCCTCCATTAGCAAAGCTGCCATAGGAGCTGAGGACCCATATTTCACCTGGACTTCAATTCCAGTAGCGTCGGAAAATTGTTCAATTATCGGCCCAACTAAAGATTCTTTTCTACCAGAATAAATAACCAAAGCGCCCGGATCTTCCGCTACCTCAATTTCCTTGATTGTCTCCACTGAGACTTCTTTTATTACTTCAACTTCCTTGATTGTCTCAACTGGGACTTCTTTTATTACTTCAACTTCCTTAACAACCTCTCTAACTACTGGTTCTGCATCAGAAGAACCGCAAGCCAGTAAGAAAACGAATAGCAACGACATCATTGACGATATTAAGGCAACCCGCCCTAAATATTTAACCCTAAGTAACCTAAACACTACTACCTACCTTCTTTATCTATAAACTATCTATTGTCATTATTTATATGCATATATATGTACCAAAACTTAGTATGCACTAAGTTATTTTGCATGTCAACACATTTCTGAGACTGAACGTATACTTGTATATCAACAATAGTCATAATTCTAGATATGAAAATCAAGGCAGATTACAAAGATTTGCGTAAACTCACTGTTAAATCTTGATAAATTCAGGCTGATGTCTTCGCAGGTAAGACTCGTCGTTCACTATGTAGACTGCTCAATTGAACAAAGTAAAAAAAAATTTGAGCCCTAAGATGGTTGACAATTGTCTACTCAAT
>CAZQPS010000051.1:0-22107 GCA_964595285.1 uncultured Dehalococcoidia bacterium | reverse complement strand
CTTAGTTTACGCAGCTCTCAGCCAGAAAACTAAGAGAATAAGACTTGGGTTGGGAGTCGTAATACTCCCGTATCACCACCCAAACAGGGTTGCAGAGAGGGTTGCCATGCTGGATCATCTCTCAGAAGGACGTGTAGATTTAGGCACCGGTCGGTCAGCTACTTATGAACTGACAGGAATGGGGCTAGACCCCAGGGATAGTCGGGAAATGTGGGAAGAGTCGCTGGATATGGTCCCCAAGATATGGGGATCGGACTGGTTTTCATATGAAGGTAAATACTGGCAGGTACCGGAGCGTCAAATTTTGCCGAAACCATACCAGTCACCACATCCACCCATATGGGTGGCGGCTCTGCAACCGTCGACGTATGAAATAGCTGCCGCCAAGGGGATAGGAGTACTGGCATTTGGATCAAGTGCTCCTGAAACTATAGCACCGCATGTTAAGGCATATAGAGAAAATATAAAGAATGCAATTCCTGTTGGACATTTTGTAAACAATCAATGGGCAAACTCAACTCAGGGAATTTGCCTGGCGGACGATAGAGAGGCCAAAGAAATGGGAGCTCAGTCTCTGAAGAATTTCTTTGGACCTGATAGGCCTTATGTACAAGGCCAGAAAGACATTTACGCACAATTACTTGAGAGATGGGGTGGAGTACCTGATCATTTGAAGGCTAATTTTTCTAGATATATAGATGTTCAAGAAGGCGAAAACGGAGAAATTCTGGATAATTTACTTGATTATTCTGGTGGGTCTGCTATCGCCAACAAGGTATGGGACCAACTAGATGCAGAAACTCTTTGTGATAGGGCAATTGTTATAGCAGGGAATCCTGACAGTTGTATTGAAGCTCTTAAGAAGCATGAGGCAGCAGGCATAGATCAAATGATGATCATGATGCAAACAGAGACCGTTCCTCACGAGAAAGTGATGGAGTCAATTGAGTTATTTGGTAAATATGTGATTCCTGAATTCAATAAGACAGGGTCTAAAGCCAAATAGCTCTCGCCAACAAACAAAGAGTCCAAGATTGTTGTCAGTGGTTCCCGATTGTCTAAGGATTAAGCTTCTCTTATGGCGACGACATTATCAACTGGCGTGGCTTCATCCCAAGAAGCTACGCCAGGGTTTTTGGCTTCTGACATCTTTCTAGGTTGATCCTTGTTTTCCAGTTTGTCTGGTGATATCCAGAAAAATAATTCGTCTTGTACGCGTTTTATAGTGAAAGATTTTTCAGACAGTTTTACTGCTTCTCCTAGGCGTCTTCTTACTGCCTGGATGGTTTCATTTTCACCAGGTTTCAACCTGCCAGCCTTGCCTTCATTCAGTTGTTCCAGAAAAAATGAGTACATAGCAAGAGTTTGGGCATTTTTACCGCTGAAACGCGCTTTATGAAGGGCTTCCTCTTTGGGTATTATGTCGAACTTGGGCAATTAACTATCTCCAAAGCTGTTAATAAATTGAAGATTATCAAAATATTGTCCGACAACTAAAGCTATTTATAGTGCTTGTTGTGTGGAATTGCCTATCGTAAAACTATGCTGGCTATCCTTTCGAGTTCATCTCCCATTTCTTGTTCTGTGTTGGAAGGTTGAATAGCTATAATCACTCTGTTTGCACCTGCTTCTAACAGTTTCTGTGCGAGATCGTAGTCCGCTGGCTGTCCGTGGACACTTATAGTAATGGATGATGCATCTCGCTCCTTCTCAGCAGCTAGCGTATTGAGCATCTCTCTACCTGCTTTGACGTCTTCAGGACTCACGCGGTTAGGTAACCATCCATCTGCCCATGAGACGACCCTACGGAATACGTTTTTGGCCATGCCGCCCAACAATACTGGAGGATGTGGATCTTGAGCAGGCTTTGGATAGCAGTAAACTGGAGGAAAGTCAAAATATTTACCATGAAACTCAGCTTCGTCTTTAGTCCAGAGTTCTTTCATAGCTAGTACGGCTTCCTTAGATTGTGTCCAGCGATGATCAAAGTCCCCACCCATCATTTCGGTCTCTTCTCTGTGCCAGCCTGCCCCTATTCCGAATTCGAATCGTCCTCCACTGTAGAGATCAAGGGCTGCTATCGTCTTGGCAAGAACTAGAGGATTTCTTTCTGGCATCAGCGTAATTCCTGTCCCAAGTTTTAAGTGGGTTGTTACGGCAGAAGCTCTTGATAGGGCTATAAATGGATCTGTGAAATGCCTATATCCAACGGGGATAATACCGTCTGCAGCACCTGGGAATATTGTGTTGGGCGAGTTAACAGGAAGTATGGGATGTTCCGCGTACCAAATCGACTCGAATCCAAGTTCCTCAGCCTTCTTAGCTGTAAACGCTGGATCCACTGTATGGGCTGGTAGCGGGGTAGTTACGCCTATGTTCATTCTCATCCTCCTTCGAGCTTTAACGTGAATTAATAAGTCGGGTTAAGCTTATCATTACAGAACCTCTAAGGCCAGCTATCCTTTGGTATACTGGGCAGTGTGAATGAGCAAATAGAAAAAGATTTAAAGGATCGCCCGCAGATTGGGGTAGGAGTACTTTTCGCCCGAGCAAATAAAGTTTTCCTAGCAAAACGCCAGGGATCTCACGGTGCCTTGAGTTGGGGTTTTGCGGGAGGCCATTTAGAGTTGGGGGAGTCACTTGAGCAATGTGCTAGGAGAGAAGCATTTGAGGAGCTGGGGGTTTCAATCAGCAATATTTCTTTTCTGTGTGTTAGCAATGTTATTGAATATGGGCGTCATTACGTGGATATTGAGTTTCTGGGTGAGATAGGCAATCAAGAGCCTGTTATTATGGAACCGCATTCCTTTTCCAGTTTGGGTTGGTTTGATGTTAATGAATTACCTTCTCCACTGTTTAGACCGGCGGAGTATGCTATAGATAGTTATTTAACGGGCCAGACATACCATCATGGCGCCTAAATTAATGCATAGAAATAGGCGCCATGCAGATTCGAGCGTTGTTATAGCGTAAAACGTGAGAGGCTCGGAATTACGTGTGTATTGCTGGTGCAGGATTCCTGTTCATGATGACGTTGATACAACTTGGCACGTTCTTTTGGTACGCTCTTTCCAAAGCATCCGACAATTCTGATTCGGTAGTTACCATCTCGCCGTATCCCCCAAAAGCTTCCACTACCTGGTCGTACCTAGTGGAGGGTAAGAGTTCGCACCCCGTGAGCCGGTCGCTGCCAAAATCTCGCAATTGAATTTGATATTCTGCGTTCCAGGCGGAATCGTTTCCAATAACAGCTATAAATGGGAGTTTGTTTCGAACCGCAGTATCAAATTCTGAAGGGTGGAACCCAAATGTGCCGTCTCCTAGAACTGCGACTATCCGTGCTTTAGGATTTGAAGCCCTAGCGCCTATAGCCAAAGGGATAGAACTTCCTATAGAGCCTGAAGGACCGTTGGTTAATCGTGTATGATTAGATAAACAGGCTTGTGCCCATTGCCCGACTTCACCGCCGTCTGAGACATAGATAGAATCATCGCCTTTGTCTAAGAAAGCCTGTATTGCTCTTCCAATTTCTACCGCATGCACAGGTGACCCCTTTGCTGATTCTATTTCCTTCCATTCTACGGGACGATATGAGACAGCCTCTAAAACTTCTTCTGACCATGATGAGTGTTTGTATTCAAGGGACTCCAACAAAGACTTTGCAAATGGGCCTGAATTTGATGAAATCGTTGTTAGACGATTCTGTGCTTTTCCGAGCGTAGCCGACGTAAGATTCAAAACGTCTTTGTCCGAATCTATTTGAATTATCTTCGCATTAGTAGAGATAATTTCTTCGGATCCAAATTGCAGAGTGAAGTCCCATTTTTTGTCCAAAAGAACTATAAGGTCTGCTTTAAACAATATCTCAGCGAAGGCTCCTAGGCTCGGATCATTGGTGCCTCGTGGACTTTCCATACCTAGTGCAGGGAACCCTTTTTTGCTGAGTAGTTCTAGGACTTCCCTACTCGAGTTTCTTGACATTGCTGGTCCAGCTAGAATTAGTGGCCTTTCAGATTGTGACAAAGACTTGCTAATCATTTCGATGTCATTTTCGCTAATTTGGCCAGATTGAGGTACAAAATCATTGGCATGCGGAGAGAAATCATCTTTTAGCGAAACTTCTGCATCCAATAAGTCAGCTGGCAAAGATAAATGTACTGGGCCAGGCCTGCCTGACCTGGCGATTTGAAAAGCTTTAGCCACATCATCATATATGTCATTTGTATTTTTTACCATCCAGGATGCTTTGCAAAGATGGCCGGCTAACTCTGCCTGAGGCATTTCTTGAAAAGCTCCCATTCCCAGTTGACGAGTGGGAGTGTGACCGCTGAATAAGATGAGCGGGGATTCTGCCATTTTGGCCACATAAAGAGCGGACAGTGCGTTGGCAAAGCCTGGTCCAGCAGTCACTAAAGCAATGCCCGGTTCATCGTTGATTCTTCCCCATGCATCCGCCATGTGGACCGCGGCAGCCTCATGTCTAGTGTGAATAAGATTGATGCTAGTTCCTATGCTTGCGTCAAATATAGACATGATCTGGTTTCCCGAGAGAGCAAAAACTCGCTTGACACCTGCAGTTACTAGAGACTCGACTAGTAAGTCAGCTCCACGCATGAGATTACCTCCATTACTAAGTATCAAATGACATCGTATCACATGCATATTAAGAGAGATTATTCAAGTGTGAATATTGAGTTTATTAGGAAAAGGTCTATCTAGGTGAGGGTGCTCTCATTGCCTGCAATGAGTGTCCCAGCTGCAGAAAACATTCCACCAGGGCCATGTGCTATTCCGACGTTGGCTTGAGGGACCTGTCGGTCTCCAGCTTCTCCTCGGAGTTGCCTAGTCAGTTCTATGAGGGTAAAAATGCCGTACATGCCGGGATGAGTGAATGATAGTCCTCCCCCATTAGTGTTCATAGGGAAATCTCCTTCTGGGGCTGTTCGCTGGCCTGATACGAATGCTCCGCTTTCTCCCTTACCGACAAATCCCAAGTCTTCTAGCGCGAGCATTGGCGTGAAGGCGAACGCGTCATAAAGCTGGGCAACGTCAATGTCGGTATGAGATATCCCTGACATGTCGAAAGCAGCTCGGCCTGAAATTCTTGCAGCCTTAGAAGAAGTCATGTCTTGCATCATACTGACCATATTGTGTTCCGTCGCTTCTCCAGTTCCAAGGATATAAACCGGAGGTTTTTGAAGGCTTTTTGCCATGTCGGCCCTGGTCATTACTATAGCTCCGCCTGCGTCTGTTACCAGGCAGCACATTAACAGGCTGAAAGGCCAACAAATCGGACGAGAATTAAGCACATCAGTTATAGAGATTTCATCTTTCATCATGGCATTAGGTGTCATTGAAGCCCATTTCCTTGTTGCGACGGAAACTTCTGCCATTTGTTCACGTGTAGTTCCATATTTGTGCATATGGCGTGTGGCTGGTAGTGAAAACTGTGTAGGTGGACCAATCGTTCCAAAAGGCTTTTCAAATTGAGCCTGCGGTGAACTTTCTGATTGACTTGGTATATTGCTTATTCTGGATTTGCCACTTTCTCCGTGAGTAATTAAAGCGACATTAATTACTCCGGAGGCTAGTGCAAGCATCGCGTGTTCTACATGTAATATGAATGAGCAACCTCCAACAGAGGTGCCGTCACTGTATCTGGGATTTATGCCTAAATATTCTCCTAGCTGAGCGCTGCTTATTCCAGCGGTGAATAGACCATCAACATCATCTTTAGTCAATCCAGATTCTCTTAGTGCATTGCTGGCGGCTTCTGCGTGAAGACCGAGATCAGAAACGTCTGGGCGAAACCCTATGACATCAGATTCCGAGGCTCCAACTATCGCCACTTTCCCTCTAAGTTCTTTAGGAGTCATGTTGAGAGTCTCCCCTAAAAGGCTTGAACCTAGGAAGAGTAGTCGTGTCTGTTACATCGTCAAAATAGATTTCAAGTGGCATATCACATGTTATGTGGTCTGGAGACGGGGCGATGTCAATGAGATTAGACATCATTCGAGGACCCTCTTCCAATTCCACAACTGCAATCACGTAAGGGGCTTGATACACAGGGGTATTTCTATGACTTATGACGTAAGAGTAAAGCGTGCCTTTTCCACTCGCGACATACCAATGTGTATCTCTAGAGCCACACGCCGGACAAATGGGACGTGGGTAGAAATATGTGACGTCGCAGTTGAGACATTTCTGCAGCATTAATTTATGGTTTTTCAAGCCTTGGAAATACGGCAGAGTCTCCGGTGTAGGGTGTGGTATGTAGCCTGAGTATACGTCCAAGCTAATCTTCTCCCATGGCGAAAAATTAAGAGACTGGTTGTACTAACTCAATGCGCACGTGATCAGGCGCCTCGAAGTACGAAATTTTGGTGCCGTTTGCGAGTGTGGTGATGGGCATTAAAATTTTAACGTCCTTTTCTTCCAGAAGTGCCATATCGATTTCTATATTTTCGCTCAATAGGCCGAAATGTTCGAGTCCTAAATGGTATTCACTGCTTCCGCCCGGTAGGGTCTCATCTTCGGCTTGGCCGGTGAGGTTTACGAGTAAGCCTCCCAAATCTAGACGGACCGTCTCCGCACCGCCTAGCCCTTGAATCCTACCGGTTATAGTGGCGCCTAATATTCGTACGTACCACTCACTGGTTGAATCTACGTCAAGGGATCGCAAATGTATGTGGTGCATTTTTAGCATGGCTAGTCGCTCTCCTAAATGTTCCATTCCATAATGCTGAAGTATCTTTATTTTAATCCTACTTGTATCGATTTCACTTGGAACAGTCGCAGCCGAGCAAGGATGCTCGATAGTCAAGTTACCGCTTGAGCGACTGGATGTCCACATTCAAGCTGAGCGCGCTGTCCATACTCGTAGGCAGACGTTTTTAAGAACGCATGAGAATCGTAGAGATGACCTTCTGACTATTTCTTGTTTTGGCTTGGTTCACTGTATTGCAGTAAGGCATCTTTGTACAAGCCTAGCTTGTTTTGTAAATTATCTATGGTGTCAGTTAATTCATACTTCTCTTTATCATTGAAGTTAGGAATATTAGCAGGATCCAGCAATTTAGAAAGTAGATTTATCTCTTGAAAAATGCTCGGAGCATATAGAGGATTTGTCTCAGAAAGTTTATCTTTTTCAGGAAGTGTCTTATTAGGGTCTTGTGTTAATTGCGAAGGGCTCCGCATTGTTGCAGGGGCTCTGTACCGGTATCTTTCAGGCTCGGAGAGAACTTTATCCATGGCTTCTGACACCGTCATGACTCCGTGTCTGGTCTCTTTGGCAATGGCATCCGCCATATGGGCGTTGATGTGTACACTTCGTTCCTTTACTTCTTTTTGAAGTTCTCTAACGCTTGATAGTCTTTGTTCGTATTTTTCGGCTGCCGCATCATCCAACTGAGCTGCTACTTCTGAAGGCATGTCCCTAATGAATGGTTCTATATGACGAGGCGTTAATCCAGTTACTTTTTGGGTCCGTCCCTCTCCACTTTCTAACTGGTCTAGAACATCATCAGGAAGTGTTGAAAATTTGAGCCATGTGCGAACTCTTACGAGACTTTTTGAAATCATCTTTGAAATGCCGTCTGCATCAAGATCAAAGTCTTTGCTGAGTTCCTGGACTCCACGTGCTAGTTCTAAGGGGGTTAGGTCTTCTCTTTGAAGGTTTTCAACGATACTTTGGACAGCAGCGGTTTGATCAGATTCCTTAACAACTACTGCTGATATGTGCTTAAGTCCAAGGATTCTATGAGCCTGCGCACGTCTGTGTCCAGCAATTATCTGGTATGACTCGCCATGGAGATGTCTGACTCTTATTGGTTGGAGGAGGCCTATCTCTTTGATACTATTAGCCAATTCTGTGACATCAGGCATTTGTTCAGTTCGGAGATTCTTAGAGGGTATTAAATAATTAAGCCGAATATCTTGTACTTCCAACGCTGGTATCTCCTTTTCGCGTAAAGAATTCCTGTTAGCCTATGATTCTGTTACTCGACATCCAGATCACGACCTCGGTTAGAGAGTTTTATATTATTGCTAAACAAAATCTAAACAACATGTTGTTGTTGTCGAGTCTTTGAACTACTAGATATTGTATATTATTTAGTGGGGTTTGATCAACCGGGTAGAGGTAAACTTAGGAGCTCAGAAACAGAAGTGCGGTGGTAATTTTTTTCCAGGGCGCGCGAATGATTCTTGAGGGATGCCCAAAAATCCGAATTGTGTATTACATTCATCAACTTGTCTTGTTGTCCGGTTTTGGGGAGAATCTGAAAACAGCTATTCATGACGACTACTTCTGGATCCGTAAGGATTTCATAACAGGGTGTTTGAAATATATCTGGTAGAGCTATGCGCATCTTTCCAGAAAGACCATGCCTGTTAGGGTCTATAAATCTGTACCATTTATCAGGGTTATTTTTTAAATACGAGGCCAACTTAGGGCGAGAAGCTAGTTTTTTTCTATGACTCTCGAGATATAATTTTGTATTCGGAGAATCAGACAGATCGTCTATTATCCATTTGCCTTGCGGCGTCAAATAATATGGCCAAACTAGTTTCATTTTTGAGCGACTCGTTTTTTCTGTGCCGACATCTCGTCCTCGTAAAACGCTTCTCAATCTGTGATCTTCGAGTTTTAATTTGTTAATTGTATCTAGATCTACCAAGAATATTTTGTCTGAACCAGTCGGAACACCAGTAGTAACATGTGCTATAGAACCCAGCATTCTAGTGCGTGGCTTTTTGGATTGGACTATTTTCTGCTCGGTTTTATGTTTTCTAAAGTTTAATAAAGAAGGGCGGATCACGGCATGGGGGTGAAAATCCTGTTTGGATAGTTGTGAAAGAGACCATTCACCCTGAGAATCAAGTAAATTTCTGACAGGGCGAGACGCTGGCCCGTAGTTGATCGTTTGAGGGACTATTAAAGAAAGTATACCTCCCGGCTTCAGGATTCTAAGGGATTTTTCTACGAAGAGATGATATAAATCATAGGCGCCACGCGCGCTAGTGAAATCGGATTTTGCAAGTGCTTTAGTTTCACTATCTAGATGGAGTACTCGTGTCCATGGAGGATTCCCAACTATTACATCATATTTGGTATTTTCATGAATGGTTAATGCATTACCGCATTTAATATTCCACTGAAGACAACTTGTGTCGTAGGCTGGGAACAAATTGTTCAAATTAGCTACAGTTTCAGATACTGCCTGGGATTCTATGTCTATACCAAAAACACGCTTAGATAACTGAGAAGGTGTCATGTCTGGTTCGGTAGCTCTAATAGACTGGATGGCGCTAGTTAGAAAGACTCCGTCGCCACAACCTAGGTCGGCTATTTTAGCGTCCCTGGGCAAGTCAATGGTACTGATGATTTTCTTTGCTAGATCTGGATTGGTGTAGATGTTTCTCCTCATATAGAGGTAGTACACCTGAATAACCTATTTTTACTCTAGCTAAAAACTATCTTATATTTGTAAAAATTACGCATCCTGTTCGTCTTGAGAAACTCTTTTTCTTAAGACATGACTGTTTATTAAGTAGTCTAACTGGAGCGGGAGACCGGATTCGAACCGGCGACACCCTGCTTGGAAGGCAGGAACTCTTCCGCTGAGTTACTCCCGCTCGCATATTCATTATCCATCAATTTCATAGCTAAATCTAGTCCAGGCGACATAACTGGGAACGGATCCAAAATAAGTTTGCTACAAAATTTGCCACATTTCTCAAGGATACAACTGGACACATGTGGACAGGGATGGACTAACGTGACTAGGATAATTGGGGGCTAGGAACAAACCCCCATGCTTGTCAGGCAGGAGCTACTCCCCTGCGTTACTCCCGCTTTAATAAACATTATCTCCTAAATTTGTCTTGAAATCCAGACAATGATAATTCATCAGAGTATTTTCTTTTTTGATGAAAGCTATATGGGGGTTTATTTGTTTTTAATGATGCCCAGATTCTCATTATAAACATAGAACATCCAATAAAATTAGCTAATCGGGTTACTGGTTATGAATGGCTGATGTAGTAGTATGAGCAGACCATATACTAGGTGTGATTGCCTGATTGCGGTAACCATTTACCAGATGATGACCAAAACAGAATGTGGATGCTAATCAGTCTAATTCTCAGAAAAATATGGCATAACTTTTTCAGCAAATAGTTGAATACTGTCAATATTTATGGGTTCTGGGAATAAAAGGAAAAAGTATGAGATCCCATAGTCTGTGTAGGTTTGAATTTGTCGAATGCAATCCTCGGGTGTTCCAACTATGGAATTGTTTATTTCTAATTGAAATTGCGAAAACGACTTACCTTCCAATTTAGCTCGGTTTTCAATAACCGAATTTAGACTGGTAGAGTTTTCTGATATAAAAATCCTAGCATTGTGGCTACATTCGATTTGGTTGACGTCACGGCCAATCGCGCTGCAATATCTTTCCAAAATAGTTCTTTTTCTCCTGTGTTCGGCTACAGGCAAATCGGATTGCATATTTGAAATATCGCCATGGGAGGCGAGGACACGCATTAGATGTGTCTCACCATGTCCGCCGATCAATATAGGGGGTTTTGGTTGCTGAACTGGTGGTGGCTGACATATGGCGTTGGTTAACTTATAAAAGCGTCCCTGGAAATTACTTCGATCCCCTGTCCAGAGCTGTTCTATAATTTGAACTGATTCTGATAGCATTGCTGCACGTTCACGAACTGAAGGGTAATTAAACCCATAGGATTGATGATCTCTTTCTCCTCCGCCTGCCCCTATGCCTAATTCCATTCGGCCACCACTGATTACATCTAGAGTTGCTGCCATTTTTGCGGTGATGGAAGGATGTCTATACAGGTTCGCCAACACCATCGGGATTAGTTTTAAGGATTTGGTTTCTGCTGCAAGAGCAGAAAGGGTGGTCCAGCATTCCAAGGTTGGAATGTTCAAAAGGTCATATAGAGAAGCCGCATGGTATCCAAGGACGTCTGCCTTTCTAAATATATCGCGGATGTAGCTGTAATCGTAGCCGCCCTGATGTATTCGGATAGCAAACTTTATATTTCTCGCCACTTGCAGTAGACCTAATCCTTAATTAAATATTAGCTATATTTGACATTAAGTACGATTTAAATTGGCACTCAGCCAACGGTTAACTTCTGGAACGGACATGTTTTTTCGCGAGGCGTAGTCTGATACTTGGTCTTGTTCGATTTTACCTACACCGAAGTAGTGAGCGTCTGGACTTGCAAAATAGAAGCCGCTGACGGAGGCCGCTGGCAGCATTGCATAGTTTTCGGTTAGGCAAACGTCGATCAATTGTTCAGCTCTTAGGAGTTGGAAGATTTTTTGTTTTTCTGTGTGGTCTGGACTGGCAGGATATCCAGGTGCTGGCCTGATGCCTTGGTATTGTTCCCTGATGAGGTCGGCGTTGGTGAAGTTCTCGTTCTTAGCGTAGCCCCATAATTCTGTACGAACGCGGTGATGTAGTTGTTCTGCAAAGGCTTCTGCAAGCCTGTCTGCAACAGCCTTCGCTAGAATGATGTTATAGTCGTCATGATCTTTTTGGAGTTCTGTGATTAGTTCATCCAGGCCGTTCCCTGTGGATACTACAAAAAGTCCCAGATGGTCTTTAATGTCTGACTCTATGTCTGATACGAAATCCGATAGGCAAATATTCCCCGTTTGAAATTGATTTTTCAGCGTGCTTTTATCTTGTTGTTGCCTCAAGAAACAGAATTTCTGTAAGATGGTTTCACGATTTTCATCTTTAAAAAGTACGACGTCGTCACCGATAGAAGCCGCTGGATATATACCTAACACAGCGTTAGCCGAAAGAATGTTTTTATCGATAATAGAACGAAGCATAGATTGGGCATCATTGAAAACTTTTGCTGCTTCGGTCCCATAGATCGGATCTTCTAGAATACTTGGGTAAGTGCCTCGCATTTCCCAGACTCTGAAGAAAGGAGACCAATCTATGTAATCTACCAAATTTTCAATTGGATATTTCTCTATGTGAAGGTTCCCTATCATGTTGGGAGAAGCAACGTCTTTGACCGATCGAATAAATTTCGGTTTTCTAATACGTGCTTCAGATAATGGGAGAAGTTTATTTGAGGTTTCAGCTCGTTCGGCTCTCGCCTTCCTCACGTCTGCATATTCTGTCTTCATGTTGTGAATAAATGCGTCTCGCTGCTCCTCACCGTCTTGCATAAGATTTCCGACAATGCCGACGGATCGTGAGGCGTCCTTCACATGGATAACCGCACCGTCGTATTCTGGATCTATTTTAATAGCTGTATGGGCCACCGAGGTAGTCGCCCCTCCAATGATTAGTGGTATAGTGAATTCTTGGTTTTTCATTTCCTTTGCGACTGTGATCATTTCCTCAAGAGATGGTGTGATAAGTCCACTCAATCCAATTATGTCCGCTTTCTCTTGAACTGCGACATCAAGGATTTTCTTAAATGGGACCATGACGCCAAGATCTATTATTTCGTAGTTATTGCAGGCTAATACTACGCCTACTATGTTTTTACCGATATCATGGACATCACCTTTCACTGTTGCTACGACTATTTTCCCTTTGGAAAGTTGTCGTTTCCCATCATCTTGTTCTTCAATAAATGGAGTCAAATATGAAACTGCTTTTTTCATGACTCTAGCGCTTTTAACCACTTGAGGTAAAAACATTTGTCCTGAACCAAACAGGTCGCCTACAGTATCCATTCCATCCATCAACGGTCCCTCGATTACCTCTATTGGGCTGTCTGCGTTTACACGAGCCTCCTCTACGTCGTCGACTATGTGTGAGTCTATACCTTTTACCAAGGCATGTTTGAGACGAGCATTAACTGATTCATTTCTCCATGATTCATCTATTACTCTGCTACGAACTTCTCCCCTGTGACTCTCTGCAATTTCTATCAGTCGTTCGGTTGAGTTGTTGCTTCGATTTAATATGACATCTTCTACAGTGTTTCTCAGGTCATCAGAGATTTCTTCGTATATGGTAAGTTGTCCAGCGTTTACGATTCCCATGTCCATACCTGCTTTTGTGGCATGGTATAGGAAGACTGAATGCATTGCTTCTCGTATGCTGTCATTTCCTCTAAATGAAAATGAGACATTGCTAACCCCGCCGCTTATGTGACTCTTCGGAAATAGAGTCCTAATTTGTTTAGAGGCTTCTATGAAAGTCATTGCATATTCATTATGTTCTTCTATTCCCGTGGCTACCGCGAAAATATTAGGGTCGAAGATGACCTCTTGAGGACGGAATCCTAATTCATTCACCAATATGTGGTAGGAGCGGCTACATATTTCTACCTTTCTATCTATACTGCTAGCTTGTCCATCCTCATCGAACGCCATAACTATTACAGCTGCCCCTAGTCGTTTTACCGTTTTCGCTTGTGTCCTAAATATTTCCTCTCCCTCTTTTAGTGAAATAGAGTTAACGACAGATTTTCCTTGAAAGGATTTAAGTCCTTTTTCAATAACGCTAAACTTTGAGCTATCTATCATTAGAGGAATACGGGCAATATCAGGCTCGGAAGAAATTAAATTGACGAATTGCACCATCGCACTTTCTGAGTCAAGAAGACCTTCATCCATGTTAATGTCGATAATTTGAGCTCCATCTTCTACTTGTTGGCGCGCTATTGAGAGAGCCCCTTCAAAGTCGCCTTGTTTTATCAGTTTTCGGAATCTTGCGGAACCAGTAATATTAGTGCGTTCACCAACATTGACGAAATTTGAATCAGGTCGCATTTCAAGGAGTTCTAACCCGCTTAGCATAGTATTGTTGGGGGCATCTTTCTTTCTCCGAGGAGCCATTTCAGAGACTGCCTCAGCTATGGCCTTAGTGTGCGTTGGAGTTGACCCGCAGCAGGACCCGACAATATTTACCAAACCTTTTGCCACATAGTTTTGCAATTGTCCTGCCATGTAGGCAGGGGTTTCATCATATTCTCCAAATTCGTTTGGAAGACCTGCGTTGGGATGTCCACTTACGTTAAACTCAGAGATAGAATCAAGTTCCATGAGATATTGAGCTAAGTCCTGGCTTCCCAGCGCGCAATTTAGACCTATACTAAGTAAAGGGAAATGACATACAGAGGCGTAAAAAGCCTGGGTTGTTTGCCCTGACAAAGTTCGCCCACTAGCATCTGTGATAGTTCCGGACACCATGACAGGGACACGCGTGTTTAATTCAGCAAAAAGAAGGTCTAGACCGTATAAGGCTGCTTTTGCGTTAAGGGTGTCGAAGACGGTTTCTATCATTAGAATATGCGCGCCGCCATCTAATAAGCCGCGAGCGTTTTCTATGTAGGCTTCAGATAATTGATCAAATGTTACGTTTCGGAAGGCCGGATCATCAACTTCAGGAGAAAGGGAAGCGGTGCGGTTAGTAGGGCCCATGCATCCGACGACAAATCTGGGTTTGCTGGGATTATTCTTACTATATTTATCAGTTAGTTTTCTGGCTAAGGACGCCGCTTCAAAATTAATTTCGTAAACTAGTTTTTCAGTCTCATAATCAGCCTGGGATATTTTATTGGCTGTAAAAGTATTGGTGCTTATCAGGTCTGCTCCTGCGTCCAAATAAAGCTGTTGAATTTCTTCTATTATTTGCGGTTGAGTCAAGCATAATATGTCATTATTGCCTTGTAAATCCACACTATGATCTTTGAGACGATTGCCTCTAAACGCGGTCTCATCAAGTTGATATGTTTGTATCATTGATCCCCAAGCGCCATCAAGGACAAGTATTTTCTCAGCTAGCAAGGCTTCTAGCTGTGACGAACAGTCTTCAATTCTGTACATTCGGTCTTCTGTATTCATTGGGCCCCAAAATTTGTTTGTATTTAGATATTATACCTTCAGATGGGATGTCATTTCTTTGGTATAGACAGTTAATAATTGCATATGTTTACTAATTATCAGGTTTGGCTACGTCTTCGATAGTGTTTTCGTATGGGTTATCGCATATAAACTGCATATTGGGGACATTAAACAATAAAGGGATATAGCCACAGTTTATAATTCTTGGAGTTAGTTTTTAACAAACTCACAGTCAGTAGCTTGGAGATATTGTGCAATGGGGTTTCATGGCGGAATGCAGATTTGCATTTATGTTTCAAGATGCTATTTCACGTTCATTTCATGCTGCCCCAAGTAACTCCTGTCTTTAAATCAATATCTAGCGGAACATCCAGATCCATTGCAGATGGCATCAATTCCTTTACCATTCGCTCTATTTCAGATAGTTCCTCAATCGGGGATTCAAATATGAGTTCGTCATGCACTTGAATAATCATCTTTGTTCGCATGTTGGCCTTTTGGATTTCCTCTTGAATACGGACCATGGCAATCTTTATGATGTCTGCCGCAGTGCCTTGTATGGGCATGTTGATCGCCATTCGTTCACCTGCAGCCCTTATGTTATGGTTGGAGGATCGTGCTTCATATATATATCGTCTTCTGCCTAACAGAGTTTCTATAAAACCTTTGTTGCGTACTTTTTCTTTGACGCCATCTATGTATGTTTGAATACCGGGGTAGCTTCCGAAATATGTTTCTATGAAGTCTTTTCCTTCTTTAGCAGTGAGTCCTGTCTGTTGTCTAATTCCAAATGCACTTAGTCCGTAAAGAACTCCAAAATTCATAATTTTCGCGATTCGACGCATTTCTGCAGTAACGTCTCCTATTGGCACACCATAAACTGAAGATGCCGTGGCTGCGTGTATATCTTCTCCGTTGTGGAATGCATTTAACAATCCCTTATCTTTTGAAATATGTGCTAACACCCTGAGTTCGATTTGAGAGTAATCTGCTGCGAGAAGAGTCCATTCGGGCGCATTCTCAGCAATGAAACAATCTCTTACTTTCCTACCCAATTCTGTTCTTACAGGGATGTTCTGTACGTTGGGATCGCTACTTGATATTCGACCAGTGGACGATCCTGTCTGGTTATAGTTGGTATGGATCCTTCTTGTTGCCGGGTTAACAAGGTTAGGAAGAGCATCCACATATGTTGACTTAATTTTAGATAATTGACGGAATTCTAGAACTTTATCCAACATTTCATAGGCAACTGGTTCTACATTGTCAGCTTTGCCCTCGTCCATTAGTGCTTTTAGACTATCTAGTGCGGCGGCATCCGTTGAGTAGCCCTTTTGTGTTTTCCGAGTTGGGGGCAACCTCATTTGATTGAAAAGAACGTCACCAAGCTGTTGCGAAGAGTTTATATTGAACTCCCGTCCAACTACCTCATACATGTCGAATTTAATTCGGTCTAACTGTTCACCTATACTTTTTGACATTTCAGATAATTCTGTGGTGTTTACGGCTACTCCGTTACGCTGCATAGAAACCAGGACTGGGATTAATGGAATCTCAACCTTTTCAAAGGGCTTTGCAAGTCCCTTGCTTTCTAATTCTTGTTTGAAAATTGGAACAAGCCTATGTGTCATATCCGCGTCGGCCGCAGCGTACGGTGAGGCTTCTTCTATGGGGACTTCTCTCATGGTTTTTTGATTTCTACCAGTACCTATTAGGTCTGTTATGGGAGTCATTTCCTCATGGAGACACTCAAGCGAAAGTTGCTTGAGTCCTATGGATTTTCTCCCACTAAAATGCGCTGCCAGCATAGTATCAAAAGCTAGATTTCTCACACTGATATCGTGGTTTTCTAGCACTGTGATGTCGTAATTAGCATTGTGTGCTGCCTTTTGTATTGAAGGATTCTCCATGAGCGGACGAATCTTTTCGATAACGAACTCAGTCTCTAATTGCTTTCCTTCTTGGTGGCCCACTGGGATGTAAAACGATATTCCCTCTTCGTTGCAGAAGGAAATGCCTACCAGTGAGGCGGTGATGGAGTTAGTAGAAGTCGTTTCAGTGTCAAATGAGACTATTTCTGAATCTTCTAACCGATGCAACATATCTTCCAACTGAGCCTTTGTAGAGACGGTGGTGTACTGCTTTTTTATTGAGTCGGACATGAGTTTATCAGCCATTAACTCTAATTGTTCCCCGTCTTTTGGAGGCGTAATGTCGGGAGTGGTCGGTATTTTGTTTACCAAACTAAAGAATTCGAGTTCCCGCATTATCTGGACCACATCTGAGCGTTCAAAATTACCGAATAAACAATCTTCCAAATCCAGGCGTATTGGCACATTACGACTGATAGTAGTCAGCATTTTCCCCTGTCTGGCCATGTCTTCGTTTTCTTCTAATGTTTTTTGTGTTCCGGGAGGCTTAACCGTATCCAAATGCTTGTAAATGGAATCGATGCTTCCGTATTCTGTGAGGAGTTTAATGGCACTTTTGGCACCTATTCGGGGCACTCCTGGAATGTTGTCTGACTTGTCACCTTGAAGAGCTTTAATTTCAGCTACGTATTCTGGGCCAAGGCCCCCATAACGGTTTTTAACAGCTTCTATGTCGTAGACATTTGTCCTTTGCACACTTGCACTAAGAAGGACGCGTACAGAAGGGGAGACTAATTGAAGAATGTCGCTGTCCCCAGTAAGAATCAGGGTTTCTAAATTTTTATCTTCCGCTTGCTTACTTAGAGTACCCAGCAGATCATCTGCTTCAAAACCAGCCATTTCAAAAATTGGCACGCCAAAAGCTTCTACAAATTGTCGCACCCTGGCAAATTGATCTTTCAATTCGGGAGGCGTAGGTGGCCTGTGGGCTTTATACTCACTGTAGGCTTCGTGTCGGAATGTTGGCGCAGATACATCAAAAGTTACGATGCAATGACTTGGATTCCAATCTTTTAAAGTTCGTAAGAAGGTATTTAAAAACCCGTAGACGGCCGATACTTGTTCACCAGTAGCACGCACTATAAGTGGATCTCTAAAGGCATGAAAGGCCCTGTGTACCAATGCATGACCGTCTATAAGTATTAGTAAATCTTTGGGTTTAGATTGATCAGCCAGCGTGGGCATTCCCACTGTATTCTCCTTTTCGCTAGACTGAGTGGGCTCTTGGCAGCGTCATTTTTCAGAGGCTACCACATCTCGGAGTGATTTGCCTATCAATGGTTTTTAGGGTATCAGTCTGTCCTCCATTATAATTGTATCGTACAGTCGCTCCGAGGGAAATTGTATCGATTGTTTTTCAAAAGGAAGCCCTGTATATAGTATGTTATGAGAGTTTAAAATTAATCATAGGGATGTTCTCAGATTTCTTGTCATTACGCTCTTCATAGTGGTAAGCTTTTGCACAGGAGAATAAACATTGGTTACGAAGATGGCAAATGACAGAATATTCTACGGCTGGTTCGTTCTGGTGGTGTGCTTTTTCATCCAGCTTGTCGGATCAGGTACCCGTGTCGGATTAGGTGTGTTTGTCCTGCCTATGAGTGCGGAATTTGACTGGGATAGGACGACAATATCGCTCGCAATGGCCATAGGTATTTTAGTTGGCGGCGCGGTACAGCCCTTCATGGGATATACGTTCGATAAATTTGGGTCCCGTCAGATTATCTGCTGGTGCCTTTTGGTTCTGGGGGCTTCGACTATTTTGCTTTCCCTCACGCCCAATATCCTTTACTTCATAGTTGTTTATGGATTTGTCATGGCGATTGCGGTCGGAGGATCGTCGGGACCGGTTTTGCAATCTCTAGTGTCCAAATGGTTTTTAAAGAAGCGGGGCTTGGCCCTGAGTATTAGTATGGGTGGAATGGCTTGCGCGACGCTGTTTATGATGCCGTTTGCCACTTACATGATTTTAGCAACTGATTGGAGAACTACATGGGTAGTCTTGGGGTCGTTTGTAATATTCTTAGCCCTACCCTTGGCGTTTTTCATAATCAAAGAGACTCCTGCCTCAGTAGGGCAATTGTTTGATGGTAGGAAAGCTCAGGCTGGGAGTGACAATTCCGATTCTAGTTCAAATACACGGTCAGACACGACCCCGCCACTCTATACTGAGAGATGGACGCAATCTTTTAATTCGGCTCCCATGTGGCAATTGTCGGGCGGTTTTTTTGTCTGTGGAGTGACTACATTGGTAATTGGCTCGCACTATGTGCCCTTTGCCATAGATCGGGGTTTCTCACCTGAAGAGGCCTCATGGGCCTTTGGCGTAATGGGTTTGCTCAACTTCTTTGGGGTTTTAGTGGTAGGTGCTATTTCTGACAAGCTTGGCAGAAAGAATCTTCTAGGCTTAATGTATGCTATTAGAGCATTGGCTTTCGGCTGTATAGTGTTGGTGCCAGGGACAATGGGTTTGTGGCTGTTTGCAATATTTGCAGGGATATCTTGGTTATCGACACCTCCACTAACTTCTGCATTGACTGCGGACATATACGGACTTAAGAACATCGGGACATTGAACGGTTTGGTAACATTTTCTCATCAAATCGGTGGGGCGCTGGCAGTATTAGGTGCAGGTATTCTCTATGATATGGTTGGTGGCTATGAAATTCCCTTTGGGATTGCAGGCATCACTCTAGTAGGTGCGACCTTGGTGAGTTTGATGGTGAACGAAAAGAAATACTCTATTAGATATCAGGCCGATGTGACAGGTCCTCCGATGGCAAGCCAGACTACAGGTAGCTACGACTGATGCTGATACTATCCGCCTTCCGACATCACACTGAACCTGGAGATCCGGTGTTGCTTGGATGGCTCGTTGATCGGATAAATTCGTTGGTAGACCTAGACCCCATGGTATTTGTAATCGCGATTGGCGCCGTCGTGGTGGTAATACCGATAGTTACAGTCATAGTATTCCTATATGATCGTCTTCAACACGGGAAGATTTGATCAGGGACAAATTATCGCTTTAATTTTGCTACTATTCGAAAAAGCCTTCTCTTCTGAAGACTTCTGCTAAGATCGAAATTCCCTCATGTATCTCCGCTGGCGTATTGTGGCTATAGGTTAATCTGAGGAAATTGTTGTATCCTCTATCAGCTCGAAATACTCCACCCGGATTGTACTTAACATTTTCTGTTACAGCTTTATCAAGTGCAGACCAGGTATCTGCTCCATCAGGAAGTTTGGCCCAAAGCATCATACCTCCAGCGGGTTTGGTCCAAGTGCAACTGGATGGGAAATTTTCTTCGAGGGCTGTAAGAAGCGCGTCTCTTCGTATCTTGAGACCTTCACTTACCTCTTTAACATGTGTTTCTTTATAATTACGTAAATACTCATTAACAAACATACCAGCTAAATTGCTGGGGCGCCGTGCTTCCAATACTTCTCGGACGGGGGTGTGGGCCACTCCATAGCCAAGACGTAATCCGCAGCCTAAGAGCTTTGTGTATGAAGACACATATGTTACGGATTCATGATCGTCTAGGCCCATCATGGCTGGGGGCAGTGGGTCTCCGTCTATTCTAAAATCAGCGTAAGATTCGTTTTCAAAGATAGGGATATCATATTCTTGAGAAATCTTTACCATGTGCTTACGTCGTTCGAGAGACAATGTGACTCCCGTGGGATTCTGATACACACTAATTGTGTAAATCATTTTGGGTTTTATGCCGCGTTCTCTTAAGCCTACTACAGTTTCTTCCAGTGCCTTGGTGTCCATGCCGTTACTATCCGTTGGTATATGTACTACCTGAGCACCTTTTTCCAGAAACATCCTCAAGGTTCCCAAATAGCTGAATTCTTCAAGCAGTACTACATCGCCAGGATCAATGAAGGCGTCTAGGAATATTTTTATAAATCCTCCGGCCCCATCGCTAAGAATTATGGACTCAGTGTCAGTGTCAATTCCCCTATTGATACGCAGATCTTCAGCTATAAATTCTCTCAACTTTTCGTGACCTAGGGGAGGGGGGTAGCCTGCAAGGTCCTTACCTTCCCTCCGCATGACGTCACCAACTGCACTGGAATATTTTTCGACATCAATGAACTCAGGCACCGTATTGGTAACAGAGAAAATGTACTTGGCTTCTGCCTGAAGTCCGGCTGGCATATCTACTTCTGCCGGTCTTCTTTTAGACAACAATTCAGTATAATTCAAAGTAATCTCCTAGATTCGCTGAAATCGAGTGTGGCTTGCCACACATAACTATAGGTTTTGAGAAAGTATTATCTATATTAGAATGGCAAAACTATTTTTTCTCCACTTTGGGCACTGCGCGTAACAGCTTCTGTGAATTCCATATATTTCACGCCATCATAGAAGTTTGTGTGAGTTATGGATTCTTTCCCGCGAATCGCATTTATAAATTCTTCCTCGACTCTCCAAGCTGCTTGCTCTGATTCCGGGATATCCAATACTGATAGTTCAGAATCCCCTTTTCGACCTCCCCGTAGCACCATAGACGGAGATTCTAGGTGGAGAGTACCTTCGCTGCCAAATATCCAAACGCCATCGCTTGGGGAAAGGCCGGTGACAGTGCTGAAACGCAATCGCGCTACAGGTCCAGAAAACATTTCGCACAGTATTTCCACATGATCGGGTATTGTGATTGTGCGACGTTGCCCATCGCCATCAAAGCGTGCTTTGAGATGAGTGCGAGTAATTGCTTGTACAGATTCTGCTTGTCCAACCCATCTCATCATTGCTTCATACCAAATTCCCATTTGCAGAATGTTAAATCCGCTGTAATCCCTATCATTTCTCCAGTGGTATGGGTTGTCAGATTCGGATTCCAGGAAACTGCCTTGATGCACTGTCATGTCTAGTGAGAGTATTTCTCCTAAATATCCCTCTGCGATCAAACGTTTTATTGTTTTGTCCACCTTAAGTGTGTGTGGTGCTGGCACAATTTGCGTAATCAAGTCAGGATAGGCCTTAGACGCGTTCAACATGGTATGAGCCTCTTCAGCATTGCTGGCCATGCGCGCCTCAGTCATGACGTGTTTTCCATTTTCAAGAGCTGCCAGAACCATTGTGCAATGCATGTAAGGCCATGTCCCCACACATATTGCGTCTGTATCGTCAGACTCCATTAGTTCTACCCAGTCCGAATACACGGTTGAGAGGCCGTGTTTATCTGCGATTCTTTTGCCAGATTGCGTGGTTCGATTGGCAACGCTTACTAATTCTACGCCGTCTATTTCTTTGAATCCTGGAATATGCCTAAGTTCTGTGTTTGCACCTGCACCCACGAAACCTAT
>CAZQPS010000050.1:0-26373 GCA_964595285.1 uncultured Dehalococcoidia bacterium | reverse complement strand
CTTGCATTAATAATCTGAGAGACCTTGGTTAGCAGTTCTAATTTAGCCTCTTTATTTTCTATTATTGCTTCTATGATCCAGCCTGACTGTCTAGTCAAAGTGAGGTGGTCTGAGAAATTTCCAGTTTGGATTAAAAAATTGTCATTGTTACGAGTCTTTTGGCGTTTTCTCCAGTCAATGATGGCATCATCGGCAATTTTGTTCGGATTATGCTTGCTACTCTTCACATCAAGTAGCAAGCAGGGTATGTGTTTTGACGCGATCAACTTGGCGATTTGAGATCCCATATTTCCTGCGCCTAAGACTGTAACGTGACTTACTTTATTTGGATTCATACTGTTAATCACCGAAATGTAGTTCCTACAGTTTCTTGTATTCACAGTTATTTTAAAGCATCAATAACCATGTCCTTGTGGGTAGTTGTGATTTAGCTAAAATATCATGATTTTTTAAAATTATTAATCAGATTTGAACAGCTGGCTGTAGAGTGCAGATATTGACTACAGATTTAACGTTATCTAAAATCTGAAGTGACTTGTTTTCAGTCTTCGTTTGGTTTTAGTGTAAAGTACACTGTTCAATTGAGAATAATATATTAAAATAAGCGCCCTATGGAGGTAGATAATGAAAGAAGTGCCCACAATGGTTAGTTTTGGATGGACAGGCGAAAATAGAGAAATAAAAGTTGTAGAGAAGAATGGGACATGGGTGACGGAACATCTGATAGATGGGAAGCCTGATGAGCAATTACTAAGGATATTTGGAACTAATGAGATTCCTACACCATGGTCTGCCGACACAGATAAAGATTCCGTTGTGAACGACTTGAGTGTGCGTAATCCAAACGCGAAAGTAGTCTAGGTAATTTGACAGTATTGCCAGTTAATCAAGGTCTGGCAAAGTGTAGGGTGGTAGTTCCAATATATTGGTCAGTAAAAGTATTACCTTGTCTGCGTCGGAGTCCGACAATGTAAAGTTTTTCCTCCTACTCTCTCTGGAGGTTAGGTATGCGTGGAATGCGTTCCATGCTTTCCATGTATGATCGGGTGTGCGGGCCTTGGTTATAGCTCCTAAGTATTGACCTTGAAACCTGTATAGGATTAGTCCTACGGCGTCTGGATCTTGAATGAATTCAAGTGACTCAATGGCGATGTCAATCCAGTGTTCCTCAGATAAGTCCCATTTGCTGGCCATAATTTTATTCTTTCATGATTGAAGTTTTTCGACAATAGTTCCCTAATGGTGGTCAGAGCATCTTATAATTAGCGCTGAATTGACCACCAATATTTCCGTTGCTACACTTGTCCTACACTTGAGACATGAATGGGTGTGGTTGTTATTGTACTGCAATGAGTGTTGGTATAATGAGTGAATATCAGAATATTGCTTATTCAAATGATGTTTATCCGCCAGGTTTTTTTACACGGGAAGACGAGTCTGAGGATAAATTGTTTTATAAAACCCCTAGATTGGTTGTTCATATCGACGAATACGCTGTATCTGCGATTTCCAACTATCTAAAAGAGACTTTGCCACGAAAAGGAATAGTCCTTGACTTGATGAGTAGCTGGAGGTCTCACATTCCTGAAGATCATAAACTTGAGAGAATCATTGGGATAGGGATGAATGAAACCGAAATGTCTGAAAACAATCAATTGGACGAAGTTATTATTCATGATCTAAATAGAAACCCGGAAATACCGATAAACGATGAGAGTGTAGATGCTGTGGTAGTCACCGTTTCTATTCAGTATATGACGAAGCCTCTTGAAGTATTTCGTGAGATCAATAGAGTCTTAAAAAAGGGTGGATTCTTCCATGTAATATATTCTAATCGTATGTTCCCATCCAAGGCCATAGCTGCTTGGATGGCGCTAACTGACTTACAGCGTGCTCAACTGATTGAAACTTATTTTAATAACTCGGCTCCATGGACTTTGCCGACTTTCTTAAATTTACAAATGAGAACTGGTTTTAGTACTGACCCGGTTTATGTGGTTTCCGCTAGTGTGATTTAGAAATTAACAAAATAAGTTCTTAATCCAGCCAGAAAAAGAACATTTTAAGTCAAGATGCCTAATTTAGGCTCGGGATTGGGAGCCTGCTGCCGGGTTATAATTGCTTCCTGTATGGACTCACTCAAAGGAACGAAGTTGTTGGCGGCTTCCAAGATTTTAGACCAGAGTGTTACTTCACCTGTGCTTGGTGCAGTATGCATTGGCTGTGATAGTACCCACCAGAGTGCCTGTTCGATGTCTTCCTTACTGCGATGAGCATCGTACCATGTGGACAAATCTTTTTTTTGGATTCCCCATCCTCCCCGGGAGAGCATCTTGATGGTCTGTATCCCCACGTCTTGGTTCTTTGCCTCTGCCATAAGCTCATCAGTTTTGGTTCGGTATCCGTGATTTTGGAAAATAGAAGCACTTATGGGAAACATAATAGTGTCAAAATTGAACCTATTGAGGGCTTCTAAATGTACTCTTGGCACTTCTGGTCCATGACCTGTGATTCCAATCCATTTTGTCAGGCCTTCTTCTCGCATCTTGATCAGGGCTTCCAAGGCCCCACCTGGTCTTGTGACGGCGTCTAATTCCTCCATTGTAGTGACAGCATGTAGTTGAAATAAATCAAAGGAATCAACCCCTAATCTGTCTAAACAACTTTCTATGTTGGCCCAGGCAAGATCTTTTGTGCGTTCTTTCGTTTTGCTTCCCAAAAAGATGTCACTTCTAATTTTGGGCATCCATGGGGCTAGTCGTTCCATAGCCTCACCATAAGTGGGTGCTATATCTATGTGATTGATACCTGACTTCATCATGAGATCCACACTAGAATCTGCAGTTTCTTGAGAAACCTTGCCCAGTCCGGCCGTCCCCATAGTGATGACCGTACTCATATGGTCCGTTCTGCCGAGTCTTCTTTTTTCCATTATACTTATCCTGTTTTGATCATAACTAAGTGTTTTCCCGCCAAACATCTGTCTTAAAACAACATATCATCGCAGGCTATAATAACATTTTTTGAGAGGAATTATTTTTGCCCAGTGATGAAATGTAAAGATCGTAGATGCACGGTGATCGTGATGTCTGCCGAGTAAATGGAGCTCTAGGAGCAATAGTAATTTTGGCTAGATCAAAGCTTTAATTTCCAATGATTTGTCATAGGATGATTCTGGAGAGAGTTAAGATGCTTTGCTTTTTCAGGGACTTTGATAAGGGGGTGTTTGATCTGAATTTATAGACTCTTAAATTCCAGTCTTGACTGAGAGTGACCGTAGGAATATCATCCAATTCATTCAGGGTTGCTCAAGGAGGGCTTAGGTGGAAATTGGATTTAATGTGGCTAGTAAGGGTTCGTTGGCTACCTTAGAAAATGTAGTCAAAATGGCACAGACGGGCGAGGATATGGGTTTTGATATTGTGGGTGTCAGCGATCACGTCGTAGTTCCAAAGACTATCGATTCCATGTATCCCTATAGCGATACCGGAGAATTTGCAGAACGCTTTGGTGCTAGTAGCGCTTCAGGCCAATATATGGATCAACTTACTACGCTTAGTTATATAGCCAGTATTACAAGTAGGATACGATTGTTGACCTCAGTTATGGTGCTCCCTTATCGGAGTCCTGTTTTAACCGCAAAGATGCTTTCTACAATAGACGTGCTGTCTCAGGGCAGGTTAATAGTTGGGTGTGGTATAGGGTGGATGAAAGAAGAGTTTGAGGCTCTTGGGGTCCCTCCCTATGAAGAGAGAGGCGCAGTTGCGGATGAATATCTGAAAGTGTTCAAGGAATTATGGACTAATGAAAATCCCAGTTATGAAGGTAAATATTGTAGTTTTTCTGATATAACGTTTGCGCCCAGACCTGTTCAGACTCCGCATCCACCATTATGGATAGGAGGAGAGAGCCCTCCTGCGTTAAGGAGAGCAGCTGCTTTAGGGGATGCATGGTTTCCGATATGTAGTAATCCTCGTTTTCCGGTAGGTACTATTGCTCAACTTGCTGGATATATGGAAAGAGTTAGGGATAATGCCCGTAAGATAGATCGTGATCCTGATACCATGGATTTCGCCTACAGTGTTAACTGGAATAATGATCTAGAAGCCCAGATAGTTAATGGTGAACGTAGGATACTGACTGGAACACCTGGGCAGATAGTTGAGGACATAAAGAAGTTAGAGGATATGGGGGTTCGCCATCTAATGTTAAATTTGCAGGAAGACACCATAGATAAGGCTATGGCCAAAATGTATAGATGTGCTCACAATATTCGTAGTCTTCTTTGATGCTCATTGTCAATCGCTGTTTAGCCAATAACTAGAGGTATTTGCATTTCCTCATTAGTTAGTCCTGAATGATGAGATATGCTTACTTCTTTTCCACTCACCCCTAGGACGCTCCTATATTCGAGAATTGCCCTGCCTGTCGATAAAATCATTATATTGCCTAATCTCTTTGAAGCCTCCGTAGATAGTGAATTCTCGCCGAAAAGTTCTAGTTGTTCCGCTTGAGATGTGGTTAAGGTAATGAAGTCGGGTCCAAGTTGTTCCTTGGCGATCGCAAAAAAATGTTGCTGATTTTCTTTAGAAACTTCCGTGTACATAATTCTGGCATCTCCAGAAGGTTTTCTCTCGGTTAAAGAGAATAACTCTTCTTCACCTCGTAAATAAGTGATCAATTCAGGTGTGGTATCTAAATGGCCGTGATCAGCAGTCATCAACAGTCGAGCGTTTTTCGGAAGTGTTTTTCTTAGGAGTGTCATGAAATCATCAATTTTCTCCACACTTTTACATGTAGCTGGATCATAAGTGCCTTTCTGATGTGCAACGTGGTCCACGTCAGAAATATAAACATAGTTGAATGTAGGCCCATTTGAATTTTTAATGTTGTTTTGGATAGCTTTGATCGTCTGGGGTATATCTTTGTAGCATTCGGGCTCTATTCCTCCTGACCAATATCTTGAGTAAGGTGTCTTACAAATTGAAGCTGGCAGATAGAAATGATTGTCTGTTTGTGACTTTCCAAAAAGAGAGGGTATAGGGTATGCGTCGGTCTCTAGTATATTATTGTCATAGAGCGCGCTGCCATCTGAAGTTTTTTCAAACTTAATGATAGTAGCGACGTCGTTCATCATTGGCAGATAATTATGCCAACCTAAAATCGAATGCTCAGACGGCCATCTTCCAGTTGCTATAGATGTGAGTACGGTCGGTGTGGTAGACGGAAATACAGTGAGCATATCAAAAGCCAAATTGGAACGTATAAACGATTTTTCACTCAACATATTGACGAAGTTCATGCCGTACCCATCAACAAGTATTAAAACTAGGTGGTCTGGTTTGCCTATAGCAGAAAACATATTTCTTGTTTGAGGGTTGGGATCAACGTTACCGCCAATAAGCAAGCCGTGTAAGGCCTGGGCGAAATGTACAATGTTGGGATATTTTGACGATGGGAAATTAAGCTTTCCGGATCTGCCGAGTTCAATTAATTTGTTTAAGTCATTCATCCAATCTTGCCATCCTGTCTGAATTAATTGGGCTCAGCATGCTCAGTATGGAGGATACCATTAATTTATTTAAAGTCGAGTGAAAATATCATTGTTATGGTTTATCAATCACTACACTTTCTAGAAAATACTACGAATAGATAAGTTAATTATGTATGATATTAGAAGTCGAGTTTTTAGAACTTGCACTTAGGATTAGCATATTTCTGATCTATCAAATAAGAAACATTCTAATGCACATATCGTTTCCCATTCCCTGGTTAGAGGAGTTTTAGCTTAATGAATTTGAGGTATTTGTCAGCTATTGTGAGAAGATACTCATGCGGTATAGTTCTGGCATATTTAGTGTTGTTAATTGGATGTTCAGGAGAATCGCAAGAGTATGAATTCAATGATTTCACTACTGAGAAGCTTAAAGTGATAACTACTGTATCACCGATAACAAGTCTTGTTGAGAATATTGGTGGGGTAAAAATTGAATTAGAAGGGATAGTTCCTGAGGGGACTAATTCCCATACCTTTGCCCCATCTCCCTCTGTTGTGAGGACTCTATCAGAGGCTGATTTGATAGTGGTTAACGGTTTATTTTTGGAAGAGCCGTCAATACGATTAGCAGAAGACAATAAAAAATCCCAGACTAAGATCCTCTCCCTTGCGGAAAAAACCGTATCACCTGAAGAATGGATATTTGATTTTGCTTTCCCGTCATCAGGGGGTAAACCTAACCCTCATTTATGGACCGCTCCACATTTGGGCATAATATATGCTGAATTGATCAAAGACGAGCTTGCTTCTTTGGACGAAAAAAATCGGTCATACTACGAAGATAATTATGAAAAGCTATCTCTACGCTTACTGGATTTAGACCAGCGAATAACCAAAGCGGTACATACTATTCCAGAAGATAATCGGAAATTACTGACTTACCATGACTCTTTTCCATACTTTGCACCGCGTTACGGTTTTGAAATAATAGGAGCAATACAGCCTTCTGATTTTACGGAGCCTTCTGCTAGAGATGTTGCCGAATTGATTGACCTTGTAAAAAGTACTAACGTCCCGGCGATTTTCGGTTCAGAAGTGTTCCCGAGTCCTGTCATGAAACAGGTTGCTAAGGAAGGGGGGGCACAATATATAGATAAACTGCGTGATGATGATCTTCCCGGGCGTGTAGGAGACCCGTTGCATAGTTACATGGGTTTAATAGTGACTGATGTTGAAGTGATTGTTCTTGCCCTTGGTGGTAGTATTGAAGCCTTGAATGGATTTGACGCAAGGAACGTATTTGAGGGTGATAGCAAGGCGATATATCCTCAGTAGTATGATATTCATAAATTATTGAAATAGCTAACTGGATAGGTAGGTATCTATGTTACATCCGAGTCATCATGAATATGAACAAAATATACCTTACGATGAGTTGCGTAACTTCACTTGTGGCTATGCTGGGGAGATAGTTCTCAATAATGTAAGCATGCAAGTACAACGAGGCGATTTTGTCGGGTTGCTAGGCCCCAGTGGTTCAGGGAAAACGACACTTTTACGAAGTCTATTAGGTGCTGTAGAAGTCTATCAAGGCGATGTGTTCGTTCAAGGGGAATCCATTAAGGACAAAAGACCTGCGATTGGATACGTCCCTCAATTGGAGAACATAGATTGGGATTTTCCTGTCACTGTAGAGCAAGTGGTGATTATGGGATGTACATCTGAAATGCCCATTATGCCCTGGTTTAGGAAAAAAGATCGTCGACGAGCAGATGAGATCATGAAGCGTTTGCGAATTGATGATCTGGCGAAAAGACATATCAGGGAGTTGTCTGGAGGGCAGCAACAAAGAACTTTTCTGGCTAGGGCCCTAGTAAGTAATCCACATCTGCTACTGTTAGATGAGCCTACAAGCGGCTCAGATATCAAAACTAGGGATGAGGTCATGCATTTGTTAGATGAACTTAATCATCAGGATATGACGATAATCATGACAACTCACGAAATAAATGCGGTGGCGGCTCATTTGCCTTGGGTAGTGTGCTTGAATGGAGGAGTCATAGCAGAAGGGCCCCCGAACGAAGTATTTACTCCTGACATACTTAGGCAGACATATGATGCAGACATACACGTAACACAATATCAAGGGATGACCTTAGTCGCTGAGTCTCCACATATTTTTGGTAGAGGTTCTAATGGCGATCTTCACTAGTACAAATATGCCTTCAGTGTCACGAATCATATGCTAGACCCACTGCAATACGAATTTTTCGTCAGAGGCTTGATCGTTGCCACTCTAGTGGGAGCCTTATGTGGTTTGATAGGTGTTTATATCGTTTTGCGCGGTATGGCGTATATTGGCCACGGATTGTCTCATGCTGTCTTTGGCGGTGCCGTTGTTAGTTTTATAATGTCGATCAATTTTTTCGTTGGTGCTAGCGTATGGGGCTTCGTGTCAGCGATTCTTATTAATCTGACTACTAGGAAAAAGGGGATTCGCGCTGATGCCGCCATAGGTATTGTAACAACAGCTAGCTTTGCAGTCGGGGTAGCTTTAATAAGCAAATTCAAAACATTTGTTAGAAGCTTTGATGCAGCCCTATTCGGGAACATATTAGGCATTAGTGAGACTGATATGCTGGCTGTTCTCATCGTAACGGTTATTACATTTTTGCTGGTGATAGTAGGATATAAGTATTTACTGTTTACTACCTTTGATTCGGATGTCGCAAGATTTCATGGGGTACCGACTGGATGGGTAGATACTGGGTTTTCACTGGTGCTGGCTGCAGTAGTGGTGGTATCTATGCAGGTTTTGGGGGTGACCATGTTGGCTTCTGCAATAGTAATCCCGCCAGTTATTGCTCGACTGCTAACCAATAGTTTTGGGAACATGATGGTCCTCTCAACTAGCATAGGGGCTTTCTGTGGCTTAGGTGGTATCTATGCTAGTTTCTACGCTGATGTATCCTCAGGCCCTACAGTGGTGCTTTTTTCAGCATTTCTGTTTGTGTGCGTTTTGGCTTATACTACGATTAAGTCCAAAATAAAGCTTTGGAGATTCAGTTCTAAATTTTAGTGGTAATGAGGACCGTAGCGCCGAAATGCAGCTAGCACGGTTGACCTTTTCCCCTAGAAGCCCATTTTCTTAAGATGCGCCCATATTCAAAAAGAACTGAGCTCGATCTAATGTGGACGTGGGAGGAGGACCATTGATAAGAAGTCTAGCTGGTCAAAGTCCGGTAATACATGAGACTGCGTTCGTTAGCGAGTTTGCGTATGTAATTGGTGATGTAGAGATTGGTGAAGGTTCTAGTGTATGGCCTGGTGCGATAATCAGAGCAGACATGGGCAGTATAGTGATCGGTAGATTTACTAATATACAAGATAATTCTATTGTTCATGGCGATGCGGACGTAGTCATAGGTGACTATGTGACAGTGGGCCATAAAGTACTATGTCACGCTAAAAAAGTCGGAGAAGGATCTGTCCTAGGTAATGGGGCAATTCTAAATGATGGGGTCGTTATAGGTGACTATAGCTTTATAGCCTCTGGAGCGATGCTTGTTGATAATGTTGAAATTGCTGAAAGATCTCTGGTGGTGGGTTCTCCAGGTAAAGCTATCAGGACGGTAAGTGAGAGACATCTCGAACGTATGAAATGGTACAACGAGGTATACCAGGAAAAAACCAGGACCTACAAGGCTGAAGGGAATCTGGAATCTTAGGGAATAATTGTATTCTGAGATTGAGTGCCAGATGTTGTTCATAGTATCCTGATAATTTCACTTGTTATATTCAAAAATATAATGGCGTGTACTGATTTATTGTCGATAGTGACTTTTGTTGGTTATCTGAGATCTGTAGTTTGTTAAAGTCTCGTGGATGAGTCAGTGGAAATTTGAAAATCCTTGCTTAGTAGAAGAAAGGAACGTGTTATGAACCCAAATCAAAGACCTGTAGCCGTTGTTATAGGTGCTACGTCTAAGTGGCAGTCAGATGGCAGAAACACTAGACTGGCTCATGGTAAGAATCTTGATGATAGTCATTTGCCAGTGGGGATTCGGTGGGGTGTGGGAGGTGCGATTGCGCAAAAATTTGCTAAAGAAGGATTCTTGGTAGTACTTACCACCCGTAATGCTAGGAATGCTTATATGCTGGATGAGGCTATCTCAGAACAAGGTGGTGAGAGTATCATAGTTGAACTCGATCTCGTATCTGATGATTCCATATCAGGAGCCTTTACAAAAATCAGAGAACAAGCAGGAGATCCTGAGGTGGTGGTATACAATGCAGGTTATCTAGAAGGTCGTGATCTTCCACCAGAAAAAGAATTACTTGAACATATTCCGGTTGAAATGCTTGAAACTGCCCAACACATTTCAAGTCGAGGTCCGTTCTTGGTTGCGAAGGAAATTTTACCTTCAATGCGCGAAAAAGGCAGGGGTTCTTTTCTGATATCTAATAACAAAAGTTCTTTACGAGGTCGTAAGCGCATGACTGGGGAGTCATTGTATTATCCACGGGTAATGATGAGAACACTTGCCCAAGTACTCACCGAAGAGTATTCGGAATTTGGAGTTCACGTGGCCAATGTGGTTATAGATGGCCTTATTGACTCGCCTGGTACCAGAGCTTTGTCTAGTGCACAGAAGAATCCCGATATGGTTATGAACCCCGTCAAAATTGCTGAAGCCTTTTTTTATCTGCATAGCCAAGACAAGTCTTGTTGGACCCATGAGTTGCAATTAACACCTTACCCGACCAAACCTAGTTTTTAAAATTGTTGAGAATTTAGGGAAGATCAAATTTATGCCATTTTACGAAAAAGGCCCCGTCAGAATTTATTATGAACAGATTGGCCTTGGTTTCCCCCTTCTAATCATTCCTGGAGGTGGACTAAATTCTTCGATATCCTCGTTGAGGACTGCCGTTCCATTCAATCCTATGGAGTGTTATTCTGGGGATTTCCAATGTATATCGGCTGATTTGCGAAATGCGGATCTAGGACAATCTAAAGGACCCTTGGATATAGATCACCCATGGGATGCCTACTCAGAAGATCAACTAGGACTAATGGATCATCTAGGATTTGAAGAGTTTTTGGTTATGGGTTTTTGTATTGGAGGTCCTATGATCCATAACTTGATCAGGCTTGCTCCCGATAGGATCATCGCAGCTGCGTTGATACAGCCGAGTGGTTTCAGCACTGAATATCCTAATATTTTCTATCAAAATAATATGAAGAGCTGGGGACCGCAATTATGTGAAAAGTCATCTGATGTTACCATGGATAAAGTTCATGATTTTTTGACAAGTATGTACACAAATCGCGCTGATTTTGTCTTTACAGTTTCACGAGACTTTGTCAGAACATTAGAGACGCCATTGTTTATAGCACCTGATAATGTGCCCGCTCATCCGTATGAGACTGCTATGGAGGTAGCTGAACTGGCTCCAAATGCGGAAACGTCGATTTTTCCATGGAAAGATTCTCAAGAACATATAGAGACGGTTGTTGAACACACTCGCCGTTTTCTCAAGTCTCACGAATCAGTGTTGAATTTATAATTTATTTAGTCAGCATGGGACAATATCTTTTTGAGAAAATCTTAAGATGTGGTTTTGAGTCCTTACATTTCGTTGGGTGCATCCATACTCATAAGGTCTAGGCAGCGGGATAGTACTATCATTGCTGCCTCCACTAGTTTAAGCCTTGATTTGGTTAATGCCTCGTCTTCAGGAAGGCTGGATACTACTCGACAGTTTTGATACATCCAGTGGAAAGCTGTTGCTAGCTCTATTGAGTAGTGAGCTATATGATGTGGTTCAAGTGTTCTGGTGATAAGCTCAACTATTTCAGGGAATATAAGCATCTTTCTTATAAGTGAAAGTTCAGATTCGTGTGTTAGCAGATCGAGAATACCATCTGAATAGTTTATCTTACGGTCCTCAGCTAGGCGTAAAATGCTTGCTATTCTTGCATGCGCGTATTGGATGTAGTAAACGGGGTTTTCTTGAGATTCTTTGACTGCTAATTCCAAGTCAAAATCCATTTGACTGTTGGCATCTCGGGACAAAAAGAAAAATCTACATGCATCTGGCCCGACCTCTTCTACTACATCGCGCAAGGTTACTATGTCGCCCGTACGTTTAGATATTCTGACTATTTCTCCCCCGCGTTTCAGTGTAACCAGTTGATTAATGATGAGTGAGAGATTTTCTTCAGGTAGTTCAAACGCCTTAATGATGGCTTTCATAAAGGATGCATGTCCTTGGTGGTCTGCTCCCCAAATATTGATTACTTTATCATAATTTCTTTCAAAGAATTTGTTGTAATGGTAGGCTACGTCGGATGCAAAATAGGTCGGGATACCATTACTGCGAATCAAGACTTTATCTTTTTCATCTCCCAACTTCGAGGAGGCGAACCAGGTTGCTCCATCATGTTTCTCTACGTAGCCCTTTTCGGTGAGAATGGACATAGCTTTCTCAAACTGTCCCTGTTGGTATAGGGAGGCTTCATTAAACCAGCTGTCGAAACTAATTCTGAGTAATCCGACATCGGTCTTGATGCTTTCCATGAATTTTTCTAATCCAACTTGACCTAATTTATGAGATGCTTCTATCTCTTCAGACTGAAGGAAAACGTCGCCGTATTCATCTTTGATAGTCTGAGCCATTTCTACCATGTATGCGCCTTTATAACCATCTTCAGGAACATCGGCTACAATTTGAAAGAGTTGTTGGTATCTTGCCCATAACGTTTCGTTGAAATGGGAGATTTGTGCTCCTGCATCGTTGAAATAATACTCTCTTGAAACATTATAATTAGCTGCCTCAAGGATGTTTGCTATTGCACTACCAATAACTCCACCTCTGGCATGGGCCACATGTAATGGCCCTACAGGATTGGCGCTGACGAATTCGATCTGTACCTTTTGACCATGGCCAATATCAGTTGAACCGAATGTGGAACCTTTTTCTAGAATAACGTTTATCTGGGATCTTAACCAATCTTCGTTTAGGGTGATATTTATGAATCCTGGGGCAACAACGGATACATTGTCCAATAGCGAGTTGTTTTGCATTCCTTCCGCGATATGGTTTGCAATTTCCATGGGATTCATCCGCATTGGTCGCGCTAATTTTAAGGCAATGCTACTGGCGAAGTCGCCATGTTCGGTATTTTGAGGACGTTCCATGGAGGCGTCCTCAAATTCCAAGGAAGGAAGCGAGTTTCCCCTCTTGGCTTTCGCCAAGGATTCCATTAGTATCTCGCTAATTTCTTCTTTAATTGCCATAGGATGTATCTAAAGTTATTCGGGTTTTTTCAAATTTGTAATAACAAGATATCAGACCATTTAATAGCCGGGAAGTATATTTCTTATACGTACTTTACTCTTTTTTAGGACATTGGGTTAGAAATTTGGAAGTCAGATTCTCAATGTTGATTGGGATTTATTTATTGGACTAAACGGGGATGTCTTTGAATTGCCGTATTACGATTTTAACGAGAGACTTTAACGCCGAAAGTTTCCAATTCCGATTGATCTAGAATTTGGCCGATAACCGCACTAGTTTCTACGCCGTTCTTTCGCAATGCCTCTAAGAGGTGAGGGAGTCTCTCTGGTGGGACTGAAATCAAAAGTCCTCCAGAAGTTTGAGCATCAGACAGGAGTAATTTGTGGTTGTCGTCTATATCGTCATCCCAGAGTACAAATCCTTCCATAGACTCTAAATTCCTGTGAGTTCCACCAGGCGCCACATTTTCATTCAATAAGCTGTATACACCTTCGATAACAGGGATATCAGACAATTTTAAATGTGCGGTTACTCCACTTCCATTTACAATCGCTCTAAGATGACCGAGAAGGCCAAATCCAGTAATATCTGCGCAAGCATTGACACCTACGTCCATCATAGCTTCAGCTGCCGACTTGTTCAAAGTACTCATAGTTTCAATCGCGCTTTTAAGTATTTCAGTATCTACGATCCCTGCTTTCCCTGCAGTTGTAATAATACCAGTTCCTATGGGCTTGGTTAGTACGAGAACGTCTCCTGGCTTAGCTCCGGAATTTTTTACTTCTTCACCCGGCCTAATTATCCCTGTCACAGCCAGGCCATACTTGGGCTCTTGATCGTCAACGGTATGTCCGCCCACAATGAGCACTCCCGCCTCTGCTGCTTTTGAGCTACCGCCTTTTAATATTTCCGCTAGTATCTCATGAGGTAGTGACACTGGGAACCCAACTACATTTAGGCCAAATATTGGTTTGCCACCCATGGCATACACGTCACTTAATGCGTTTGCCACAGCTATTTCTCCAAATGCAAAAGGGTCGTCCACTATGGGTGGAAAGAAGTCCACGGTCGATATGATGGCCATATCTTCACTAACTTTGTACACAGCTGCATCGTCACCAGTTGATATACCTACCAAGAGGTTGGGGTCAGATATGTCGGGTAAATGGCGCAAAACTTGTGCCAAGTCTTTAGGACTGAATTTGGACGCTCAACCTGCGCAGCTTGCCAATTCAGTCAACCTTACAGTTTCGTGTGTGTGAGCCATCTATTTCTCCTGCTCCAATGCGTTAAAATTATAGCATGGAAAATTCACATTTTATTGTGCCGTGATGAATCGAAATTACAATATCAGCAAGTGAGAGCATATTTTATCCGCCTAGGTGTTAGAAATATGTCCTTTAATTTGTAGATGTATGAGATATGGGCTATGTTAATCTAAGCTCTACTAAAAGACATGTGTTGCATGTTATGACAATTCTGGTTTACGATCTTGCCGGTTTGAATTATGAAAAATACGCTCGGCTAGGCGTGATTAGAAAGGTTGATAATATGAGTTTACCGAAGCCTCAGACCGTAGAAATTAACGGTCTTAAACTTTGCTATTTCGAATGGGGAGCTAGCGACGCTCCAGTTGTTATTTGTCTGCATGCTTATACAAACCATGCTGGGATATGGGATGAGTTTGGTCCATTTATGGAAGATTCCTTCCATGTGTACGCATTAGACCAAAGAGGGCACGGGGATAGTTCTTGGGCAGACAATGACTATGGAAGAGACAGGTATGTGGCAGATTTGGCCGCTTTTATAGATTATCTTTCTGTCCCAGAGGTGATTCTCGTGGGATCTTCTATGGGAGGTTGGAACTCACTTCTATATACCGCGGATAATGCTAAAACAGTGCAGAAAATAATACTTGTTGATATCGGCCCGGAACCATCGGAAATTGCCATGGCACCAAGACCACCAAGGCCACTATCATTTAATTCCTTCCAAGAAGCCTTTGAATTTTCTCGTGTCGATAACCCTTGGCCTTCTGGGGATCGGTTGCGCTCAGATTTGATGCGTAAGATGGTGGAGGATCCCAACGATGGTACGTGGAGATGGAAAACTGATCCTTACCATCTCACCGTGGCTCTACCGGATATGCAGAGTGAATCACTAATAAATAGATATTGGTCAGCTTTAGAGACGATCTCTTGTCCCATACTAGAAATTAGGGGAGAAGAAAGCCCGTTGGTTTCTGATGATGTGCTCGAAAAAATGAAAAAGACTGCTGCCAAATTGGAGTCCGTTGACATACCAGGGGCTGGTCATGTTGTCTCTCTTGATAAGCCCAATGAGTTCAACGTAGTTGCACGTAATTGGATCAGTGGGTAAAACATTTGTATCGGTCGTCGATGTATTAAACAATTAGCATTAGATATTGGGCATGTAGAGGATAATGTTTGATTGTCTGAACAAAAAATATTTGGAGGTGAGGTATGTCAGGTTACCAAGTAACGATAGGTAATGTAGAACTTATTTCTCTTCGTGACGGGCAAGGGGATATGAATCCCACTGCAGTTTTCCCTGATAGTTCCTTGGACATATGGAAGTTAGAGTATGGAGATCTCTTGGACAAAGGCGGTCTTATACACCCAAGATTTGGAACTACTGCCGTTCGTTCTGGCGGAAAATTGATTGTAGTTGATACTGGTCTCCAAGGCCCGGACGGAGAACTTATTAATGATATGAAAGCAAAAGGAGTGGATCCGAGGGCAGTTGACTTGGTAGTTCTGACTCATCTCCATCCAGACCACGTTGGATGGAATCTTACAGATGGAAGTCCAACGTTCCCTAATGCTAGATACCTCGCCACCAAATCCGACTGGGAATATTGGACAGAGCCTTCTGTTCTTGAAAATTCTGATCATATTAGGGATCAAGTCATGCCATTGGAGAGCATGAACCTGCTTGACCTCATTGATGGTGAATATAAAGTGACAGACGAATTGACAACTGTTCCCACCCCCGGCCACACTCCTGGACACATCTCTGTTCTGATAGTTTCTGCTGGTGAGAAAGGTTTTATACTGGGTGACGTAGCTCATAGTCCAGCCCAAGCACACTATACGGATTGGAGTCCCGGTTTTGATGTAGATGGCAATATTTCCCGTGAAACGAGAAATAAGATACTAGACAACCTGGAATCGGAAGGGACGTTAGTTTCTGCCGGACACTTCCCCGATTCAGGATTTGGTCATTTTGTTAGGTCAGAGGGTAGAAGGGTCTGGCGAGGGTTATAGACGGGTGTTCATTATATGGAATTTAGCACTGATGTAGGCGATTTTATCTCCAGTCACCGAATAGCACGCTTTGCGACTACAGATTCTAGTGGTGTCCCACATATCATTCCTGTGTGCTACGTTTTTGACGGGGCGGTTCTATATTCTGCTCTGGATTTGAAGCCTAAGAGGGTTTCGGTCTTTAAATTAAAGCGAGTACAGAATATTTTGAATAACTCTGACGTGGCTCTGATTGTAGATGATTATTCAGAAGATTGGGACGAGTTGGCCTACGTTCTAGTCCAAGGGAAAGCGGAACTAATTAATGATGGCAGATCTGAACAAGCCACAGCAGAAGCATTATTGCGGGATAAATATGCCCAATATTTGGATTTTCTTACTGAAGGATGTCCAATTATTAAAATAGTCCCCACTCATTTTGTGAAGTGGGGCAGGGTATTTTCTGAACCAAAGTATTAGTAGTAAACGTCGCTAAACCAGGGACGTTTAAAAACGCCAAACAGAGGTCTTTCCTGATTAGAGTGCGAGACAAGATTTACCAGTTCCCAACCCTTGTCACCCATGTTGTTCAGTATGTTTTCTAGGAGCAGCCTGCCTGCTTCCGACTCGTTTGGTTTAAGTCGGATGACCTCATATTCCCATGCTGGAACGTCTGGTTGCATATCCAGTCCGTCTATAAAATCGATTTGTACGATATCTTCGTCTTGTAGTTCGATTTTGTTGTCGTCAGGGATGGGAATTGAACATTCGTTGCAAATTTCCGTGTTCCCAACTTCATACGCTCCACAATCGGGGCAAAAGTACATTCTCATTAAGTCAGACCCACTCGAACAAGTTCTAGACTATGCTATATGACAATCACTGCATATGGCATATGCTTCCATAGCTAGCAAATTTTGGCGATTAATTAACTTGCTGAATTATAAATCTAAGCAAGTATTTTCACAATGAATTACCTTGGTCCCGTGTAAATCCCTATGGCCTGTATTATTGTTGATTGTGAGTCTAATGCACTAACATTCGGTAGCGGGCTCTCGACAAAATAGATATGGCGATAACTGATAGAAGACCTGTTGCAGTGAATGCGACTACCCATTTGATTGATTCACCTGATAGATCCAGAACACTTCCAATTAATATTGGGCCAATAACTCCTCCTGTGAACCCCATAAAAGAGTGTACTGCGAGCGCAGAACCTAAATGTTGTTTTTGGGATACTTCTGTCACAGCTGTTGAATAAATAGCAGAATCTGCGGCTATAGCCCATCCATAGACAACAGATAAAAAAATAATTATCGGCATAGGTAGTTCTATGGTCCATCCGATTGTAAATGACACTAGGCCACTTAGACCAAAAATGGCAGCTGCGGATAGAGCCCGCCCATATTTGTCTGATAATATACCACCAATGACAGGTCCTAATGCACCTGCGCCTAACGCCAACCCACCAATTGTGGCTGCAGTTATCGCTGCTTCAGCCACTGGCGTTCCTTTGTGTACTAACGTTGCTACTAAGAATGCCGGCAACCACACGCGAACTATATATAATTCGGCACTGTGTAATGTATATCCTGCCATAAATATTCGAGCAGATTTGTTTTTTAGGACCGATAAATTCAGCGTGCCCCTCGATTTCCCACTGCTTGTGTATTTGTAAGATCGTAGTAACACTAGGGCCAGCGGTAAGCTCCCTGAAGAGATGGCGGCCATAATTAAGTAGGCCGTCCTCCATTCCATATATGACATTAATATCCCTGTAAGGAGAAGAGATATTCCACTTGCTGTATAGAAAAAAGTCACGTAGGTTCCCACTGCCATACCTCTGCCGCTAGTGGAGAATCTTTCGGCTACAATCCGCATACCTGTGTTGTAAACACCTACCAAACCTACGCCAGAAATGAATCTGAGGATCACTGCAGTAATAATACCCTCTGCAAAAAATGGGAAAAGGATTTGCGATATGGCAGAAATAAGTGCAGAAATTATTAGTATAATTTTGGATCCAAATCTATCAGACATTGGTAACAAAAACAGAGCAGATATAGCAAACCCTGCGAAAGTGGCCGAGAATATTGTCCCCGCTTCGGTGTTATTTAATGCCCATTCCTCCTGTATCTTAGGTAGTGTTGCAACATAGCTTGAAATTGGGAATAAGGCCAGAAACAATATTGAAGACATAAGTATAAGCCACGTAAAGTCGTGAAGATTTACCCCTTCTGGAAGGAGTCCAGGGGGGGTCACTGGAAGTTTTTTTCGCGTCATGTCTTTAAGTAACCTCAGTCCTGTACGATTACTAGTTGCGAGTTGGTTGACATGATCATCAACTTAAGAGTTCTGAGATTGTTACTCAGAGTAGATATAACGTCTTGAGTGAAGGTTGTCTGAATCCACGTGGCCGTACTAGTAAAACGTTTTGATAAGTTTTTAATTTAATCTTCACGCATCCAGTCCGCAATACGCTCTGCCATCATGATCGTTGTCGAGTTTGTGTTGGCCCTAATGACATCTGGCATGATGGACGCATCAACTATTCGAAGATTATGAACTCCATGGACTAATCCTTTCGGATCCACTACCGCTGCGGGGTCGGATTTGGGTCCCATTTTGCACGTGCCGGACGAATGGTGTTGTGTAGTCACATTATTTAAAATCCATTCATCCAGTAGATCGTCAGAATTGAGAATGTCTTCTGAAGGTTCAAGTCTTTCAATAAGAATATTCTCAAATTCTGGTCGTTCGGCAATTTGATTTGCTAGTCGAACGGCTTCTCTCATCTTCCTAATGTCTACAGGATCGCTGAGATAGTTGTAGTTGATTATTGGATAGTCCTTAGGGTCAGAAGAGACTAGCTTTATTGTTCCTGAAGTTAAAGCCTTTTGTAAGGCACATGCGAATCCAGAAAATGCTGCGTCATCTACCCCCACAGCGAACCTTGGAGGACGATGTTCGCTGGTCATCAGCAAGGGGGCCATAGTCATATCATTATGAAGTTCTGACCCTGGCGTGGTGTATCTCATCCCTACTTGGATTGCTGGTGTAAAAGCGTCTGGTGCGTCTAAATTGGCCAGAAATGGCATGAATATCGATGGATGATCTCTAAGGTTTTCTCCTACGCCTTGGGCTTCATGAATTATATCTATCCCAAGTTGTGCTAGATGTTCTGAGGGACCTATTCCAGAAAGCATCATGGTTTGTGGTGTATTAATCGCTCCACCACAAAGCACCACTTCCTTTGCGTAAACGTTGAAGGTTTCACCATCGCTTTCAGCCTCTACCCCGACTGCAGTTTTCTCTTCGAATAAGACTTTTCTTACAAGTATATTGCCTCGGATTGTGAGATTGAGTCTATGCCGAGCCAGTCCCAGATATGTCAGGGCTGTGCTCATGCGTACTCCATCTATATTGTTCATTGGCCTTGGACTTATACCGGTAGAGTCTGGATGATTAGAATCAAGGTACTCTGGGAATCCCATTGCTATACATGCATCCCAGAAAGCTTTCGCCGTTGGGATTACTTCATCTTTTCCATATCGACGTACAGGTATGGGACCCTCTGATCCATGGAAGTCATCTCCACCGAAATCGAGATCAGTTTCTGATTTTCTGAAGTACGGTAGGCATTCCTGGAATGACCACCCGGAGTTTCCTTGTTCTGCCCACTCATCATAGTCGTCTGGTACGCCACGGAAAAATATCTGTCCGTTTATAGCACTAGATCCTCCTGTTACTTTTCCTCTGGGAACGACAAACGGGGTTTTCCCTTCTCTTGCTACTGCTTCATAATTCCACGAATGGGCGTCTGGCCCATAGGCAGATATCCAGGGATTATTTCCTTGCTTCACACTTTCTGGAAGCTGGTCAATCCCTACATAATCTGGTCCCGCTTCAAGTAAAAGTACGGATTTATCAGGATCTTCAGTGAGTCTGGTTGCAAGTACAGATCCAGCGGATCCCCCGCCGACAATAACATAATCGTAAATCATTGCCCCCCCTAAGGTTTTAGCAAGACACTAATAATAGTAATCAGGATCACTAACCCATTATACATATGAGAGCAAGATTCCGAATGAAGTTAGTGTTAGTCTTCGGCACCAGAATATTGCGTATTCAATATAGAATACGTATAAGGCCTAAAGGTCAATAAATGAAAGATATTAAATAGACGTTTTGTCCGTGTTGACGCGCTTGACCAAGGGATTGCATCTAGATATAATCACAATTGTATACATGTAGTGACATAATAGTTTTATCAGTCAGTGCAAAATGGAGGTCTTACGATGGCTAAAACAGATATTCAGCAAATTGCACACCTAATGCGAAGGGCAGGGTTTGGTGCCACACGAGAGCAATTGGATCAGTACGCTGAGATTGGTTACGATGCCACGGTAGAAATGTTGCTTAATACCTCTTCTCCAAACGCAATGTCGGAATATCTAGTTAGGAGATACCATCCTGACGAAGCCAGCTTAATGTATGGACGTGGTGGTGGGGAAGCTGCGCTTTACCGTATGGTAACAACTGATGCTCCGTTGCTTGAGAAGATGTCTATTTTCTGGCACGGGATTTTCGCCACTGGGTACAGTAAAGTTGGCCATTCCAAGGCTCTAAATGATCAGATACGTATGTTCAAGAAATATAGTATGGGTAATTTGAGGGATTTGTTGGTGCAGATGGCAAAAGACCCTGCCATGATTATATGGCTCGACAACCAACAGAATCACAAAACTTCAATAAATGAGAATTTCGGTAGGGAACTACTTGAACTATTTTCAATGGGAGTTGGCAACTATACGGAAGATGACGTGAAGGAATGTGCAAGAGCCTTTACGGGTTGGACAATAGGGAATTGTGAATACATGGAAGTTCGATCAGCACGGGATTCGGACTGGCCTTATGGACGGATATCCTGGCATTATGAATTTGATGAAGAAGATCATGACTACGGTGAAAAAGAATTTCTTGGTAGGAAAGGGAACTTCAACGGCGAGGATATTATAGACATAATCTGTGAAGAAGAGGCGACTGCCAAATTCATTGCGCGCCACATGTATCACTTTTTCGTAGCTGATGAACCTCCCGTTCCTCAATGGCCGTATCAGTCTCCGAGGGATCAGTCTGCAATTGATCAGCTGGTTAAAGTGTATTTCGATAGTAGATATGACATACAGTCCATGATGAGGTTCCTCTTCAAATCAGATTTCTTCAAATCTGAAGATTGCTGGAATGAGAAAATTAAAAGCCCCGTCGAACTTGTTACAGGCGTAATGAGGCTGACGGAATCGCTTGATATGCCTAGATACGAAACATTTACTCAGGTCCTTTCTATGGGATTCATGGGACAGGAACTAAGAAACCCTCCCTCTGTCGAAGGATGGGATGGGGGTACAGCCTGGATCGAAACGGGATCGCTGATAGAGCGTATGAATTTTGCAGCCGAGCAACTCGGCAATACTACCACTCCTGGGTCAGAGCAATTATTTGCGAAAGTGGTTTCCGAGAACAATGATGAAGTTTCACCTGAGAGAGTGCTTGACATATGCCTTGACCATGTTGGGTCTTTATCAATACATGATGACACGCGATCCAAGCTCTTAGATTATGCGCTTGAAAATGGCTCTGTCCGAGTCTCCGACAATGAGATAGATGATTTTCAGAGAGATAAGATTTCAGGAATAGTAAAGCTAATAGCTTCAACACCAGAATTTCAAAAATCATAATCTCTGGATACGCTTAAGCTTTTATTTGTAACGGATATGGAGCAGATATGGTTACGAAACAGAATCAGAAAACACAACACATGCGTTATGTTCGTACGGTTGGAATGACGACGATGACGGGTCGTGGGTTTTATTTCCCTATAGATTCTGCGATGGCCAGTGATGGCAAATTACATGTGCTTAGCAGGTCAGTCGAGCGCGCTCAAGCGAAAGACATAAGGGTAACGATGCTGAATGAAGAGGGGGAGTACTTCGGCACATTTGGGCAAGGCGGGGAAGATGATGGGCAATTTAGATGGCCATGTGGCATTGCTGTGGACAGCCAAGATAGAGTTTATATAACCGATGAACAATTACATAGAGTTTCTATTTTCTCTCCATCTGGGGAATTTATAGGCAAATGGGGTAGGCGTGGTGCGAGTGAAGGAACGCTGGAGGGTCCTTCTGGAATTACGGTGGATTCGGACGACAATGTACTAATTTCTGATTCCAAGAATCACAGGATACAGAAATTTTCTAAGGACGGAGACTTTCTGGCTTCGTTTGGTGGGCCTGGGGTAGGGGAAGGGGAATTTAATTTACCCTGGGGTGTAAGTACCAATGGGAAGTCAGAAATATTTGTAGCAGACTGGGGTAACGATCGGATACAGAAATTTTCTTCTGATGGGGAATTCATTGCTAGTTATGGATCCTCTGGTCGCGGGGATAATGAATTTGTGAGGCCAACCGGGGTAGCAGTGAGTGAGGAAGGCTATTTGTATGTGGCTGACTGGGGGAATGAAAGAATACAGGTTCTAGGTCCAGGAGGACAATTCATTCAAAAGCTCCGCGGGGAAGCCACACACTCAGAATGGGCAAGCGAATTTTTGAGTGTGAACGTAGAAGAAGGTGAGGCGAGATCGAGAGCAAATTTAGAGCCGGAATTAGAATACTTCAATGATGATCCTTTTGAAGAATCTTCGCATATAGAGAAACTATTTTGGGGGCCTGTATCAGTATTGCTTGATGCGAACGAACGTCTATTTGTGACGGAGACTCACCGACATCGTTTGCAGGTGTATGAGAGAAATTAATTTGAGAACTGAAGTTAATAATCGATAGTTGGAATAAATGAGAGAAGAGTAATAGAGGGAGGGCGAATATGGTAACTCAACGGAGATCTCGCTCATTGGTAGTGGTACAACTTGCTGGTGGTAATGACGCTATGAACACTGTCATACCTTACGGGGATGGTCTCTACTATGACTGGCGTAAAGAGGTCCATATTGAGCAAGAGAAAGTCCTTCCCATTGATGATTATCTTGGGTTTAATCCCGCACTGACATCTATGAAGTATTTGTGGGATGAAAATAAAATGGCGATAATTAATGGTGTCGGATATCCCTCACCAAATCGTTCTCATTTTCGATCGATTGATATCTGGAACACTGGAGAATCTGAAGGAATTGGTGAGTCGGGGTGGCTTGGACGAGCTATGAGGGAGATTGATCCAAAGGCTGAAAATCCAGTTATAGGCGTCAATTTTGGTAAAGGATTACCTCGGGCCCTGTCCTTGAAGGGAGTCCCTGTCGCTTCAGTAAGTAACCTTGCCAATTATGGTTTGCTTCCAGATGTAGAAGGCCAACGTTCTCGTGAACAAGTGCTAAATGCCTTCTCTCAAATTTATGGGAGCGCCATGGCTCATGACACGGCGTCTCAGTTCATTGCACAAATCGGACTCGATGCACTTAGAGGTGCTGACATACTTAGAACGGCGCCTGGTAAGTATTCATCAAGTGTTGAATATGCGAACAACTCGATATCCCAGTCGTTGAAAAATATAGCTCAAGTTCTAACAGCTGATGTAGGAACCAGAGTGTTCTACACTGGTCATGGGAGTTTTGACACCCATGCGGCTGCTTTGAAAACGCATACCGAATTGTGGATTGAAACTTCGAATGCCATTGCAGATTTCATGGCGGATATGAAAGAACATGATTTGGAAGATGACGTGTTAGTACTAGTCTGGTCAGAGTTCGGAAGACGAATTAAAGACAACTCTGCTGGAACAGATCATGGATCTGGCGGTACTGCGTTTCTGATAGGAGGTGAAGTACATGGTGGTTTGTATGGGGAGTATCCTTCTTTAGAAGAAAGTGCTCAACTTGAAGGCGATATGCATTTCAATAACGACTTCCGAAGCATATATGCGACTATTGCTGAAAGATGGCTAGAAGTAGATCCTGACATAGTTTCAAATGGTCAGTATGAACAGCACGAGTTTATATCCTAAACATTATGCAGACATTGTAGCTCTCAATACAGTGCCAAGATCTTAAGGTCTCTGTAGAGTCTAACTGCGCATAGCGAGTGGGTAAAACTAATTAATTCATACATTCATAGACTGCCAGTCTTCGATGATTTGTTTATCGTGTGGAAAAGGCATATCAGGGAGTGAGTCTGGATCGAAGAGGTCGGCTTGCTCGGCGTCATAGCCAGCTTGCAATTTCCCTGCAACATATGTGGCAGCATACACGGCAAGGATAACGGGGTTTTCGGGGCTGGAATACAATCCAATGAATTTGGTCAATGATATTTCTAATCCAGTTTCCTCTAGGACTTCTCGGATAGCTGCCTCTTCCACTACTTCACCACGATCTACGAAACCTGAAGGGAATGCCCACTTTCCGATAAAGGGCTCTACGCCTCGTCTTACTAATACTAATTTCTCTTGATGAGTGACCAAAACTACTACTGCCACTTTGGGATCTAGGTACACCACGTGTTCACATACGGGACACGCCGATCGCATTTGATGTTCAATAAGTTTTTGGTCTAATTTTGATCCACAACGGACACAATAATTAATTTGGGTATCCATATTTTTCACAAGGCATTGGGCAGTTTTGACACTCACTTATAAACCATTATACTTCCTACACTACGTTTAAATTGTAAGAGGGATCAATATGCAAAGCGAACAGCAACCCAAATTGGATGTGACTACTCCAGTTAATTGTGGAGCTGATGTGTTTGTTCAGATGCTTAATGCGAACGATGTAGATTTTTTGTTTATAAACTCCGGGACAGATACCTTCCCCATACAGGAGTCGATAGCGAAGTTTAATGCTGAGGGCTACAGGACTCCGAAAGTAGTTCTATGCCCTGACGAATCCACTGCTTTGGCAGCGGCCCATGGTCATTTTATGGTTTCACGTAAGCCACAGGTCGTTTTAGTGCACGTAGATGCAGGCACAGGGCAAATCGCAGGTGGGATGCATAATGCTCAGAGAGGACGAGCAGGGATTGTAGTATGTGCTGGACGGGCACCTATGACATTTGATGGCGAGATGGCCGGTACACGGTCAATGGGAATCCATTGGACGCAGGAACAGTTGGATCAACCTGGGATTTTGAGAAATTTTACTAAGTGGGATTATGAAATTCGACGATCTGAGAACATAGAATACGTGATGCAAAGAGCGTTTCAGTTGACATCTTCTGAGCCGTCCGGCCCAGTGTATCTCATGTTACCACGGGAAGTTTTGATGGAGCCCGTCGTGGCCGCGAAGATTCCTTCGATTAATCGACATGCCGCATTAACGACCCCTCAGGCTGATCTTAAAGGCCTCAAGCAGGCTGCGGAGTGGCTAGTCAAGGCGCAGTCACCCCTGATTATAGCGGGTCATTCCGGTAGAAATATTGATAGCGTGGACCTTTTGGTAGAACTCGTGGACTTGACTGGGGCACAGGTGGTTTCGGATGGCATGTATATGAATTTCCCCACAGACAACCCTGCCTACGTAGGTCCTAGTGCAGACCCCTATGTCGGTCAGGCTGACGTAATATTGTCTATTGACCAGGAGGTGCCTTATATACCTGCCCAGGCGAGACCGAAGCCAGATGCCAAAATCATTAATATTGATATAGATCCGGTAAAGCCTTCTATACCGCTATGGGTTTTCCCCACAGACTTACTTCTACATGCTGACTCCGCAAAAGCCTTACGTGTGTTAAATGGGCTTGTTAAAGAATTTATCACTGACGGTGATCAGGCTAAGATCGAAGAAAGAACGTCTATTATTGCTGACCGTTTTTACGCGAGGAGAAAGGATGTCGATAAGATAGCTGAATCACAAGCATCCAATCCTTCTATAACACCCCAATGGCTAAGTTATTGTATAAACCGAGTTATAGATCCGGATATAATTTTATTGGATGAATCAGTGACAAACAGTGCCAATGTCGTTGAATATGTTCAGAGAATTAAGCCTGGCACTCAGTATCGGAGTGGTGGTTCCAGCCTGGGGTGGGGTCTCGGGGCTGCATTGGGGGCGAAGCTATCTTCACCGGAGAAGACTGTGATAGTTACTGTAGGGGATGGAGCATTCATATACGGATGTCCGGTATCAACTCTGTGGGCTGCTGACGTATACGATGCTCCGTTTCTGGCGGTAATTTATAATAATCAGATGCATAACGCGCCCAAACAATCGCTGAAGAGTGGTTATCCAGACAGTTATTCTGATAAATTCAATAATTGGGTTGGTATGGAATTAGGTCCTTCGGTTGATTTTTCCATGCTTGC
>CAZQPS010000049.1:0-8119 GCA_964595285.1 uncultured Dehalococcoidia bacterium | reverse complement strand
AATAATCCTATGGGCCGGCTGGGCCTACCTGAAGACATTGCAAATGGGATTCTTTTTCTTGCTTCTGATGAGTCGTCGTATATGAACGGAAGTGAACTTCGTATAGATGGGGGGAATACCGCCCGCTAGCGATTACTATATTGATTTCGTAGGCATTATAAATTGTAGGATCATCGGGTATAACAAAATATCTAAAAGAGCTTATGAGGGTTTTAATGTTTTGAACCTGCTGCTTGAAGCGAGGAGTTCTTGATGAGACTAAAGGACAAAGTCGCACTAGTAACTGGGGCATCTAGGGGTATGGGCGAGGTTGAGGCCCGTATGTTTGCAGAAGAAGGCGCAAAAGTCGTTGTAACTGATATCACTAGTAGAGGTCGACAGATTGTCTCGGACATAAAGAGGGCTGGCGGTGACGCTCTTTTTTTGACATTGGATATCAGCAATGAAAAGAGTTGGGAAAACGCTGTATCGCGTACGGTAGCCAAATACGGGAAATTGGATGTGTTGGTTAATAACGCTGGCATAGGTGGTCCTCGAAATGAACGGGTACCTTCTACTGAAGGATGGGATGACCTGATGCGTATTAACGCGAAAGGAATTTTTCTCGCTATCAAGTACGTTTTGCCTGAAATGAGGAGAGGGGGGGGCGGTTCAATAATTAATATATCTTCAACTGCAGGTCTATTGGGTTCGGACGTATTACATGGCACTGAGTCAGACTTACATCCTGGATATAATGCCTCAAAAGGTGCAGTTACTATTGTGACAAAATCATTTGCGGTAAAGCACGCTCATGAAAACATAAGAGTTAACTCTGTGCATCCTGGATGCATGCCTCCAATGCACGATCAGATTGTGGATGAAGAAAGGCTTAGGCAGATAGAGGAAAATATACCTATGAAAAGGCATGGTCTCAGGCAAGAGGTTGCCTATGCTGTCTTGTTTTTAGCGTCTGACGAAGCTTCCTATATTACAGGTACGGAGATTGTTGTAGATGGGGGCTTCACAGCACGATAAGAGATTGAGGCATGGCTAAGAGCATTTGCCGGTAATTTGGACCCGTTACTCTGACGGGTCTACTTATTCAGTCAACAACTTAGTTGCAGGAATCCATCCATCTTTTCAAAACTTAGGCTTTTAGATCCATTTGACGGGCTTGCGTCTTGCCCGAATGCTGTGTCATATATCATTGCCCCAGCCAACAGAGTTAAAACTATCAGCAGGGCGGAGAATGCCTGAATGTACATGGTTTTCGTTCGGGGCTTATTTTTGTTCATTTTAAACTTTGTGGCTACTTTCCAGGACTGTTCATAATTGTCCGTAGCAGTATAGTACTACCGCTGTATGCTCGGCTTCAAGTCTTCAGGTCCATAGTATAGCTTGAAGGTCAATTCAGAGTATGCTTTGGCAATGTATAGGATTAAGTGCTCTATGTGATCTCCAATTATAGAACTGTATGACTAGGTATCCAATGGTTCATTTGTCAAAGCTTCACATGAACCATTGGGGATAGCTCGGACTGCTTTGTATTCATGGTTGGCAAACGACATAGGTGAAAATTAGTTATATGAAGAACTCCAAACTGCTATAAATCGGGTGAGGGATAAGTCAGAATCGTGGTTCGTGGACCAAATTGTCGAAGCTGTAAAAGCTTCTGCTTGGCAGCGGTCTGGCCCATGGTAAGAAGGCTGCATGAATACTGCGTCTGCCAACAATTAAATTGGTCGCTATGAACAATTCAGAGTCGTTTGAATTAATGATCCGCGACGAATCTCAAGGAATAGAGAAACTGGCAGGGATGTACATAGATGAATAAAGTTACATTTGAATTACCCTTCCATCCTGATGAAGCTTTGCGGGGGAATAGTAGGGCCACGTGGCAGGTGAAGAATAGACTGAAGAATCAGTTGATGGATTCCACGATAGTGAGAGTAAGGGAACTCGACTGGGAACCTATGGATAGAATTAGCATCCACTACGACATTCATTACTGCGGTAATCAGATCGATAGAGATAATTTTGTAATCGGCTGTAAGCCAATTCAGGACGCCTTAGTTCATGAAGGATTTGTTCCCGATGATAATCCGAATTACGTTGCTGATCCGACCACCGAATACACCAGAGTGAAGCATCGGTCCGACGTTAAATTGATCGTTACTGTTAGTAATGTTTCAGTGTCCAAATAATGAGGAAAGTATGCACGATATAACACCGTTATTATTTCTATTATATTTTTATGGTTATGCAACTACCACTCGCATAAGGGAATAAAGACAAGATACCCGGACTGACTGATGTACAGGGCGTAATCAATAGGATTGTTAGGCTAATATTGACGAAAATAATCAGATATTAAAGCCTATTACGGCTAGTGTACGGAACCTAGATGGGTCTAAATTTATTTTCGTTAATTTTGATTATCTGACATGGTTGTTTCCATTAGTTCATATAAAGATATCTCAATTGTTTGCGTTTTGAGATATACTTCTGCCACACAATTGGTCTGGAGTGAGAGAATGAGACTTAAAGATAAAGTGGCAATAATAAGCGGCGGTGCTAAAGGTATGGGAGCAGCAGAAGCAAAATTATTCGCCCGCGAAGGCGCTAGGGTTGTGATAGCTGATCTCTTAGAAGACGAAGGATATAGGTTGGAGGCGGAGATTGTGGAGGAAGGTGGCGAGTGCGTCTTTAAGCCTCTAGACGTGACTTCAGAAGTAGATTGGAATGATCTTGTGGAATTCACGTTTGCTAAATACGGGAAGCTCGATATTCTTGTAAATAATGCTGGCGTATTTTTCTTGGGTGGGATTGAAGACACTTCAGAGGAAGAGTGGGACCGTGTCAATGACGTCAATAGCAAGGGCGTTTTTCTTGGAGTAAAGGCTGCTATTCCTGCAATGCGCGTTTCGGGTGGTGGATCCATCATTAATATCTCATCTAGTGCAGCACTTGTGGGTGACCCTCGGATGCCCGCTTACAGCGCCTCAAAAGGCGCAGTAAGGTTATTGAGTAAATCAGTTGCAATTGAATATGCTTCGGAAGGCATACGCTGTAATTCTGTTCACCCAGGAGGCACAAATACGGACATGACGTACGAGTTATTTGATAACGAACAGGATTTAGCTGATAACAACGCGCTAAAGGTCATGAGACGCCGCGCTAGTCCAGAAGAAATAGCAAATGGGGTTCTGTTTTTAGCATCCGATGAATCGTCATATGTGACGGGCAGTGAGTTGGTAATAGATGGTGGTGACACTGCTCGGTGAGCACAATGCAAGACACCTCATGATAGGTAATATCTCAATTCTTAAAATCGTATGTGTTATGTGAGATCTTCTGAAAATACAGATGCGTAATTTTTAGACAGGCAAGAGTATATTATTTATTCTTTGTGGCTCCCCAGGAATCCCAATATGTAACTTCTTCAAGTTCTTGTCGTTTAGGCTGAGACCAGCGACCACGAATTGGATATCCTAGCGGGATTAGTCCCATGGTGCTTGCGTCTTCGGGAATGTTAAGCAACTCTTTTACCTTATCCTCTTGCACCGTGTACAGGGTCGTTAAAGTTGAGCCGATATTATAGGCACGTGCAGCTAGCATAAGATTCTGGATTGCCCCATAAATTGAGGCTCCCTCCCGTATGCCGGCAATTTTCGTATCAGAGTCGGAGGTATTTCGCAGGACCGCTATTATCCATACAGGAGCGTCTTGCAGATGATTCGCCAAATGCTCCGCACTCAGGAAATTCTTGCTGCTAAACTTGGTTGCAGGGGCGTTGGCTTCTAGGATTTCGCCCTTCCTAGGAGCATAGAGTTTCTTCCATCCTTCACGGTACCATTCTGCAATCTGGTTTTTAATAAGTTGGTCCTTTACGATTATCCAACCCCAGGTTTGGCGATTACCGCCGGATGGTCCCCTTATAGCTGCATCAAGAATGTTCAATATGATTTCGTCGGGTATAGGATCCTCAGATAAATATCTTCTGGCAGGAGTGGAGTGTAGTCCTTGTAGCAGTGTTAGTGATGAATCCTCATTATTCATAATAGCCTCCTCTGTGCACAATTTTAGAATTTTTATTTACATTTTTCAAATGTCGCCTTTCCCGCGTTGGATGTTTAAAAAGCGTCCTACATAGCTATTGCGACAACACCTGCAACAATTAATATTGTCGAAAATACTTTCACAAGGACATTAGTTGTGGATAATTCTTCTCCGAGGGCACGATGCCATAAACTTGCTATAAAAATGCTGAAAATTACAACGAACAGCGCACGAGTGGCAAATACTGCAGTAACTAGGGATGCTGGACCAATAGACAGAGCCCAAGATAATGTTAATAGCCCCAAATTTGCAGAGAAAAATTCGTTAGCCATGCATAGGAGCAATATGGGATTACGTTCAGAAAAATAAGATTTGAACTCTTTCCAAGATTGTGATCTCAAGCCAATAAGTAAGAAGATTACTCCCATGGAAAACATCCGCATGCCATGAACATGTATGACTGATAATTCTGAAAGTGCTACCTTAACCAAAACATTCCCTATTCCAAAAAGTAGCGCTGATAGTACTAATAGGTAAAAGGACCGGTGTAAAAGTAACCTACCAAAGCCTGCTTCAATGTTTAGAGATATTAGTGCGCTGCCTAGTACCGCCCCAAAAATCCCAAGCCATTGTAATGGGGATATAGATTCACTGAGCAAAAAAAGTGCTAATAGGGCGGTAAATATGGGTGCCGTCTGCTGGACTGGTATCGCCCTAGAAACTTCTTCAGTAAACAGTACTTTGATCAGAATGGCTCCGCTAAATCCAAATAGAACACCTGAACAGAGTGCTGCGGTGAGTGCCATGTAGTCTGGGTGATCTGGAGGGCCGCTTATGATTAATATGACTGCCCCATTAATTGTCCCCAAGACGCCCATAATAATTAATAAACTTAAAGTGCTCTTGGCGTACTTATAGATTATAGTCTTGTCGGTTATACTAACGGCTGCGGTAATGGCCGCGCTTAACAATGCTATTACTAGCCAGTTCATATATTGGGGTATACCTTTCGCAACCTAATTTTTCTCTGTGGTTATGGTCTATTTGGCGATTCTAATGGATCATCTAATCTAATGGTCTATTATTTTACTATTTTTACCGGACCATACTAGAGGTGTGTGGTTAAAAAAAATATTGTACAATGAGCGAAAGACTCTGTATTTGCTGAGAATCGGGAAGGTGTTTCATGAAAAATATCGAATCAATAGCAGAAATAGCTCACCTTATGAGGCGGGCTGGATTCGGTGCTCACAGGGACGAGTTAGAGCAATTAGTTGCAATAGGCTATGAAGCTGCTGTGGAAGGCCTCTTAGATCCCTCAGAGGAACTAATGCCCGCAGACGACTATCTGCTGTATCGTTATCTACCCTCTACAGAAGTCGGAGGACCAAACCCTGTTCCGGGTGCTGCCAACTGGCTCTATAACATGGTAAACACTGATAGATTGCTTGAAGAGAAGATGGCACTCTTTTGGCATCAAGTCTTTGCAACAGGTAATTCGAAGGTTGATAACGGCAATCATTTGACCTATCAGATTCAGATGTTTAGAGAACATGGCACGGGCAATTATAGAGACTTGCTAATAAAATTGGCTCAGAATCCAGCGATGATCTACTGGCTTGATAATCACGAAAATCATAAACGAGCTCCAAATGAGAACTGGGGCCGGGAATTGCTGGAGCTTTTTTCATTAGGAGTGGGAAACTATACTGAGAAAGACGTGTTTGAATGTGCTCGCGCCTTCACCGGATGGACAATCGGTGCAAAGATGCCAAGAGCGCCACATCACAGGTTTTCATGGCACTATGAATTTCATCCGGAACAGCATGACTACAGCGAAAAAACCTTTCTAGGGGAAACTGGCAATTTTGATGGTGAGGACATAATTGACATCATTTTGCAGCAGGATGCATGTTCACGATTTGTCGCTCGGCACTTGTATAATTTTTTCGTGGAAGATGAGCCACAGGTTCCTTCATGGTCGATAGAGCCTCCTAGGAATCCCGAAGCTATTGATCTTCTAGCTCGTACTTTTGTTGATGCTAATTTTGAAATCAAACCTGTTTTGCGGGTTTTATTCAACTCGGAATTTTTTAAGGATGCTATGTACAAGAAGGTAAAAAGCCCAGTTGAAGTAGTTATAAATACCCTTAGAGTTACTGGAGATGCCCTTGGTCCAGATCCTAGGCTATTGGAGTTAGGTCAATACCCTGGCTACATGGGACAAAGTCTTCATGACCCTCCCAGTGTAGAGGGCTGGCATACTGGTAAAGAATGGGTTAACACGGGGTCGGTGGTTCAAAGAATCAACTTTGTCGCGGATCATTTCAGCAATGTGGACTTACCCGGGGTTAAATCTATAGTTTCTCATGTAATTTCTAACGGGGAGGTTATGACCCCAGAGAAGTTAGTTGATAGATGCCTGGAGTATATGGGCCCAGTTCAAGCGTCAGACAAAACCCGATCTGAGTTGGTTACACATGCTAAGAGTGAGGGACCTTTAGATTGTTCTGACAATCAAGGTGATGATGTGGCGAGGAGGATAGGGGATATGCTTGCTTTGATAGGTTCTACTGTGGAATATCAATATTGTTAATTGGTGTAAATGTGGAATTAAAGGTTACGAGGTAGAAAATGAGCTCAGAAAAAAAACCACCTGTGATAGTTGTACTTCAGTTGACTGGAGGAAATGACTATTTCAACTCTGTGATACCTTATACAGACTCTAATTATTACGATAGCCGCAAGACTTTTCCAGTATCTCAGGATGACGTTGTAAAGCTAGATAATTCCATGGGATTACATCCGACTATGGAACCTTTGAAGGCCATTTACGAACAAGGTGATATGGCTATTATTCACGGGGTGGGCTATGAAAATTCTCCCAGATCACATTTTAGATCAATGGATATTTGGCATACCTGTGAGCCAGACACTGTAGGAACTGAAGGATGGCTTGGCAAAGCGATCAGGGATATTGACCCAAGAGGAGAAAATCCTATTATTGGCGTTAATATAGGGCAGGCTCTTCCAAGAGCTCTTGTCGTGCCAGGAGTTCCTGTTGCTTCAGTGAACGATTTGACGACTTATGGTTTGCTAACCAATGTTGAGGAAGAAAACAAGAGGGCCCAGATTTTAGAACGCTTCAGTAATATGTATGGACAAGCTATTGGAACAGGTCCTGTTAACGACTATCTTGCTCGGACTGGGTTAGATGCCCTAAAAGGGGCAGATATTCTAAAACGAGGACTTGGTAAATATTCTTCAAATGTTGAATATGGGACCGATAATATTTCTAAAAGTCTCAGAGATGTAGCTATGATACATACTGCTGATCTCGGCACAAGGATTTTCTACACTCAACACGGTAGTTTTGACACACATGCATCTCAAAAACCTGTTTTTGACAAATTATGGACAGAAGTATCGCGCGCCATAAATGATTTCTGGGCTGATCTCAGAGAACATGATGCTGACGACAATGTCGTGATGTTTTTGTTTTCTGAATTTGGGAGACGAGTCAGGGACAATGGATCAGGTACTGATCATGGTGCCGCAGGTGTATGCTTCGCTATAGGACCTTCTGTTAAAGGTGGTATGTATAGTGAATACCCGAATACAAATGCTGATGCCCTTGAACAAGGGGATCTTGTTCCTAACCAGGACTTCAGGGGAGTATATTCAACGTTACTTGATGACTGGATGTCCCTGGATCCTGTATCGATTGTTGGTGGGCATTTCGAAAGACCCAAATTCATTGAAGATACTCTAGTCACAGTTTGATATGCGGCAGTATGCAGATAACTATGTAAATTTGTATTAGGAGAGTGGAGATTTGATGAAGATGACGAAGTCCATATCAGGTAGGACTTGGCATTTTAGTCATGCGATAGGGCGACTAGCCCTAGCTGGAGAGGGCTTTTATCATCCAACGTCTGTGATTATCACTGATGATGATTCATTATATGTACTCAATCATCGGCCCACGGGAAGTGCGCCCCTAGCCAAATGGACTGTAGAGCAAGAATATATATCGGAATTTGGAGCAGGAGATTTTGTTTGGCCAGAAGGTTTGGCA
>CAZQPS010000048.1:0-49313 GCA_964595285.1 uncultured Dehalococcoidia bacterium | reverse complement strand
TGTTGATGCAGCTCAGGGTATCCCAGTTGTGGCCATGGCTGCATCTCAAATACATCCAAATGTGGTAGCCATCGTAGATTATGCGTCCGTAATCGGTGGATGTGTTTCAGTATCCACAGTTTCAGGAGCGAGATTATCAGGCATAACTCCAAGTGGGAATATGCCTAGTTCTCTGCCTCTCCTTATGGGTGATACGGTTAAAGCCATGCAATCATTCGATAGACATATGCCCCAAGACGTGCCCAGAATAGCTTTGATAGACACTATAAAAGACGAATCAGAAGAAGCACTTAACGTAGCGCGGGCACTGAGGGAGCGATTGAGAGGTGTCAGCGTGAACACTCCGGCTGAGAGAGGAGGAGTAACCATAGACCTTATCAGAGAAATTCGAAGTCGCTTGGATCTTGAAGGCTTTCAACATGTAGAAATCTTTGCACTGGGTAATTTCAATGCACAAATAATTGAACAATTCGTAGCATCTGGAGCTCCAATTAATGGATTTGGGATAAATACTCCAATTGCAGATGCACGACCCAATAAATTTACAGCTGACATTCACGAAATAGATGGCAAAGCTGTCGCTAAACGAGGTAAAATTCCAGGACTCACACAAAATCATCGTCTGGACAGAGTTATGTGACGCAGCTAATGCTGATATAGATGACAATCTCCTCTAAAGTGTATCAAATGAAACACATATGTGTCTGTCTGTATTCTCACCAATCAGAGCCCATTGGGATACACGATGTCCAACCACCCAGGCAATACCTGAATCGCTCACAACTAAAGGGACTCGATCTCTTATTTCCCGAGGAATCTTTGAATCTACCATAAAATCTTGTAATTTTTTATAGTTATTCATACCGTGAGGCTGAAATCTATCACCCGGTTTCCTGTGGCGTGCCCATAATCTATCTCCTACCACACCATAATCTAGGCATTGTCTATTTGGCAATCCACGAATACCGCAGTCATCACTCCTTAGCTCGGTTTTAACCATCCAATCACCAGCTTTGGTGACGCCGGGAATCTTAATTGTAAAGCTGTTCGGAAACTCAGGAAATTTATTCAATGACATTTCAGAAGTCCGCACAAATGCCTCCCCGTAACCTACCTCAAATATGATACCTCCTGGTAGATTTAGTTTTTTCCCTGCCGCACCCATACATAGCATTAATATCTGCTCAATGTGTGCGTTTGTTATATTACACAAATCACCTTTCACAGATTCCACCGCTTTCCTTACTATTCTGCCCTGCAAAGATAACCCTAGAGACTGCATTTGGCACGCATCAAGTTTCACTAGTCCTTCCTCCGTTACAGAAGCCACGTCTTCCCACGCCGAGCCCAAATGAACGTTTATGAATTCATCATCTACAGTCACATTCCTACCTAATGTCACCAACGCCCGGTTAATCGCAGGATTTATCTCTTTTAACTTCGGAATTAACTGATTTCGTAATTTATTTCTCACAAATGCAAGATCCAAATTTGATTCATCACTAAGTGGGTGGAGGCCTAATTTATGATTGTATTCGATAATTTCTTGCCTGGATATCCCTAAAAGCGGTCTAAACAAGCGACAAGGGAAACCCTCAAAACACATATTCGTCAAGACAGACATGCCTTTCAATCCAGATAACCCACTACCTCGCAAAATATGCATTAAGATGGTTTCAGCTTGATCGTTGTATGTGTGGCCAGTCGCAATTGCTTTAGCTTGCACTTCGACCGAAAGTCTACTGAGAAACTTATATCTTGCCCTTCGGGCGGCATCTTCCAGTGATATTTTTTCCCTTTGCTTTAGTGCTATGACATTTTCTCTTCCAATAGTGTAATCAATGTTGAGTTTCTCAAATTGTTTGGCGACGAATCCAGCTTCCCTGTCAGATGTTTCGCCTCTCAGAGAATGATTCAAATGAGCACCATGCAATTGAATACCACATCTCAAGCTGAGGCTGTGCAACGAATATAGTAAGGCCAGAGAATCTGGGCCTCCTGAAACTGCCACAAGCAATTTGGACTCACGAAGTTGGTACTCATCTGATAATATCTCGACTGCTGCATCAAGTGGAGAATCAAAAAAGTTTTTTATTTTACTCATAGCTACTCTTCACATACATCGAATGACAAAGACATTCATCTAGTTATGTCTCCAACATCGAGTTTATCTCGAACTATCATTAGGGTTTCTATTTTGAGATTTCGCATCTCAACCACTTGTATCACGAGATCTCTGTAAGTCAGATGCTCCCCTTTTTGCGGAATGTGACCTAGTTCGTCCAGTACAAAGCCTGCTATTGTGTCAAATTCACCACTAGGCAGGCCAAGCTTCAGTTCTTCATTAGCCTCATCAATGCTCATACCACCTTCTATCTGAAAAACATTATCATCTATCTCCTGATATTCTTCTTCGAGTGCTACTCCTTCTTCACCTACTGCTCCAACAACCTCTTCCACTAGCCGCTTGAGTGTTACAAGTCCTGCCAGGCCACCATATTCGTCCACAATCATTGCCATCTGGTTACCCGAGCGTCGCATTTCGTCAAACAACTCAGAAATACGTTTTGTCTCGGGAACAAAAAAAGCATCTCGTATCACATCGGTAACGGATTCATTTTGCGATAGCCCCCTGCTAGACATTATCCTCAACACGTCCTTCGAAGATATAATGCCTATAACATCATCAACGGAATCCTTATACACCGGAAACCTAGTATGAGCATTGTTACTGTATATGTCCAAAAACTGTGATAAGGTAGCGCCACGTTGTAAAGCAATAATTTCAGTGCGTGGAGTTAGTACTTCTCTAACTTGTATGTCACCAAAGCGAAACACATTCTCTAACATCTCCGCCTCAGAGGATTCAAAGGTACCTTCGGCCTCACCTATATCAATAAGACTTCTAACTTCTACTTCCGTCACTGACATCATTCTTGAACGAGTGTCTGCCCCTCCAATCATCCCTCGAACGTTTCTAGTAATCCACTGTAATATCATGACAAACGGCAACAGCAAGATCTCAATTGTCTTAAGGGGACGAGCATACCAAAGAGATAGTTTTTCAGCATTGTGGAAAGCTATAGTTTTGGGAATTATTTCTCCAAAAATCAGTATCAGGACGGTGCCCAATATAGTTGCAATTATTAGGCCTTCACCATCTCCAAATGTTGATATCGCAAGTAAAGTTATAACGGCCGTAAAAGCTATATTAACTAAGTTATTCCCAAGTAGAATCGTGGATAGTAGCCTTTCAGGATTGTCCAACATATTAACGACTCGCTGAGCACCTGGCGTCTTAATATTTGCCAGATGAGTTATCCTAACTCGTTCTAACGACAAAAAAGCTGCTTCAGAACTGGAAAAGAAGCCGGAAAAAACCAGAAGCACGGCCATCAGTATTAAATTCAGTATTTGACCTTCCAGCATTGGTATTCCTCCTATGAAAACTGATCGGAAGTATGCAATTGAAGATTATAATTAATAGATATTTCTAAAGAAACTACTCGAAATTTTCATTTTTGGGATTTCTATCCTTCCAAACACTAATCGTAACTGTCCTTATCAGATCATTTGTAAAGCCTCGACGCTTCAAATATCCCCAAAGCTTTCTTTCAAATTCCGAAAATCGTAAGGGGCTTAATTTCCTTGAAAAAGTGGATGCTGCTCTATAAGCCGCATCTTCTTCATCAATATTTTGCACAACTTTCTCTATAATTTGTTCGCCAATTCCCCTATCGTATAATTCTTTTTTAATAAGATATAGGCTCCGAGGTCGCGAAGAATTCCGATTCGCAATCCACAATAAAGCAAAGGCTTCATCATCTACCTCACCTGTTTCCACAAGTTCAGCTAAAACAGCTGCAATAACTTCTTGAGAATACAATTTCTTTAACCTGCGGGACACTTGCAACTCAGTACGAGGACCATAGGAGACGAATCGTCTTGCCAACACAATAGCTCGCCTAAAATCAACACTATCTTTCATGATATTAAAACTTTTAACTCGTGAAGATAGATTCGTAAGTATCGTATTTGAAATTCAGCACCGACGCATCTGTTCAGTTAAGAACCTCATCTTAATCTTATTGCAGTCTACCTGTGTTTATTCACTGCTTTCAGTTGGCGAAGCGACTGCAGCAAGAGATTCCACATCTGCATCTTCTTCACGATCAGTCGATGGAGCTGGAGATAATTTATCCCTTATTTGTGTCTCGATGTTCAAAGCCAATTCAGAGTTTTCTTTAAGAAAGTTTTTAGAGTTTTCTCGACCCTGTCCCAATCTTGTATCGCCAAAGGAATAGAAGGCCCCACTTTTCTTCACGATACCTTCCTCAGACCCAATATCAAGTAATTCCCCGTAGCGACTTATACCCTCACTATACATGATGTCAAACTCCGCTACCCGGAAAGGAGGTGCAACTTTATTCTTAACTACTCTGGCTCTAACTTTGTTGCCTAGTATATCGGTACCTTGCTTAATAGACTCGAGTCTTCGCAAATCTATTCGTACAGAACTGTAGAATTTCAAAGCCCGACCGCCTGGGGTAACTTCGGGATTACCAAAAAATACACCTACTTTTTCTCTCAGCTGATTGATAAAAATCACAGATGTATTTGAACGACTTATTGCAGATGTTAATTTACGTAAAGCTTGTGACATTAGCCGTGCCTGAAGTCCAACGTGGGTATCTCCCATATCTCCCTCAAGTTCAGCCCTAGGCACCAGCGCAGCAACACTATCAACTACCACTACATCTATTGCACTGCTCCGTACTAAGTATTCGCATATTTCTAGGCCTTGCTCTGCAGTATCTGGCTGAGAAATTAGAAGCTCTTCAATATCTACTCCACATTTTTCAGCATACCTCGGATCAAGAGCATGTTCAGCATCAATATAAGCAGCCGTTCCTCCAACTTTTTGTGCTGAAGCCATCACATGATATGCCAAAGTGGTTTTACCAGAAGATTCAGCGCCATATACCTCGATAACACGCCCTCTTGGCACACCACCAACACCTAATGCAACGTCTAATGCTATTGAACCAGATGAAATGGATTCAATGTCTGTGTCCTCCGTAACGTCCCCTAATTTCATGACAGCTCCACTGCCAAAATGCCGGTCTATTTGTCCGATAGCGACCTCTAAGGCCTTCGCCCGGTCATTATCTGATTTCTTAACTGCCATATGCCCCTTGACCTCAACTTGCGGTTGATTCCCTTACTTACGCCCAAAATGCTAGCATGTCAAATATTAAAAGTAAATACATCTGTTCTAATTTTTGACTACCAAATCGTTATAACTCGGCAGGTGCTGTGATACCATGAGACCCTACTCTAGCGACTACATGTCAAAAACCGGAGGTTTTTAAAATGGAAGAAGAGCCCACAAAGTACCGTATTGGTGATCCTGGAGTTCGTGCCCTTTTTTCTGAAAAATCCAGAATACAATCATGGCTAGATGTTGAAGTTGCATTAGCAGTAGCACAAGCTGATCTCGAAATAATTCCTAGAGCCGCTGCAAAAGAAATCAAAGACAAAGCCAAATTTGAAAATCTAAATATGGGGAATATTCATGAAGGCCTAGTGAGAACAGGCCACTCCTTGGTTCCGACTATATGGGAACTTGACCGTATTTGTGAAAATAATTTAGGCGGATACATACATTGGGGAGCCACTACGCAGAATATTACTCAAACAGGTAAGCTTCTTCAAGTTAAGAAGGCCCACAATATATTTCTCCAGCAATTGGCAGATTTATTAGCTATCCTAGCTAGATTGGCGTACCAGACCAAAGATATGTCATTACCGGGTCGCACACATGGACAACATGCTGTTCCTGCAACGTACGGATATAAAATTTCAGTTTGGATTGATGAGCTATGCAGACACGTTAATCGCATGCAAGCATGTGAAGAACGCGTATTCTTAGCAATGCTTGGAGGAGGTGCTGGTACTCTGGCTTCTCTAGGGCGCATAGGTCTCGATGTCCAATCAAGAATGGCCAAGACTTTAGATTTATCTCCAATGCCTATGCCAAGCCGAGTGATAGGGGATCACATAGTAGAATATGTAAGTTTACTTGGTATGCTTGCTGCAACGGGCAGTAAGATGGCACGTGAGGTATATACTCAAATGAAAGACGAATTTGGTGAGGTTGAAGAAAACGTCCCCCCTGGCACGGTAGGAAGCAGTACTATGCCTCAGAAACGCAATCCCAAATTATCCAGAGAGATAGTGGGAGCTGCAGCCACTGTACGATCTTTAGTCCCCCTAGCTATGGAAGGTATGCAAACTGAACACGAAGCCGACCATACAACAGAAATCATGCTTGAACACTCCCTTGAACAAAGTTGCATAATTACCGGGGACATACTACAGAGATTGATCCTTCTATTTGATGGCCTTAAAGTATTTCCTGAAAGGATGCGCCGCAATCTCGATTTGTCTGGTGGTCTTATCATGTCGGAGGCAATCATGCTCGAGCTGGGAAAATATTTAGGTAGACAGCGAGCCCATGATATAGTCTACGAAGCTGCACAAGAAGCATTTGTGTCTAACATACCTTTCAAAGATGTCCTCAGAAATATCAAGGAAATTTCCGAGTATCTTGACGACGAGCAAATTGATGACATTTTGGATCCCTCTTCTTACACCGGAGTATCAAGTTACTTCGCAGAGCGCGGATCTGATCAAGCCAAAGAAATGTCTGAGAAACTAATTTCAGACATTTCACATTAATCCGCCAAAGTAAATTCAGTATTAGACCTTTAATAACCTAGATGCTGACTTAACCGTTGTGATATGACTAAGCCAGAAGCAAAGGTAATAGAGGTTCTACAATGCGATTGATTATTGTCGCTATCACATTAATATCACTATCCTTCGCATGCGCTCAGCAAGAGCATACGATCGTTTTCACATCAGACAGAACCGGCAATCAGGATATTTATTCAATTACTTCAACTGGCGAGAATCTTACCCGTCTTACTAACTCGTCTCACAATGAATTTTCACCACTAGTTTCTCCAGATGGAACTATGATTGCTTTTCTGTCAGGAAAAGACACCAACAATATCTTAGAAATTATTGGCATAAACGGAGAAAATAGAGTCAAACTTACAGGAGAAAGAGACCATCACCGTAATCACCGATGGTCTCCTTCGAGCGATCGTGTAGCTTACGTACAAGGCTATGGACATGATTCAGAGATTCTGATTACAGATGTTCTTAAACAAAATCATCTAAAACTTTCTTCTATCCCAGGGGACCAGGTTGGGGACTGGTCAAAGGATAGTCGTCAAATAATATTTTCAGTGATACGAAAGGGAAATATTGGCCTGTACGTCCGCAATCCCGATGGTGTTAATGAAAAAAGATTAACAGAAACGCCAGATCAAAATCCGGTTTGGTCGCCTAACTCAAAAAAAATTGCCTTTATATCTACTAGAGACGGGAATCCTGAAATTTACGTAATGAAGGATGACGGTACAGATCAGACAAGATTTACTTCCACTGAAACCCCAGAATATGATGTGTCCTGGTCACCAGACGGCCGTAAATTACTCTACGTCTCGGAAGAAAACGGGAATCCCGAAATTTACATAGCAGATGTAAGAAAGCAAGAAAAAAACCGATTGACCTATAACTCTGCTAAAGATATTCAGCCTCGTTGGTCTCCCAGCGGCGAGCAGATAGCATTCGTATCATATCTTGACGGCGACGCCGAAATATTCATCATGGAAAAGGATGGATCTAAACAAATGCGCATCACAAATAATAAGAACGAAGACACAAATCCCTCTTGGTAAGCTCATGCGCACATGTTTGTGTTTTTACGAAATAGAACATGTTTAGAGCAAGGATTCCCTGCTACTCGTGAAACCCTAATGCTATAATGCAATCCCAAAGAATAATAAGTATTAACGCTCACAGACAAGCTTTAACATGTCAATAGATCGACAAGATTATAAATCTATAAAATCGAACAATGGACAGCGCTTTAGTCCTAAGTATCAACGCGTCGTAATTAAAGTCGGAACTACACTCTTAACCGATGGCTCAAAACAATTAGCTCCCAAGGTAATGAGCAAGATAGTTGAGCAAATTGCAATATTACACTCTAACGACGTCCAAGTGTTGCTAGTAACATCTGGTGCCGTTGCAGCGGGGCGCCATGTTTTGGGAATCACATCAGAACATAGAAACATCTCTCTCAGACAAATCATGGCAGCTGTGGGACAGAGTCGTTTAATGCAAGAATACGAGAAACTTTTTGACTTACACAATATAAATATAGCACAAGCATTACTTTCAAGAAGGGACCTAAAAGACCGCTTAGGGTACTTGAATATTAGAAATACCATACTAGGTCTCACAGGGCACAAGGTGCTTCCCATTATAAATGAAAACGACGTTGTTGCCGTAGAAGAATTGTCAGGAGAAGCTTTTGGAGACAACGACACTCTATCTGCTATGGTAGCCAATTTAGTTGATGCTGATCTTCTGATAATACTCGGAGAAATAGAGGGACTTTATACGAAAGACCCAAATATTCATTCAGATGCAGCTCTGATTCCCATAGTGGAACACATATCTCAAAACGATGTCACTACATTGGGAGGACCTTCGTGGCAGTCACGAGGACAGGGTGGCATGAGTACCAAACTAGAAGCTGCTAGACTTGCGGTCGCGTCAGGAATAAACGTCGTTATTGCGAGTGGAAGACTGGACAATAGTATAGTAAACCTTGTAAGTGGCGAAGTCATTGGCACATTGTTCCCCGCCACCAGTAGCAAATTAGAGAGTCGCAAAAGATGGATGCTTAGTGGACTTTCCAACAAGGGTCAAATCATAATAGATAGTGGCGCCATACATGCAATAAGTAATCAAAATGGGAGTCTACTAGCCGCTGGAATCACCAAAATTGAGGGCTCTTTTCAAAGGGGAGATATAGTATCAGTATTTGACAATACAATCACCCAGATGGCATGTGGAATAACTAATTATGACTCTCAGGAACTGTCAAAGATCAAAGGACATCATTCCCATGAGATCGCCGAAATACTTGGACATCACTACGGGGACGAAATCATCCACAGAAATAACATGGTGCTTATATAAGCACCCATTGAGAATGCCATAAAACATCTAGTAGGACAATTAATGGATAATATTGACCGCGAATTAACCAACAAATTATCAGAAGCAAGAACTGCCGCAAAGAACCTCGCCGTAATTCCATCTGAGACCAAAGATGACGCTCTTCGCAACCTCGCAAATGCTCTTGAAAAACACAGTGAAGTTATCAAGAAGGCCAATAATGAGGATATTGCAAAAGCAAGATCGGGAAACAGAGAGGAACATTTTGTCAGCCGGCTGACAATAACAAAAGATACTCTGCATAGCATGTCGTCAGGAGTTCTTAACGTTGCGTCATTACCTGATCCCATTGGACAGACAGTAGGTATGCAGACGTTACCTAACGGTCTCAGTGCAGGCCGCGTAAGAGTGCCCCTAGGCGTAATAGGTGTCATTTATGAAAGCAGACCAAATGTAACAATCGACATATCAGCACTTTGCATAAAATCAGGTAACGCCGTAGTGTTACGAGGAGGTACCGAAGCAACCAACTCAAATCAGACACTGGCAAAAATCGCTCAGCAATCCTTCCATGAAGCAGGATTGCCTGATAATACCGTACAAATCATTGAGTCTACTGACAGGTCCATTGTAAGAGATATGCTGACTGCAAAAGGGCAGATTGATTTGCTAGTACCAAGAGGGGGAGCTGACCTGATAAATCTCATATCTGAAAAAGCCAGAGTTCCTGCCATTACAGGAGGCGTAGGTGTTTGCCACACATATGTTGATGCTAGTGCCGACATGGATATGGCTGTCAACATCGTACACAATGCAAAGACCTCTAATCCGTCAGTCTGTAACGCGCTAGATACAGTCATAATTCATTCTTCTATAGCAAAACCATTTCTATCTCAATTATCTGAACGCTGGTCGTTGTCGAATGTAAAAATGAAATGCGACAACCGGGCACTAAATATTCTTGGTCCTATAAAGTACTCCAATGCCGAACGTGCCTCCGATGAGGATTGGGACATAGAACATCTCTCACTAACCATTGGAGTCAAAATTGTCGATTCCCTGAATGAGGCATTAGCACACATAGAACATCATGGTTCTGGTCACTCAGAGGCAATAATTTCCGAAAATTATTCTTCAACTCGGAGATTTCTAAGCGAAGTTGATGCAAGCGCGGTATTTATCAATACATCTACTCGTTTCAACGATGGAGGACAATTAGGACTGGGTGCCGAAGTCGCTATAAGCACTAACAAACTACATGCCAGAGGACCTATGGGACTTGTCGAACTAACTTCATATAAATGGACTGTCTTGGGGACGGGACAGATACGAGAATGAAAGATATATTCTCAAAATAAATTCTACCTACTAAAAGACCTCATGCATTACTATCTTAAATGCTTGAAAGTCGGAACATCTGTTTTATCGAATTATCCCAATAAGCATACCTAATAAATTGAAAGGACGAATCAATGTCAAAGGACTGGGGCAACGTGTATAAAGAGATCGGTGTCCAACCGGTCATTAATGCCACAGGTAGCGTAACACTACTAGGAGGATCTTCTCCCGCCCCGGAAGTTCGCATGGCTATGGCAGCGGCTGATAGCGTCTATGTGTCTATGATGGAACTTCAAGAAAAAGCTGGAGAACATATTGCGAAAATGGTTGATGTACCCTCTGCGTATATTACGTCTGGAGCCGGTTCTGCCCTTACATTGGCTACAGCTGCTATTATGGCAGGCTCCGACACCAATAAAATAGAACAACTTCCTGACACTACCGGAATGAAGTCAGAAATTTTGATACAACACCGCCAGCGATATAACATGCGCTATTGGTATGACCGTTGCTTAGAACTAGCAGGAGCCAAATTAGTAGATTTCGGAAATGACCAATGCACCACAAAGCAGGATCTAGAAAACGCCATAAATGCAAATACCGCAGCTGTACATTATTACATGGTAGAGCAAAGCCCTGATGAAAAATCACTATCTCTGGAAGACACTATAGAAATAGCCCATGGTCACAATATACCCGTTACAGTTGATTCTGCAGGTCAAATTTTCCCATTAGATAATATAGGCAAATACGTCCGTATGGGAGCTGATTTTCAATGTGTAGCTGCTAAGTACTTAGGAGCCCCTCAATCAGTCGGAATCGCACTAGGCACCCAAGATATGATATCCAAACTTGGTATGCAATCATTTGCAGCATATGAAGGACGTAGAATCAGAGGAATAGGACGGCCTCATAAAGTTGACAGACAGGAAATTGTGGGTGCAGTAGCAGCAGTAAAGCGCTGGATGACGATGAATCATGAGAATCGCCTGTCAGATATTGAGAGTAGAACCAAGACTATAATCTCTTCGCTCAAAAATATACCAGGCGTAAAAGCAGAACTAATAGAAAACGTAATCGGACATCAACCGTTTGGCCTAAATGTTTCAGTTGACTACAAAATTACAGGATTATCATCTGAGGATGTGGTTAACATACTCAAGAATGGCAACCCTCCTATATGGACACGTGTGAAAGAATCGGAAAACTTCATAACAATACATATGTTCGGCCTTAACGACGGAGAAGAACATATTGTGGCCAATAGGATCGCAGAAATATTTTCTGAAAAATGACTAGAATCCTTAGTAACTCTGAAACAAAGATCCCCATTCAGTTAATAAGGCTTCTTTGACACGCTTCCTGCCCTTGAGAGGCATCCAATACGCATTATGATATGCATTTGAAGCTGCTATACCTAAATTTATAAGCGGAGACCTTGTCAGAAACATCTCTAAAGATCGAAGAGGACCCCAGTATACTGATTTCTGACCAAGACTGAACAAAGTGTTACTAGAATCTGAAAACTCCCAGTTTACCCCTCCAATATTATCTCCAACTATTTGAATATTACGTACGTCACCTACGCCCAAACCTGCTTCATGAGCGATCCTAATAAATTTTATTTTCAGCGGGTCAAAGCCCATCATTTTGGCAGCTACTGCATCCATAGCGACAGAATCTCCGCTAGCTATAATCACGTTCTTAGTATGCCAATTCATAGCTCTAGGTCCGGGCCCATCCCCAGCAAATGTACCATCCATAACAGCAAAAATCCCGGGGTGAATTTCTCGTTGAATCTGTAGCAAATCAACTAACGTTTCATGAATCACTGGATGTGCCCAATGACGTTGATGGTTTAACAAACCACCAAAAGCGTTTTTCATAGCACCAGTTATGGTGGTAAAAACATGAGTCTTCATGGTAGGCAAATGAATTATATTCGAACCAATAAGCTTTTCGGGTATTCTTAGTCCTTCAGGATATATTTTATCCAATACCAGCAAAGGAGCTTGGGGTTTGAAAGGTACCCATTCGACATCTTCTAGATGTAATCCTGCCAACCCATGTAAATCTTCAACCGCTTTATGCTTATTGTTTATGGCACCCTCCTTCGCATCTACTACTACGGTGCCATTATGAACCGGTATAATATCTTCGTAGTCATCATGTTTTAAAGTTCTTATTACTCCATCCATTTGCCATGGCGTTGTTGAACAAGCAGGATAGTAGTATTGCCACGAAGTATTCACTTTCAAAAGTGTGGAATTATTCCTAGCAACGAATTTAGGGTAATCCGCTAGGAGCATGGCTTTCTTAACATCATCCAACACGTTGCCTGGCGTAGTAAAGACCACAGCTACCTTGGACTTAGTAATCATACTCCCAATATCTGAATCCCACATTTTGGAAGACGCAATCATATCACTCCTCCAGCCCATTCTATAATTGAGACATTATAACTCAGAAAAGTCTTGTCATAAATTTCTTATTTCTCAACAATCACCAGGCAGACACTGTCACTTTATCAAATTTCACTATTCAGTTGTCTTAATCACGGAATTCAACTTAGATATAATTTCGCCAAGGTCGCGAGATGGGGGAGTTTCAGGATTAGAGGTAGTTAAGAGTGTGTCTTGAAGTTCTTTATGATATTGCCGTTTAAGCCTATTAGTGGATTGAAGCAAAGCTTTTTCACGCTCTTTATAATCGGCTGGAATTAGTTCTACATTAAGAATCGCATCTATGCTCTGATGCAAGGCTCCATCCACTGATTGCTTTAACTCGTCAATTGATGTTGAGCTCAACCACGCAACATAAATTTCACGGTTCTCACTTTTCCTGAAATATTCACTATCAAAATCTTCTAGACAATCCTTTAGTTCAGGCTTATCCAATAAAAGCGCCAAAATATATTCATCAAGCATTCCTTCCGCATCTGAGAAGGTCTTCTCAGTGTAAGAACGTTCTTTCTCTGAAATCCGTGTTGACAAATTTCTGTGGCGCGGGCGCCGTCCTGCATTTGACTCCACCACAAGATTAGATTTTAGGGCGTCTAGGCTAACCCTCAAAGTCTCAGCTAGCATCTCCAAATATCGTCCCTGATCAAAGCTGTTTTGTATACTTATAAGAGGATAAATGGCTTGAACCAATTGCGTTTTCCCTTGACCAGAATCAAGGTCAAAACGAGTAGCCAACACCGGAAGCAGGAACTCGATTAGTGGCAATGCCTCATCAATAACATACTTCCATTGACCATTGTCAGAACGAATTAATTCATCTGGGTCCTTGCCTGCAGGAAGCTCTGCGATTGACAAGGACGCCACATCTCTCTGCCGTAGTGGATTGTTTCGTCCTGAAGTCCAATCCTGAGATCCGATCACTTTCCACGAAGATTCCAAACTCCGTAGAGTAGCTTCTTGCCCTGCCGTATCAGGGTCAAGTGCCAAAATAAATTGGCTCGATCTGGATTTTAATAAGTTCACTTGATTTACAGTCAGAGCAGTCCCCATAGATGCTACTACATCTTCATATCCATACTGATGTGCAGCTATCACATCCATATAGCCTTCTACAACAATAACTTTCTTGGTTCGGCGTATCGTTGCTTCGGCGGCATGCAATCCATACAAAGTGGATTGTTTATCAAAAATACTTGTAGAAGGAGTGTTAATGTATTTTGGGGAAGTTGCATCTTCAGAACTCTTTGAAAGGTTTCCCGAAGAAGGCATAATACGCCCACCAAAGCCGACAATCCGACCTCTTTCATTTCGAATTGGAAACATTAACCGACCACGGAAAAAATCCCACGATCTGCCTTCTTGATTCTTATAAATTAGTCCAGACTTTACCGCTATATCTTGAGATACATCAAGTTCGCTAAAATAGGTTTTTAGCCCATCCCAAACCTCAGGACTGAGACCTAATTCAAATTTTCCAATCACCTCATGAGTCAAACCTCTTTCTTCTAAATACTTTAAGGCAGCCTGTCCAGACCGGCTAAATAAATACTTCGAATAAAACCCTGCGGCTAGCTCATTCGACCGATACATTAGTTCTTGAAGATCAGTCTGTCCCTTGTCTACAGAATGTAAAGGGACGCCTACACGTTCAGCAAGAGTTCGCAAGGCTTGTCCGAAATCTACATTTTCTGCACGCATCACAAAAGAAAATACGTCTCCGCCAACAGCACAGGCTCCAAAACATCTCCAACTTTGACGTTCGGGTGCTACAACAAAAGAGGGAGTTCGTTCCTCGTGAAATGGGCAGTTAGCTTTGAAATTACGCCCTGAGTTTTGCAAATTGACATACGACGAAATGACTTCGACTATATCGGCCTTTAACTTTATTTCATCTACAAGACTCATTTAGCCAACTATCACTCATTTACTTTCACTTTGAGAATAGCAATATTCTGCTAGTTCTAAAATAGATTCCCTCACACTAGTCGCATGCCACGCCATGTGTTCAACAATCGAACTTATATCAATTAGAGCATCTGCAAGTAGAGACCAATCTCTCTCTCCCCGAAGCATAGACTGCAAACGAGTAACATACTCTTCTTGCATACCCCAGATATCTCCCAAGTCTGTGCATACTATTGAGAGAGTATCATCTTTTTCATCAGGAAGACCCATCTCTTTAAGCATGATCACTATGCTATGAGCCATTAAGGCAGTCCGGCGTGCTTGTTCAAGATTAGGAGTAGGATCGTCAGAAGATACATTTTCAAGGCATTCAGGCAAATTTTTCACCTTCCGGATAGTATTAGAATTCTTTACGAGCTAGTGTCTATGACCGCGTAATGGGATATGTACATCACCCACAGTTCTCTAATTGATTCCAATGAGGCCTGCTGAAATTCTTCTGACATGTCGTTGATCTCCTCAAAAATAATCTTCCACAACTCGTCCACTTCAGATCTCCAAGGGCCATACTCCAATCCATGAGCATCACGCTGCATCGCTTCTAAATGCTCTCGGATCAGTTTAAGCCTATATAGCACTGTTCGAGTCCGAATTTTATCTTTTGAAGAGCTTTGCGGCATTATAGCACTCTACCATCTTCAAAGGCTTTGGAAATACCTGGTTTTATCATCTCAGCCACACGAAGAGCAAATCTGTCAGTCATTCCTGAAACATAATCCACAACTTGATCTTCATCTTGAAATTCACTTTCACGATATTCCAAAGGCATCTCGTCCGGCCGTGCACGATAATAACTATAAAGCAGTCGAACAATCTCTCTGGCTGACTCGCCTTGTTCATCAATATCCTGAGGTAAGTACACCCTTTCAAACATGAACGTCCGAAGGGCAACAATCTTAGAACGCGCGCATGGACTCATGGAGATATCAGATTTATTACTATTTTTGTCATATTCAATTGTTTGTCCCAGTGGATGGTTTATATTGGACCAAGACGCGTCTATGACATCTGAAACCATAGAATTAACCCTTTGAGAATGAGTCCTACCAAATAAGTCTAGAACATCGCTAGGTACATCCTTTTCTTGTAGTACTCCCGAACGAAATGCATCAAGCAAATCGTGATTAAGGTACGCAATAGCATCTGATATTCGCACTATTTGTGCCTCTATGGTCATTTGCCCAGATCGATCACCCGCCAAAAAGTCCCCTTTTGGCTTGGAATGATGCAAAATGCCATCCCTTACCTCCTTTGTGAGATTAAGCCCCAGTCCGTTATTTTCAATGCACTCAACTATACGTAAACTTTGTTGGCTATGCCTAAACCCAGACGGCCGTAGATTATTTAGCTCGCTTTCTCCCAAATGACCAAAAGGTGTATGCCCCATATCATGACCAGTTGATATCGCCTCAGTGAGATCTTCATTCACGTTGAGTGCTCTAGCAATAGTGCGAGCTATTTGTGACACTTGGAGAGTATGAGTGAGTCTGTTCGCATAATGATCTCCAACTGGAGCTATAAAAACTTGTGTTTTATCTTTCAAGCGCCTAAAGGCTTTACAATGGATGATACGATCTCGATCACGTTGAAAGTCGGTCCTCACTGGCGATGGAATCTCTTCCAAGCTACGTCCCAAAGAGAATTGAGATCTTGCGGCAAAAGGAGAAAGAGAATCCTCATTCTTCTCTAGACGTTTCCTTATGGAATGATCAGAAGATTTTTTCAGTCCCATAACTTAATTAATGATTTCCTACTAGCGAGATTCATGCGCCTCCAGACGGCTACAAACATCCTTGTCCCCTTTTCCAAAGTATAGCATATCTCAGCAGTTTATTTATTAATTTAGGAGTCCATAAGGTGATAAATGACACTCTTCGTACCGCCTATATCTAAAACAAGAGTAATTCTATTATATTATTTGACTCCTACGAATCCTCAGCATACACTTTAATGCCTCACATCAATAACACTGAGGGCCGAATAACATAGTCTAATAAATTCAGAAGGTAGTGCTATGCCCGTAAAAGGAAGAGTAACTTTTGAAGACGTTACCGGAGCGGAAAAGGTCTTCACAGACGATTTCCTACGATTTGTGGTTGCAGCTCACGATAAATTTGGAAATCGTATTAACGAGATAAGAACTCTCAGAGAAAAACTCTTGAGATCAGCTCTCGAACAGTCCATCATGCCCAAACCCAGCGAGGTGTCTACGACATCCTCAGACGAATGGAACGTACCTGAAGTACCTGATGAATTATTAACTCCAGGTATCGAAATATCTGGCCCCGTATCTGTAACAAACATGGCGATAAATGCAGTTAACCCGGGACGAGAAGGTGAACGCGCCGCTGGTTATCTAGATGATGATGAGGACGCAGGAGGACACAGTCTATCCTCTACTGTTTCTGCTGCATTAAACCGGCTCGGTATCGCTGAAAGATCCCTGACCTTTCACAATTCACGTACAGACCGGACCTATAGGATAGAGGAGGGGCAAACACCTTTCTTCATGCACAGGGAAAGAGCTATCCATCTTGACGAAACAGATTTCACTATTGACGGACATCCGATATCCGCAACAATCCTAGGTATGGCACTGACGTTTGCATACGTTGGGAGAGTCCAAATCGCCAACGGAAACGGACTGTATTTTTATATCCCGAAGACTGAGGTGGTGGAGGAAGCCCATTTTTACAGAGAATTTATAGATTTCAGCAAATCGTACCTTAAGTATCCAGACAATGCCGTAATAAGGGTTATTTTTCTAATAGAATCTTTGCCGGCCGTATATATGATGGAAGATTTACTATTCGCAGCGGGTCCTTATGCTGCGGGGCTAAATGCCGCAAGATGGGACCTAAAAGCTAGCATATTAGAATACATTATGTCCGATCCTGATATGGTTTGGCCAGATCGTTTCGGAGTAGATATCAAAACAACCCCATTTCTCGCTAATATATTCAGAAGATTAGTAGCTGTATGCCTGAAACATCAAGCGGTACCTATAGGCGGTATGGCTACAGCTCTTCCCAGCAGGGATGATGCAATCAATAGGGAGGCCGCAGCTTCTATTCGAAGTGATAAAGAATGGGAAGCTCAACAAGGTTTCCTACGTGGCTGGGTCGCTCATATATTCCACATGAAAACAGCGGCGGACCCTTTCAAGGAAATCCACGACTCTAATTGGAAACCCACGAAAGAAATGATTGATCCAGAAAATTTTCCCGTCGAAATTGTAGCTCCTGACGGTCCCATAACTCTATCCGGCAGCCGCCGCAACGCAAGAATGATCATAGAGTACGTAGAAGGCTGGTTAAGTGGCCGTGGGGCTAAGGGTATTGACAGTCTTGAAGGTCAAGCAGGCATTCATCCGGCCTTGATGGAAGACCTTGCAACGGGTAGAATTTCTGTGGCGCAAATGGCACAACGCATTATTCACGGTGCTATCGCGGAAGACACGGAAGAGATTCATAATTTGGAGCTATCGAAACGTATATTGACGGAAGAACTTGATGATATACTCGCACGGCGTAAGGCTGAGGCATCAGCAGCAAATAATATTGCCAATTATGCAAAACAAGAGCTTTTGTACAGGAAAGCCTTTAAAGTAGCTCTCCGATGGATAAAAAATTACACCGAGTTAAACTTCCGAAGTTTGGGTACCTACACAAGAGATGATTTTGAAATTATCGCCAAAGAGGCAGATGCATTCTAAATTTCTTAATTGCCTATTATCTGGCATAGCATCTTACCTTGGCAGGCACCAACAAATTTACACCCGGCGACGCATCTAAATGCCACTTTTCCTCATAAACCTAGATCATGATTTTTTCAAAGTCTAAATTATCTCATAACTCTTAGCCACTGAATTTGGGGTTTTCCCCATCCACACATCCATCATGTTGTCGTAGGCAAATCTTGCCCTACGAAACCAAGTATCCCATGTAGTTCCGGCAATATGCGGAGTTAATACTATACCCGGAATGTCCAAAAGCGGATTATTTATACTGATAGGCTCCTTGTCAAATACATCTAATCCAGCTCCTGCGATAGTCTCATTCATAAGAGCAAGGATAAGGGCCTTCTCGTCTATCACTTGTCCACGACTCGTATTTATTACTATTCCCGAAGTCTTCATCATATCAAGACGTTTCTTATTCACAATATGATAGGTATCCTTCGTAAGTGGCACGTGACAAGTAACTATGTCAGAAGTAGTAAACAATTGATCTAAAGAAACACGAGTCACATTCAGACTAGATTCAATTTCAGATGTGAGTGGAAATGAATCATAGTATTGAACCTCACTCTCAAATCCTTGAACTCTCTTAGCAACTTTTTGTCCAATGTTCCCCATCCCCAAAATACCGACCACTTTCCCGGCCATTTCAAAAGTATTTGTTCCGGTAATCGCCTGTGCCCACAGTCCTTTTCTGAGAGAAGATTCTGATTCGACTAAGCGTTTGAAAACAGAAAGCATTAGCAATATGGTGTGATCGGCAACGGCCCATGAATTAGCTCCTCCATTACTAGCGCAAGGGATTTCTAGCTCACTCATTAACTGCAAATTTACCGTATCATATCCAGCAGATAATAGCTGCACTAGTTTCACTTTCTTAGCTCTTGTCAGCGCATGATCATATAAATGGGCCCGATATACCATAAGAAAGTCAGCGTCTACAATTTTTTTGATTTGTTCTTCTTCGGATAAATCGCCAGACACTACCTCAGTTACCCATCCATCCGGACTGGATGGAAGTATCAAATCAATAATAGATTTGGGCAATCCTGTTACAAAAGCTACCCTAGCACCATTCATTTAGCCGATCCTTTACTAAATCCCTCATCGAATTTCATCCCCCATACATCTTACGTATCTGATCCTTTAGCTTTTCCACTGTAAAATCGGGTGATTGGCACAATTCAATCATTTCACGCTCTTGGTCTTCTACACTTCTCAGGGCACCTGAAATATCACGAGCTACATCAACTGGTATACCAACAACACCGTGCTGATCGCCTAGTAAAAGATCTCCAGGATTTACTTTGAGTCCCCCCACCGTAACTGGAACACCAACATCAACCAAATGAACGTACCCACGTGACACCAAAACATCTGACGCAAAAGCGTTAAACCCTAATTCTCTCATCTCATCCAAATCCCTAACACCTCCGTCGGTGATAGTGCCTACGCATCCTACAGAACCATGTATGTTTGCTTGCACCTCACCCCAAAATGATCCTACGACGTTGGGATAATCCAAATCTTTAATCACGACAATTCTAGGCTCCGGAGTTTGGATGATCTCTTCTATGAGCCGTAATCTAGACACATTCATATCTATGCTTGGAGGCATATCTGCTGTGATCACGGCTGTAACTGCGTAACCGATCATAGGCGCCATATCAGGGAATATAGATTTTATGTCAGGACTCATATATCCTTCGTTCCTCGGTATGACATTTAGATTCTGAATAGCGTTAGCTATAGAACATGAAGATATCTGTCTGAGGTTTTCCAGTTCCTCTGGATTTAATTGTGGCATCAAAATCTCCTCATATAAGTAAATAGTATCTCTGACTCGACAGCGGTTTTAAACCGCGCTAGGTCTATTAAAACCTGCAAACGGACACTGTTATCCAAAAAGGCTACCCGACCCCAATTCATGAAAGAAGTACATTGAAAATCACTATCTCTCACTCTGGCATGCCAGCATCAATCCAACCCTCAATGTCAAGAATTTTAGCTTCGCTGACAAATGGACCTCCCATTGGCATCTTTGGTATGCTGCCGAAACCCTTCCTTAGAGACCTAATTAAGGCAGTTTCTGCAGCGGGAACACCGGCCTCTATAAATCTAGTGCCCATTGAGGAGTCATTAGCGAGCTGTTGTGGTGTATCCCAGTAATAATCATGTATGCCAGGTAAGCCCCGTCTACCTGTTCTCGCCTCCCATGACTCCATAATCTCTGCCAGAATTCGTTTCACCTCGGGCCAGCGTACTTCGTCACTCATGATAACACCTGCCTAAGAACTGAGTAGATAGTGCAAATAATATATTTGACCAGTTACGGAGTCAATCTTAAGCCTTGACCACGCAACCAACTAGCCAGATAATGGAAGAACTTGATTGCCGACAAGCATTAGGAAAATGATCAACTAATAAAGCGAAAAAAGTAGAGATTAGATAATAGGAGGAATAAATATGGCTAATGTAGGATTCATAGGATTGGGCATTATGGGACGACCAATGGTACGGAATCTCATGAATGCAGGGAATAGTGTTACCGTTTACGACATAGTAGGTACCGCTGTCGAAGAAATGGCCACTGCAGGAGCAAAAGCTGCCTCATCATCCGAAGAGGTAGCCTCACAAAATTCATTAATTATTACGATGGTCCCGGATGGACCAGATGCTGAAGCGGCTATAATGGGTCCTGGAGGCGTACTAGCAGGAGCAAAGCCTGGGTCGTTAGTTATAGACATGAGCTCAATTGCTCCTGCCTCTTCTCAAAAAATTGCTGCCGCTTGTGAATTAGCTGGAGTTGACTTTCTAGATGCACCCGTCAGCGGGGGCGAGCCCGGAGCGGTTGATGGCACTTTGGCTATAATGGTCGGGGGCAAAAAAGAAATATATGATGAGCATGTGAGTATTTTTGCTCCTTTGGGAAATGCCACATATTGTGGAAAATACGGGGCAGGCAACACGACGAAACTCGCCAATCAAATAATCGTGGCGATAAATATCGCTGCGGTAAGCGAAGCATTGGTACTCTCCAAGAAAGCCGGACTTGATCCAAGCGTAGTTTTTGAAGCCATCAAAGGGGGACTTGCGGGAAGTAACGTATTAAACGCAAAGGGTCCTATGATGATTGAAGGAAACTTCAACCCAGGTTTTAGAATACGTTTACATCAGAAAGACTTAAACAATGCCCTTCAAACTGCGAAGGAATTAGATGTACCACTGCCATTTACTGCTCAAGTTCAACAAATAATAGGGTCACTAATGAATTCTGGAAGCGCAGATGCAGACCACTCTGCTATCGCCACATTCATAGAGAATATGGCACAAACTAGCATTAGCGATTAATCGTAAGGAAACGACTGAGCATCACAATGTCAAGCAATCTATTTTTGGGAATAACTCGCAAGTAGAACGTTTCCACAGAGGAGGTGTGTCTGGTACAAGCGGGAGTCTTGTGAAAAGTGTGGATGATTCAGTAATTTATGAAAGACAAAATATTAGGTACATGGCAATGTGCTAGCCATCAAATCTCGAAAGACATGACACCTATGAAATATCATAGGTGTACCAATTAAATGTTGGCGCAATTGATGCTAATATTTCGAGGAGAAAAGAATGGATTTACTAGAACTTGGAGAATTAGCTTGGAATGGGCAACTAGATACAACGTTTGAACATCACCCTGTCAGCTCATGGTATGAAGGATCTACTGAAATCGGAGAAAATCTCCTGGCAATAAAAGGTGTTGCAGGCTTCTATACCATCGATACCGGCGCCGGTCTCGTTATGCTAGATGCCGGAACTACAATGGATATAGAGAGGGCTTATCAAGAGATCAGGAAATGGCGACCTAATGTCCCATTAATGGCAGCAATATACACCCATCACCACGTGGACCACGTTTTTTCCACACAACTATTCGATGACGAATCGGAGAAAAACAACTGGCCAAGACCAATTGTGTACAGCCACTCTCTAATCCCAGCGCACTTTGACCGGTATAAGAAGACTGGAGGATGGAATACGGCCATCAACCGTCGGCAATTCGCACACTTGGCCGGCAATTCTACTTTCAAATGGCCTAACCAATTTCGTTACCCTGACGTAGTATTTAACGACAATCTGACATTTCAGTTAGGATCTATGACCTTTCAACTAACACACGCCCGAGGTGAAACGGATGATCACACATGGATACATATCCCTGAAGAAAGAATGCTTATAACCGGAGATCTTTTCATTTGGGCAGTTCCCAATGGAGGAAATCCTCAAAAGGTCCAACGTTATATATCTGATTGGGCTGACGCACTTGAGAAAATGGATGGCCTGAATTGTGAGATTCTCTTGCCTGGACATGGATTCCCAATAGTGGGGTCAGAAAGAGTCTCAGAGGCACTCTCAAGCACGGCACTCTTCCTAAGAGACATTGAAGCTCAAACTCTAAACCTAATGAACAAAGGATGGCCATTATTAAAGATTGTTCATTCAATCAAATTCAATGAAGACCTTCTATCAAAACCATGGCTTAAACCCGTTTATGATGACCCAACTTTTCTAGTCCGCATGATTTGGAGAAGATACGGAGGATGGTGGGATGGAGAATTTGACCGTTTGATTCCCGATAGCAGAGAGAATGAAGCAAACGAATGGATAACCCTTGTCGGGGATGAACAAAAAGTCATTGACCGAGCAATTCAATTAAGTAAGGACGGAAAGCACGCTCTTGCCGCTAATTTAATTGAAACGCTTTTCTATTCGAATCGTGATTCCAGTGAAATACACGAAGCCAGATCAATGATATATCAAGGCTTTTCTTCAATACAGCCATCATCCATGGCTCGTAATATATTGAATCATGCAGCCTTAGCAAGCCATGAAAATAAAAGAGATATTGCCGGCGATGAATAATTACTGCAATGGTGTTTTCACAAACTATGCGACATATTCTTCATGCAGATTTCGATGCATTTTTTGCTTCAGTTGAACAACTGGATAATCCCATACACGCTGATAAGCCAGTTGTGGTCGGGGGGCGCCCAGAAAACAGGGGCGTAGTAGCCTCCGCGTCATACGAAGCGAGAAACTTTGGAATACGGTCGGCTATGGCAATGAAAACTGCGCAACGTTTATGTCACAGCCTTGTAAGAGTAGACCCAAGATTTGACAGGTACAGAGAAGTATCCTTACTCGTTATGGGCATATTTAAAAGCCTGACACCTCTCGTAGAGCCTGTCTCCCTAGACGAAGCATATTTGGATATAAGTCATCTCGTAAAGGACTCTTTAACGCCGAAGGCGATCGCGTTATCTTTAAAAACCCATATAGAAAAGCAAACCGGACTCACTATCTCAATCGGAGTAGCTACAAGCAAGTCAGTAGCCAAGATAGCATCCGATATGGACAAACCTGACGGACTCACAGTTGTACTTCCAGGAGAAGAAACAATATTCCTTTCTCCTCTGAAAGTGAGGCAACTCTGGGGGGTTGGTCCTAAGACCGCAGAAAAACTCTCAAGGGAAAACATATTAACAATTGGCGATATTGCCCAACAGGCGGATGATTGGATGCAAAGCCAATTTGGAATAAACGGATCCCGCATCCTCAAACTTTCTCGCGGAGAGGATACAAGCCCTGTAAGATCACAGAGAAAAAGTAAATCTATAAGTGCAGAAACAACGTTTGCACACGATACAGACGACTTAGAGGCACTCCAAGATGCCATGAATCGTCTAAGCATCAGAGTAATCGAACGGCTAACCATCAAAAAATCGCATGGGTACACTATAAAACTCAAAATAAGGCTAGCTGACTTCACTACTTTTACTCGCCAAAAGACCGTACAACGACCTATAAGTTCTTCCCAAGAATTATTTCAGGCAGGGATGTCTCTTCTACAATCTGAACTTCAACCATCTAGAAAATTACGACTGCTTGGCCTAGGGGTTTCCAATTTCACAAATGAATCGAAACCTCCCATAGGAGACCAACAACTTCGGCTATTGGGATTTTAGACAATGAACATTCGCCTCAAATGGAGATCATCATGCAAACAAAAAAAGTTGCCCTGGCATACGATGCCATTGCACCAGACAATTCTGAAATTCGGGAACTAGTCGATGTGTCAGAGGCCAGCATGGTGCATTGCACCCTCCCCGTGGGAGCCGTATCTCTCACTGTGAGTCATGTTTCTGTGGACGAAATGTGGTACGTATTAAGCGGGAAGGGGAAATTGTGGCGTAGTAAGCCCGGTACTCCCCAGTCAATGGTCATTAATTTGGAACCAGGTCTCGCAATATCTATAGAACGATCCACTCACTTCCAATTCAAGAACACAGGAAAGGAAGCACTAACTCTGGTTATAGCCACCATTCCTCCGTGGCCGGGTGAGGCTGAAGCTATACGTGAAAAAGATTTCTGGGTCATTCACTAAGCCCAATATACCTTACTATATTTGACGTTATTACTTCGGAATACTACCCAAGGACGCGCCGATAAAATGATTGTACCCTGCCACAAAATCATTAATGCCAGTGACGTTTCGTCCAGAAAGTTGAATTTTCTCTAACTTTAAAAGTTCTGAACCAGTAGTAACGGCCACACAATTATGAAGTCTTATTACTTTGCCGGGCTCGAAACGAAAAGACGCTCTTAAGACCGATGCTTCGGTGATCTTCAATTGAACCTCGTCCCAATATGTATGTGTTCCGGGCCAAGGATAAAAGGCTCTAACCTGTCTCGATATATAATCCGCACTATTCCGCCATTCGATTTCACCTTGTTCCCGAGTTAGTCTACTAGTCATACTTGCCTTCTCAGAATCTTGGGGAGTAGGCAATATAGAACCCTGCCTCCACTTTGGCAAATTCTCCCGCAACAGGTATGCCCCCAATTCAAAAAGCCTTTGTGTCAAATCTTGGCCCGTTTCTTCAGATCGAATTTCGGTCACTTTCTGACCTATGATTGGCCCCGTATCTACGCCGTCATCTATCAACATAATCGATACACCTGCCTCTTTATCTCCATTCAATATCGCGGATGCAACGGGTGAAGCACCTCGGTATTTTGGCAAAAGCGAAGGATGGATATTTAAAGTCTTCAGGGGAGGCAAATTAAGTAGGGATTCAGGCAAGAAAAGACCATAAGCTGCAACAATCGCTATATCAGGAACTAAATCTGACGAAAATGCCTGTTTGACACATTCACCCTTGAGGTTATTGGGCTGAAACACCTTAATCCCTAATTGCATAGCCCTGTGTTTAACAGGAGAAAACACGACTTGCTTACCTCTCCCAGCCCTTGTATCGGGACGAGTAAAAACACCAACAATCTCATGACCGGACTCTACTATAGAATTAAGAACAGGTACGGCATACGCCGGAGTGCCCATAAAAACCACTCGCAACGGTTTCTCACTAATTCCCATAACATCTCCCACCAAGGTGCCATTTAGGTGATACATAAGTTTCACATTGCTGACTGTCTACTTTAGAGTACATACTCCATTCGTAAATAATCCTTCAAATACAACTTCATCTCCGATGGAAACGGCTGTTCGTACAGCGGTGCCCGCGTTGACTTCCAAGGTATATCTTGCAGCTATGCGGGGTTTATAAAGAACAAGTTCCGAACCCTCTATATCCTCATCTGGAAGTCTTGCTCCGTGTGTAATGTCCACCACATTACAACTCTCATTAATCCAGATTAAATCAAGTGGGAATAGCATCCCCTTCATCCAAAATGTCCTAATATCCTCTTCTGGAAAAACAAATAACATCCCTGCGTGCTCAGGCATTGAAATTCTTCCCGATAAACCCTTCGAAATCAAGCCAGGGGTATCGGCAATCTCAACAAAAAAATCGGCCTCTCCAATCCTAACACGATATTGATCTGATATATTCGAAGGGCTTACCTCTAACATTTTATCCTGATAAGATACCGTTTTTGAAAGAAAAGGATCGGGCCTTGTCCTATGACAGTCCATAAATAACAACGATAAAATCGCTAATACCATGAAGCCCAAAGTCATTACCAAAAGACGTCTGGTTATCACATTAAAATCCATATTGGTGAAGTCATTGCGGGAGAATCACAAAATACCAACACAATTTACTCCATCATATTCTGGCTCTCTTTTCTCAAAGTTATACAATCTTCATATGAAATACATCTTATATTTGAATCTTAGCATCGCTTAGCAAGACGTGCGACATGACATCCAAAGCCTCACTAAATTCTAGAAAGTCGAAATTGACACTCAAAAGACAAATAGTAATTGACTACTCAAAACTTTGTTTATAGAATGTATACTTGGAGACGCTGAACCTATATAAGGGCCGAATTTAAGGAGCATTACATGGCGAACATTCAACCCAAAGCTCTGACAATATCCATTACCAAAGAGGCTGCTGACCATGTCTCTCAATTTGCGGAAGACGCAGGCAAACCTGGATGCAACTTACGAGTTGCTGTGAAAGGCGGAGGGTGTTCGGGCATGACCTACGATTTGGACCTTGTAGATCTCCCAGGCGAAAATGACAAAGTGATAGCCGAGCACGGTATTGAATTATATATAGACAAAAAATCATACGTGTTCCTAGCAGGAACAGTGCTTGACTACTCGGGGGGATTAAACGGAAAAGGGTTCGTTTTTAATAATCCAAACGCCAAGACTACCTGCGGCTGTGGGACTTCTTTCAGCGTATAAGTAAACACAGTACGAAAGTAATTTAAGCAAAACTGCTCCCTGAAGGGAGCAGTTTTGCTTAAGTGAGACAACATCAATACTAATTCCCTCATAGGGAAAACGAATTTGGGGTGAGTGAAAATGGTAAATTCGGACCATTATAATACTCAATATCAAGCTGCAACTGAAAGTGCTGCGTTAATAGATCGTTCAAATCTTGGCAGGTTACATGTCTATGGAAATGACGCCATAGATTTACTTGACCGGCTTTCAACAAATAGATTGCATGATTTAAAAACTGGACAGGTGATGGGTTCGGTCCTGACTTCTAGCAAAGGCCGCATTGTAGATCTAATATTCATAGCAAAACATGATGGACACCTGTCCATCATTACTGGCCCTGACACCAAGAGAAAAGTATCTGAATGGATAGATTTTTATACTTTTTCTGAAGATGTATCTGTTCAAGACGTCAGCTCTCAAACCATGATGTTCTCACTTGTAGGCCCTGACTCAAGTGTTTTACTGACAGAAATACCTGATATGGAAACTTACACCAATCTTTCAACTACGATAGAAGGCACCCCCACGATAATATATCGCATGAACCATACGAAATATTATTTGATAGTAGAGTCCCAATTAGGAAATAAATTGGCTGAGATTCTAACATCTAGGGGTGCAACCAAGATAACTGACGAAGTTCAAGAACTTATACGTATAGAAACTGCTACTGCTGGATATAATACGGAACTGAACGAGAAATTCAATCCTTTGGAAACTGGACTGTCAAGATTCATTAGTTTCAACAAAGGGTGTTACATAGGGCAAGAAGTTGTTGCCCGTCTAAACACATACAAAAAAGTTCAGAAAAAACTTGTTGCACTATCCTGGTGTGTTAATAAGGAATTACACACGAATCAGAAATTATTTGCAGATGGCAAAGATGTAGGTAACATAACTTCTATCTCCACGATCCCTGTCAACGGATCAAACATAGGATTAGGGATAGTAAGGAATGCCTACACAAAACCCGGAACTTCATTGACAGTTGAAGACGGCACATCAATCACAATCAAGCAAATAAAAGAGGACCTTGAAGCAGAGAATTAGACTTCTAAAGTAGCCCCTCCGTCAACGGTGATGACCTGGCCTCTAATCATGGACGCTTCATCTCCGCACAGGAAGGTCACAACTTTAGCTATGTCTTGTCCAGTGAGTCTTCTTCCAGCAGGAATGTTCCTGCCTGACTCAGTCATCTTTTCTTTGTTTGGAAAATAATCTAGAGCACCTGTTTCAACATACCCCCCAGAAACAGCATTTACAGAAATCCCTTTGGGAGCAAGTTCAACTGCCAAATAGCGTGTAAGTGACTCCAAAGCGGCTTTAGACGTCCCAACAGAAAGATAAAACGGCAGAACCTTCTGCGACCCTTGAGAGGTAATATTAACAATGCTACTTCCTTCTGTCATCAATTGCGAAGCCTCTATCGAACATAACCAAGGCGCTTTGGCGTTAATATTCATAGCCCAATCCCAATGCTTCTCTTCCAAATCGACTGCATGCCTCTGCACCCCGGAAGCAGCATTGTTAACCAAAACATCCAAGCGATCAAATCTCTCTCTGATGACAGAAAACATTTCTTGAATCTTTTCTGGATTTCCCAAATGAGCCCTAATTTTCAGACACTGCACTCCCATGTTTTCTATCTCAGACTCGGTTTGAGTAGCAGCTAAATGATTTCTTAAATAATTGAAAATAATATGGGCACCCATACTAGCAAATTCTAATGCGATGGCTTTGCCTATCCCACGTGACCCACCTGTTACCAAAACAATTTTGTCTTTGAAGTCCACAGCAAACCTCTAGTTCAGATCCCTAAATCGCCATGCCACCATCAACACTTATTACTTGCCCTGTAACATAGCTTGCTTTTTCACTCGCAAGAAAACCAACCATATCTGCAACGTCTTTACTCTCGCCGAAATGGCCCTGTGGAATCCATGTCATAATACGAGCCTTCTGGTCTTCAGTAAGATCAGCCACAGTTTCAGTACTTATATATCCGGGAGTTACAACATTGACGGTAATATTTCGAGTAGCCACCTCTTTTGCAAGAGATTTGGAAAATCCCAATATTGCAGCTTTAGAAGCCGAATAATTCGTCTGACCAAAATTACCTCTAATGCCCACGACAGAACCTATATTGATAATGCGTCCCCAACGATTTCTTACCATCCCACGCAAAACTGCTCTAGTACAGTAAAACGTACCATTCAGATTTACACCCATCACTTTGTCCCAAGCTTCATCTGACATTCTCACTAAAAGTCCATCGCTTATTATCCCGGCGTTATTGACTAAAATATCAATGCCATCCCACTGTTCATTGACAATGTCCACCATGGAATTAACCTCTTCCAAAATGCTGACATCCGCCTGCAAAGCGAGAGATTTTACACCTAGCTTAGATATCTCCTCTGATAAAGCCACACCCTCTAATTCCGAAGAATTATAGTTAACCACCACGTGAGCACCTCTAGAAGCCAATTCAAGAGCAATCGCGCGACCAATACCTTTCGAAGCTCCCGTCACTAACGCTACTTTCCCCTCTAATCCCAAATCATCTACTTTACTCACTCTAACCCCTAATTTACAGACTTTAAACCATCGTTTTAAAAAGGTGATCCACAGTACTTTAATCTATCTTATTTTCTGAACTGGCTATACTTTTGCGTTACTTAGAACTCTGGCGAGTTCATCATTCAGTCTTGCAATAAATTCGCTAGTCACTGCGAATTGTGCAGTGCCTATCGCCCGCTTCACTGACCCAGCCCTAGCAGATCCATGACCAACAACACTGATCCCATCAACTCCCAGGATGGGCCCGCCTCCATGCGTCTCGACAACATTATACAAATCATATACTTCTTTTGAAATTTCTTGTGCTTCTTTCACATCAGTATACTGTGCTAGCTTTCCCTTAAGAAAATCGGAAACGCTTTCACCAAGGCCTTCTGACAACTTCATTATCACATTACCTACAAAACCGTCACAAACCACAACTTCTGCTTTACCATGAACCAAGTCGTTGGCTTCCACGTTACCAATATAATTAAGTCCACTCGTCTTCATCAACTCATCAGTTTCTTGAACCAAAGAGTTCCCTTTACCTTGCTCAGAACCAACACTGAGTATTGCTACCCTAGGTTTTTCCACATTCCAAAATTGCCTAGCGAAAACGACACCCATAGCCGCGAAACTCAGCAATTGACTTGGCCTGCAATCCACATTAGTTCCCAAATCTGCTATGAAAGTGTGAGGTGAACTGCCAATGATTGGTCCGCCAAGGCTGGGCCTTTCTATACCAGGAATACGCCCTAAAATAACCGCTGAGGAAGCCATAGCCGCACCAGTCGAACCCATAGTGACACTAGCATCGGCATGACCCGCCTTGACCAATCCCGTCGACACCATAATGGAAGCTTTAGGCTTCTGTCTGAGAGCCAATGCAGGAGGTTCTCCTTCAATTACGACTCCTTCTGAAGGAATCATAGAAATGGGGAGTCCTGTCATATCGTGTTTCTGTTTTTGCTCAGAGAGGACATCTTGATCTCCAACTAATATAATATGCAACCCGCCATTATCCTCCGCAGCAGCAAGCAAGGCGCCACGAACTATCTCCTCTGGAGCATTATCACCACCCATTATATCAACCGCCACTCTGACGAGGTCCTTTGGTGTAGCCAAGCTATTCCTCCAATCTAATTCCTATTCGACACGAATATCACCGTGGGATGCATGTTCTTGATATCTTAATTAGAGCATTACTCAAAAATTCTTGATTCCTTGGAAACCGTAACCTCGGCGCTTCCGGAAATAACCAATTCTCCGTTGTCTCTGCGAATTCCCACAGAACACATCACGGCATATTTTTCTTGATCCATCTCCGTGACTTTTTCTACTTCCCCAAACGTCGAAATAGATTCGCCCGGGTAAACAGGCGCCCTAAATCGAATCTTTAAAGAGCCCGTATCCACCCAATCTTTCTCAAAGACCATTGTTACCATTTCCGATAGTGTTGCGGCGATCATCATACCATGCGCTATTCGACCTCCGAATTGAGATTGATTTGCAAAATCAGCATCAATGTGTATCGGATTACAGTCTCCAGATGCCCTCGCGTAGAGATCAATTTTTTCTTGCAACACAACCTTCTCTACCTTAGGCAGCATATACCCCTTTGATAAAGACATTTAAATCTCCCGGCTTCCCCAAACTTTGACAAATTGTTTAGATGAATAGAAAAATGACCAAAGTAAAACAGTCATACGGGCAGCATTATAGTGCTTTTAGCTTCCATAATACTGGTTCCTTCAACTGTCATAGCTTGAATATCAACTACTAAAATCCTCCAGTTATTCCGGACAGAATTCTTACTTACAAAGGCCTTGCAATCTAGACGCGTACCCTCCTCAACAGCTGACTGGAATTGAATTTCCTGACTCAAATGAACAGTACCACCCGGGATGTTTAAATCATTAATAGCCCCACTGAGAGCGAATGCCGCCACAGCCATTCCAGGTACTAGTCGCCCTCCATCATCCGCAAGCAAAAACCCTTCATGATCAACTGCCTCAACATACAAGGCAACTCTATCTGCATCTAGTGATACTACTCTGTCTGAAATCAACTGCCCAGTCGTCAATTTGTCGTATTCCATTCTAATGCTTTCTCCAAAGACTAACCTTTTAAACCTCTTCACCCCATTGTAGCCGGACGCTCTAGATAAGCACAGCTTGACCTTCACGATTATAGTAGTCGTTCAGATTCAAATCAATGAATTTTAGGCTTAATAACGATACAGCAACTATTACTATGCTATCTTTATCATGCCTCAATAATCCAGTCTCGTACCTACACATAAAGACGCACATCAGATGGATAAGATGTTGAAATTGTATCGTTCAAACATTAATGGTACCCTAGCGCCCGTAATCCAAAACATCAGAGGGATTTGACCAACCAATGAATACTACCGAATTTCTCATGATATCAGCCGCAATAGTCCCGGACCGTCTCGCGATGATATTTGAGGACACTCGTCTAACATACGGAGATCTTCAAGAAAGAGTTAATAGACTGTCAAACTGGATGGCTTCAATGGGAGTTTCTAGCGGTGATAGGGTTGCTATGTTAGAAGTTAACTGCAACCAGCATATTGAAGCATACTTTGCTACAGCCAAACTTGATGCAGTATATGTTCCTTTAAACTTCAGAGCCCGCTCGGATGAGCTTATATACATGGTTAATGACGCAGAGCCAAAATTGATGTTTGTTGGCGAAAGATACGTTGACATGGTGAAAACATCCGAAAACAAATTAACTTCTGTGGATACGTATGTGGTGATCGGAGATAGTGAAAATACATGGATTTCCTACGAAACCGCAATACAAGAAGGGGAAAATGAAGAAGCATTCCCTATTGGTGATGATGAAGACCTCACCATGCTCATGTTCACTGCAGGAACAACCGGGTTTCCCAAAGGAGTTATGCTGACCCACGACAGCTTCGCATCATACATTCTTAGCAACGTTTCTCCCGTGGAGCTGGACGAAGAAGATCGTAATATTTTGACAGTTCCCTTGTATCACATCGCTGGTGTGCAGGCCGTGATGGCTGCCGTGTATGGAGGCCGTACTTTGGTCATTCAACGTCAATTTGAAGCCAGTGCCTGGATGGAATTAGTTGCCCGAGAAAAAGTCACTAGAGCCATGATGGTTCCTACAATGCTAAAGATGTTGATGGACAGTCCTGATTTCCACCACCATGACTTAACGAGTCTGAAGGTAATAACATACGGAGCAGCCCCGATGCCTCTTGAAGTAATTAAGCGAGCGATAACTGAGTTTCCTGACACACACTTCATTAACGCATTTGGACAAACTGAAACTGCTGCAACAATAACAATGTTGCCACCGGACGCACATAATTTAACAGGATCTACTGAAGAGATTGAAAAGAAACTCGTGAGGTTGTCATCAATAGGTAAACCCCTAGAAGACGTGGAAATACGAATCTTCGATGAAGGCGGCGGAGAAGTAAAACGAGGAGATATTGGGGAGATAGCCGCTAGAGGATCTAGATTAATGAAAGGTTATTGGAATCGTCAGGAAGAAACATCTGACACCATAAGAGATGGATGGCTATTTACCGGTGACTTAGGATATCAAGATGAGGATGGCTATATCTTTCTATCTGGACGCGCAAAGGATTTTATAAAGAGGGGCGGTGAGATGATATCGCCTGAAGAAGTTGAGCAGGTACTACAGTCTCACTTATCAGTAGATGAAGCTGCCATAATAGGCGTCCCTGACATAGACTGGGGAGAGCGAGTGCGTGCGATAGTAGTCATAAAAAAAGACAAAACAATTACTGAGCAAGAATTAATAGAATTTTGTCGTGACCGTCTCGCGAGCTTCAAAAGGCCAGAGTCAGTAATTTTTACAAATGAGCTCCCTAGAAATCCGCTAGGTAAAGTACTAAAGCGGGTTCTTAGAGATCAGCACTCAAATCCGATTACATAATTATGTTTAACGGCAACTTCTTGAAATTAGTACTCATGGAGAAAAAGTTATGACAATAGCGCAACCATTGGAAAGAGATATTCAAAGGTGGTCAGCAGATGCAACGGAAATTTTGGGAGGATGGGCTTCTCAATTAATATGGAGTGGAGATGATTTATGGATAGGTTGGGCATCTTGTGAAGATATAGAACCAGACTTGGTGGAAGACCACGAAAAGAAGTGGACATTAAAACCTGATGTTAGCCTTGACCAATGGATAAAAACGTCTAGGCAAATTGACTTCGTGATCTCAATGGGTAAAGTTACTCCGAATGGAATAGAAGACACCAGAGAAATTAGCAGAACCACATCTACTAGCTCAGGATTTTCCCTAATTTCCTTACCTAATACTTCTTCACCGGGTATTGTATGGGAAGAATATAGGGATGAGAACAGCGTTATATTAGCGGATTATGGTGATGGTGCTACACAGATCATCTCAAACACAATCGGAGCCAAGCTGAATCTAAGATCGGTCTGCGACGATCAGGGCAACTTAAGTACAGTTTGGCAACAATGGAACGATGTCAGATCTAAAGATGAATATGCTCCACCACAAGTAATATATTCTTCCCAAAACATATTTCAACCCAACACACAACCCACTGAAATTACTCTCAATCCGGATGGGCAATCTTCCTGGAGTCCGTCGATTGCAGACGATGGAGTGGGGGGATTGTGGTGTGCATGGGACGGATGGGACGGATTCCAATATCAAATATACGCAAGACACGCACCATCCGGTTCGAATTGGGGCCCCGTAAAACAGATATCTGACTCAGATAGGTCAGATAATGTAACACCACATCTCACCAATGGATACTTACACTTCGGTGCCAGTGTAGTTGCTAATTCAGACGAAGCTTGGATTACATGGTCCCGGAGTACTGAGTGGGGCATAATTAATCACAGACTCAATCATATGCGCACTCTCCATCTTAGAGTAATGAGAAGTACTGAATCAGGAGACATATTGGTAAGTATACCTCCAGGCAAGCCAGTTCACGGCGAATCAGGAGTGCTACCAGTTCCTACAATACCTTTCTTGTATGCCCAAGAACCAGAATTCATAAATCCTCAAAACCCTAGCATTCATTTTTCCGAATCAGGAGATCCTGTAGTATTTTATCGTCAATTCAGAAGAACTTTGGGTGTTCGTGACTTCGGCTGGTCTTTATGCGTCGCCAAGCATAGCGCCGGACAATGGACGAACCCCGTACGTTTGACTGAATACCATGGCTTCCCAGATTCTCGTTATGGAATCGCAAAAACAAAAACTGAAGACTCGTGGGTAGTCGCCACACATTCAGGTGAATCTCCTACAAAAAAGGATGCACACAATCTGGTAACTAATCATAAATTAGTAATTGAGAAATTAACTCTTGAACCTTCTAGAACGGCTGATCAGTTAGGTGTCCATGAATTTCTCACTGGATCGTTGACTGCAAAAGAGAGACCGCCAAAGGAGGCTCTTCATAGTGACCGTCGTACACGAAAAATAGGTTCACAGCAATACGATTTGCTTTTCGGTGATCTCCATCGGCATACAGCATATTCGAAATGCATGTCGGCTGTTGATGGAGACCCTCTCGACCAATGGAGATGGGCACATGATGTGGCTGACTTAGATTTTTATGCCATAACAGAACATTTAGAAATGCAAAGCTACCTGGAGTGGCGATTAGTCGACGATCTTACAGAAAGACTTTCCAACAACGGTGAAGTTATAACACTACATGGCTTTGAGCTCGTTCTACCACCAGGCCACACGAATTTCTTCTACATTAACCCCAACATCCAACACGCGCTTAGAGTTGCTTGCTTATCAGCAAGAACCAGAGGATTAGCAGAAGTCTGGAAAAATGTGCGCAAATATATACCCAAAGAAGAACTCCTAGCTATTCGTCACTACCACACCTTCCCTGGACAAACTCATGAGCCTGACGAAGTTGCTGCTACTTATAACTCTGACTATGAATCATCCATAGAAATCATCCAAACTAGGGGCGACTCTTCTAATTGGGCAAGAGATCTTTGGCGAAAAGGCTTCAAAATGGGCGTTGTAGGCGCCAGTGACCACTCCCGAAACTCTGCATGGCCCACGGCAATGACCGGGCTGTGGTTACCAAGTGGGGTGCATGACAACAAATCAGTTTTGGAGGGCTTGAAAGCCAAGCGCACTTTTGCAACCAACGGAGTCAAAATGAGCGTACTACTCTATGCGACGACCGGCTCTGCCAGTGATAGCCAATTTCTCGTGATGGGAGATGAAGGAGAAATCCAGGGCAAGCCTAAACTGATTGCAGAAGTTGCAGGCACAAAAGATCTACAATACATACAATTTTTCCGAAATGATGAAATTATTCACAGTGAAATGATTGGCACTAGAGAATCACGGATTGAAATAGAAGATAGTACCGCGCCTGAAGGAACCCACACCTACTGGATAAGAGTAACCCAGTTGCCCGAAACAACACCCTTTAAAAACATGCCTTGGGGTATGGCATACAGTAGTCCTGTTTGGATAACAATTAGATTATAGTTACATTGGACGTAATGACACCTCGTCTGTGTGATCATCAATATCTGAATAAGCCGGGTAATACAAAAATGGCTGAGGAGAAGATTACAATGTTATACGTCTCCATATTAATTTCCGATCGTAGTCGAGACCCAGAACTATGGGCAACTATTTGGAACGGACAGGCCCCTCCTTCTATAACACTTCATGGAGCTTACAATCTCGGAAACGATAGACGCATATTCATATGGGAGGGAGAATCAACCGCAGATATTCAATTTATGGACAGATTTAATGAAATTGGGTTGTTGGAGACCTTTCCGGCATTTGATAGGACCGCAGGGTGGCGAACAGCGTTTTCAAAAGACATTAACGCATTCCGAGATAACAGAATCAGAAATAGTACAAAGCTAAATTTACTCACCGAGCCAGGAAAATATCAGGATGAACTGGACTCCTCAGTGGATTTAAGAACTAGAGGTATGAACGCTCCAAATAGACATTCTGCAAGAGCGGAAGCTCGAAAATGGATATCTGAACGAGAAGGGTAGACGCCTCAACAGAAAGTTCCTAGATCGCAATAGCCACCAGGTTACACTCTCCCAAATCTAAACTGGTGATATATGGTCAAACCCAGTGTAATCACGTAAAACGTCAGGGATTACCACAGTTCCATCCTCTAACTGAAAATTTTCCAGTATTGAAATTATTACTCTCGGTAAGGCCAGACCTGACCCATTTAACGTATGTGGATAGCGAGTACGTCCACCACCCTCTGGGCGAAACCGAATCCCACCTCGGCGAGCCTGAAAGTCCGTACAATTGGAACATGAGCTTACTTCAAGCCACTCTTCACTCCCAGATGCCCACACCTCTATATCAAAGGTCTTAGATGAAGGAAAAGAAATATCTGCCGTACACAACTGAATTACCCTATAAGGCAGACCTAATCGAGCGCATACTTCCGTGGCATTATCTATCAAGCTTTCTAATTCCTTGTTAGATGTCTCCGGTTCAACAAATTTATACATTTCCACTTTCTCAAATTGATGAACCCGTTTTATGCCCCTAGTGTCTCGTCCAGCGGCCGCCTTTTCACGTCTGAAACAAGGAGTGTGAGCAACATATTGAATCGGCAATGACTCATATGGCACAATTTCATCTCGATGCATGTTTGTTAATGCCATTTCCGCTGTAGGCAATAGCCACAAATCATCCTCGCTATCGTGGTACATAGTATCGGCAAATTTAGGCAAATTACTATTGGTAATCGCCGATTCTCCAGTCACTATATTAGGGAGATATATCTCTTTATATCCGTGTTCTTCAGAATGCAAATCTAGCATCCAATCAATAAGCGCTCGTTGTAGTCTAGCTCCCTTGCCCTTTAATACGAAAAATCTAGAGCCCGCTATTTTTGCCCCCCTCTGAAAATCAATAATATCTAGATTCTCACCTATCTCCCAGTGAGGCTTTACATCAAAATCAAAAATTGGCAAAGTCCCAACTGTTTTTATTAAAACATTATCTTCTTCAGATGCACCTAAAGGGACATCATCTTGAGGCATATTCGGAACTGACATTAAAAGATCATTAATAGCGAGTTCAGAATTCTTAATGCGCCCTTCTAGTGATTTTATTTTTGATCCAACATCTCTCATTTCCAAAATCAGGTTCTCTGGCCGTTCTTTTGTTCGGCCAATTTCTCTACTAACATCATTCCTGCGTGCCCTCAATGCATCCACATCAGATATTAAAACACGTCTTTCGGAATCTAGTTCCATAATTCTTTCCAAAGGGACGTTCTCTCCTCGACTAGCCATGGCTTTATGAACAAGTTCGGGATTATTTCGCAATATTTCTATACTTATCAATGATAACCTCTGCATCATAGAGTTAAGTGAAATTATAAATCCAGTCGACTGAACTTACCATATGATTTTCGCATTAGGTTATTCATCTTAAAATTGTGAGTCGTAAGCAGTGGGCTGCTCTCGCAGTTTGAGAGCAGATAATTGATATAATGCCGTAAACAACGTATTTGATGATGAGGACCAATATGCAGCCCTTTAATGTTAAAGTCCACGATTACGCTGAAAAACTCATAGAAACCCCCAGAGCACACCTGAGACTAACTCTCTGGCAACACGAGAACGGACTTGAACTATTTCACGAGGATAATCTTATGATTGAATGTTTTCTTACGCCATCAGGTATGTTAGCTGGAGGGTTCCTAGCTCAATCCCTAGGAATAAAAATCCCGCCTTTAGGAGAGAAAACCCTCGCCCGTGTATCTACCGGAGTGCTATTTCGCTCGCTTAGCATAGTGCAGCTTAACTACGATGTGCCAGAATCCCAAGTGCTGCTAGACCGATTGCTTAGCGAAGCTGAAGCTCAAAGAGGTGGAAGCAGTGATGCGACCTGAAAAGTAGAACATCGTCTATTACGAATACTGCCACTCTTGCAAAATAGTACCCAATAGGGATTATAATGTGCGTCAGCTATTTAAGTTAAGGAGAAAAAACTATGCCCGAAGCCTTTGCCTTTTTCCAAGGAGACATTGTTCCATTAAATGAGGCTAGGGTAAGCGTCACTACGCATGCGTTACACTACGGTACTGCAGTATTTGAAGGTATCCGGGGTAACTGGAACAAAGAACATAATAAGCTGTACGTTTTTCGAATGAGGGAACACTACGAAAGACTAATTCAAGGTTGCCGCATTATGATGCTAGACATTCCATATAGCGTAGATGACTTATGCAATATCACCATAGAACTACTCCAGAAATGTGAATATAAAGAAGATTTGTACATACGGCCATTGGCGTATAAAAGCGAAGAACGAGTTGCAAATCTAAAATTGCAGGATCTGGCAAGCGACTTCACGCTGATGGCAGTCCCTTTTGGCAACTATATTGAGTCTGAGGGTGCTATACGATGTTGCACATCCTCATGGAGGCGCATAGACGACACCATAATTCCCCCTAGAGTTAAGATTTCTGGACATTATGTAAATAGTATCCTGGCCAAGACTGAAGCTACTTTAGCTGGGTTTGATGAAGCTGTGATGTTGACTCAAGACGGCAATGTGTCTGAAGGAACAGGAGAGAATCTATTCTTAATAACAAATGGGGTTATTCATACTCCCGAAGTTGCCCATAATAATCTTACGGGTATCACTAGGGATTCGGCTATGAATCTAGCTAAGGATGAACTAGGACTTGACGTAGTAGAAAGGGAAATACGCCGCAGTGAATTGTATCTTGCGGATGAAATATTCTTAACCGGTACGGCAGCCCACATAACCCCAGTAGGGGCAATAGACAACAGGTTAATCAAGGATGGGGAAGTTGGATCGGTAACTAGTCAGCTCAGAGAAAAATACGTTGATATAATCAAGGGCAATAATTCGAAATATAGTAGTTGGTGTACGGAAATACCCTTAAAGGAATAGTTCCCAAAAGAAGCTAAGTGCAGTGACTGAACTCTGTTTTTCACGTCGGCAGCTATTTTCAGAAAAGATGATTTGGGTATAAATCAAATAGTGAGGCTTCGTCAGAATTGAAAGCATGTTCACATTCGTAATAGATTACTATATTCTATCTTTAATGTTAAATGTTGCAGTCATTCAGATAAGTGCGAGCATTGGAAATATTTCTAATCTCCTATTTATCAAAAATACATTTGCCACAAGGGTTATAGGAGCAATACTTATAACCGCAGGATTCGCAATATTCTTTGGAACCGCCAATCGAAATGTAAATGATAACAATGGTGGAATGGATTCCAACGATCAGGCTCTATATTTTTTCCTCGGCCTTATGTCAGCCTGGTTGGTGACTGTTTCAATCTCTTCAATAATAAATCGAGACCAAAACAAACAATGTTTGAAATGCAAAGACGGGTTAGAATCCTTACGAAAAACTACTTATATTCCAGCTCTAATGACCAACTTACTTAATTGGCAAGCAAATTGGCGTATTTTGATAAAAAATTATTTCTTTGGATAAACGAAATAGTAGATCGTCATCCAATAGTGGACTATTTCATCCTTTTGATAGGATCTGACTATTTGGTCCCTATGAGTCTGACCCTCGTGCTAGTAGGGCTTTGGTTCTCTAATACGAACAGAATATATCGTGAACAGCAACAGATTTACGTTTTTATAGCTCTCATTGCCATGGCACTATCCAGTCTGTCAGTCTTAATAATTAACTCATTGTATGCTCGACCCAGACCATTTGAAATATTAGAAGAAGCGACACTTATATTCTATGAGCCAACCGATCCATCTTTCCCTTCTAATGCCGCGGCCGCTGTATTTGCCATATGTCTCTCCATATGGCCTCTAAACAAAAAGCTTAGCTTATTAATGATCATTTCTGGATTCTTGATGGTCATTTCACGGACGGCAGCCGGGGTACATTATCCATCAGACGTTATCGCAGGTATTATTATAGCCACAATGATAACTTTCCTGGTCAATTACCTGTCCACGTTCGCCAAGCCAATATTAACAGCAGTCATACGCCTAGCCCGAATATTTTGTTGCGCATAAGCATATATCGGAAAGGCCCGTATAGAAGCAAAATAAAGAATAGGGACTCATTTGGATGGAGCTTCCTTGATAGCTTTACTCATTTTAGATTTTTCGATTTCCAACAATGTTGAACTACCATCAGCTTTCTCCCGCGCGACGCCCTTCACACTATCACCTATCTTAATAATATCTTTTATACTTGAATCCTTGTTTATTGATATAACGGTATCATTCTCTAACACTATTTGAGTGAGAGTGAATTCCTTTACGACGCCATCAAAATCAGCTGGCTTTGATGCTTTAATAACCCTGATCTCTAAAGCAATTAATCCAACCTTTGATTTTACGGAAAATAGAACAATTTCTGCTCCAATGTACAATTGACCTACAACAACCGACTCCGGATTTAGGTAATAGGAAGTGCCATCTCTTAGCGTTACTATCCTGTCGCTAAACCGGGCTACTTCACCTCTGCTCTCCAATGTATCAGATGGATCCTTCACTACTGGATCAAGTTTTTCACCAATCTCGATCAACCGTTTATGGATTTTGATTTCTTTTGCAACTAAGCCTTTAGAAGTCGTCATGGCGACAATATTCACCTGCATGTCAACACGCAATGGACTGCGAACCATTGTTAACAATTCAACAAAAATATCCTGGCCGTTGACTTTCACCGAAACAACCTCACCGTTTTCAAAGGTTATCTTCTCAATCAATCCTTGTATCCGTTTTACATTGAGCTTTCCCTCATTTTTTACCAAGCCACCCAAAATGTTTTGAGCTCTCAGGGAGCCATCATCTTGGAAATAACCTCTAACATGTATCCTCGTTCCTTTTTCTAATATACGACCAGCAAGCAAATCTTCAGTAACTATGACTGTTATCCCATTAATTTTTAAAATGCACCCAGGAGATTTAATAGTTTCTCCTGCTGTCTCAACAAGACAGTCCGTCAAATATGTAGCCTCAATAACTCCTTCAATCCTAACTGGACTAAGAGTCTCTCTTACAATCTCTTTGCGTTTTTCTCCGACGCCTTTCAATTGCGACAATTTTCCAAGGGGTGCATTATGTACATAGATTTCTTTGGCCACGAGGGAACCATCAGTCATAATAAGAGCTACTACACCTACAGAAACACCCTTTTCTAAATCTCCATCAACCACAGTCAATTCGCTAACACCGCCCCGATGGCCTGACACAAAGAGGTTGCCCTTCACGGTCACAGCATTAATAATCCCTTTTAATTTCACATAGCTCGCTGCATTGTCCCTGCCATCAATTCCATCATCAAGAACATCTAAACGAAGGGCTCTGATTTTATTTTCTACAAGAACTCCGTGAACTTCAATATAACTCCCAATCTTGGGATTCCCATCGAACTGAGTTTGAGTTCCTACGGACACCTGAACTCCATTGATCATCCATCCACCATATTTATCAATACCCTCAAACACACCACCTAGTCTCACCCCGTGGTCATCTGGAGTTTTTGCGTTCCGAGGCGTAACTCTATTCTCGATCTCTCTCGCCACGATAGCGCCATCTAATCTAACAAAACCTACGACATGAATTTCCTGACCAGTGAATGGTAGACCGTCAGTGTCTGTGTTATCAGTGACAACAACCACATGACCATTTACAATCCAATTATTGTCCGTATTTAAACCTTGGAACACACCATCAAATATAGTTTTGTTAGGCGTATATGCAGATCGGCCAGATATTTCTTTTGCAAGATAGCTTCCATTATCGTTCAGAACTCCCAATGCTGTCACAAATTGACCTACAACTATCCCTGACTCAATTTTTGTGTTTCCGTCGGCAGTAACTTTATTTCGTCCTATAGTCCATTTATTATTTTCGACTCCCCCAAATTTACCCACAAGCTTGACTGAGGTATCGAGAGATCTATTCGTAGTTAATTTATCCCTATCCGGCGATTTAACATACTCTGCGTCGCTTGAAACTCGCCCTGGACTTACGTGGATTTCTATTGCAATTCTCGATAGTTCACCAGTATCTGGATCTCTCTTGCCCAAGACCACTGCAAACAATCCTTCAAGTACCTCTGTAGCACCTTCTCTAAATTTAATACGTGTATCTGAATCCGTTTCAAAGATCAATTGATCTGAATATTTGGCAAGTGGTTGAAGTACTAGTTTATTCTTACTAACTGAGACCACTATGCCTGGAATATGCCTGAATTGTGTCTTACCAGGAATCACAAACAATTGTGCGGCAGACAGCAAGTCATCTGTCATAGAAACAGCTACACTATCGCCTTGAAACAAGTCATTAATACTAGATTGTCTCTTACTGGACAGTCGTATATTACTTTCATCAGAAATAGACACTTTAACGATTGCATCGTCAGAAGTCCTTACATCAACAGAATCTAATCCAACAGACACTACAGTTCCGAAAAAATCCCTTTCAGATACTGGGCCGGAAGCATGGAGCATCTGTTGAGAAGACACAAATAGCAAAAGCACTAGAACAATGACTACTGCTATTTTATTTAATTTTTTAGTCTTTCTTGCCATGAACATCCCGTTCAGTACCAATCCTTTTTCATCATAATATATTATAAATTTGGCTGAATTATCGCACTCTGATTATTACCGTTGTGTTACAGCATTTTCGTACACTTGTTTTATATTTAAACCTAACCTTTCCCATGCTATTCAAGGCCTATAAATTACTGCTATAACCGCGCTGAGAACATCCCCATCACCACTAGTGGCCAATACATCTATAATGTTTGGCCCTGCATCCAAAGTTATCTGAATACTATAAATACCCAAGGAATCAACGGGTACTGATACACCATTTACACTCAGAACCGAACCGGCAGAAGTTCTGCCGGCAAGCATAATTGGAGATTGGGAAACTACACTCTGATCCTCAGGCTGAGTAACCATTAGAAAAAATGGTTGCGGAGGTAACACCGCAGATGTAACTCTCAAAGTCAATCTCCTTGAGTTATCCCCACGACTAGCGTTAATCTCTATTTCATTGAACCCAGGTTTGAGGTCAACCAAAATTGAAAACCTGCCGGCAGCGTCCAGGTCAACTGCCTTATTAGCAATTTTTAGAGAAGCATCAAGTGAGACCATCCCATGAACAATTACTCCGTCAGACTGAACTGTCGCATCATTTTCGGGCCCTTTAACTTCAAGATATATATCCTTCCCATTCTGGGATATATTCTTCGATAATTCAGAGTCATTCTCAGACTCCTTCTTTTCGATATCTTTTTGAGATCCCCGTTCCATAACTTGAGAATCTACCATTCCAGATTTAAATGTTGAATTACCGGATTCGGTAATCGGAGTCACAGCTCGACTCGGCGGAGAATCCTCTTCTCTAGGTATCTCAGTAACACAAGAGAATGCAACGCTAATTAAAATTGACAAGACGCCAATTGACGCTCTTAACAACATTTGCTCCCACAGAAAATAAAGACGCAAATCCGCCTAAGCAATGATAACCTCCATTTGGCCACAAGTGCAAAGATCTTTACCTCTTTTAATCTCCTGCAAGTGGCAAACTCAATAGAAAAGCAGTGTGATGATCGTCATTTGGCTCAGTCAGACTTTCAGCAGTCAAGTCACCTCCATATTTACGGGCGAGGGTGCGAGCTATAAATAATCCGAGACCTGAGCTGATTTTTTCCTCCCGGCGAGTCGCTTCCGGAGTCCATCCTCTATCAAACAAATGCTGCATATATTGTGAAGGTATACCACCGCCATCATCCCAAATTCTAATGAAAAAATGGGTGGGATTCTTGGTAATTCGCACCTCTATTTCTGACGTACAAAACCGCATGGCGTTGTCAACCAGATTGGTAACTATATGTTCAATAGCAGAACTATCAGAATATACGAGCCCAAATTCTGAAGGGTCTGCCCACCACGATATTTGCTTTTTGGAATCATGCGCCACATGCATGTATCTATCCACTATTTTTTGAACTATCTGTACAGGTTCGACTGGTTGAAATTCCACTTTCTCTGATGGGGATTCCAGCTGAACTAGAATTCTTATATTGGCCAACATTAACCTAAAATTGGGGGCTTGTCTTTCAATTTCATCCATTAAATCCAATACATCATCAGAGATTTTTGTATCTTGACTGCCCTTCAGATTCTCTCTAACCTCACGTTGTTTACCCAGTATTCTTCTTAAAGGGCGACCCAGGTCATGATCAAACAAGTCAAAATATTGGCCGGTTATTGTCGTCCAGTCACTGTCAGATTTATTCTCTTCTCCAGATGAATACTGTGGTTCGTTGAGCATATCCATAAAAGCATAAGATGCTGAAATACCTGCAAGACCTAACACAAATAAAACAACCCCAACGTAAGTTAGAGGCTCGACACCCCACACATTTGCAAACAGTTGTTCACTCAAAAATGGTGAAGCCAGTACCAACAAAGCGCCACCTAAAACGACAAATGCGAAGCCAATCTTAGTAACTTGTAAAATCTGTATACGTTTTTTCAAAAATAATCCAGTCAATTGATATATTTAAAGGTCTAGAGACACCATACGATAACCTTGGCCCCTAACATTAACGATCAAATCATTAGCGCCAATATGGACACCCATTACATTACCAATCGCATCTTTGATTTCCCGTATCCTAACCCTAAGGGATGCTCTAGGATCCTCTCCTTCTGAATATTTCATTAGTTTGCTGAAAGGTACTACCTCTCCAGGATTTCTGTACATAGTCGACGCAAGTTCGAAAAATATTTCAAATTTGGTCCCCATAATATCATCAACTGGGAGACTCCGATTTTCGTTGACGACGTAAATCACTTTTGCATTCACGTCCACTGTTAGATAACCACCTATGGGAATCGTTTCAGGCGCCGTTCCGATGAGACGTCTCAGCCTCAATACCACCTCTTCCGGACTCGCCAACTTATCAATAAAATCGACCCTTGAGTCCCATTTCAATGTACCCGTAACGGCAGCCTCACGATCAGGGCCCTGAACGTATTGCGTGAACATTAAAACTGGAATATGAGGATATTGCTCCACTATATTCCTAAGAATAGACAATCCTTTAAATCTGTCCTCTCTATGTTCTCCAAAGCGAACATCTAGAAGTACTGCGTCCGGAGATTCACTTTCTATAGCAAACATAGCCTCTACTTCAAAATCGTCACCTGAGATCATGAGTCCTTCAGGCACAACCACCTTAGTCTGCCATCCTTCTTCATCCAAGCGTCTTTTCACACTTCTCAGAATAGGCGACTGCCATTCATCATCCACGATAATAATCTTGCGATCGAATTTCTCTTTATTCATTTGAACCTTCTTGAAACTACATACAAAGGAGTGAATCGTAATACATTATATCTTGAAGTTCTTCTCGCCAATACCAGATGTCGGTTTATTAAATACCAAATTTACATGATCGTGGTTTCCAAAATTGAGAGTACCTACATTTTGCAAAAACTATTAGACAATTTCTCCAAAAAGACAACTTTGAGAGTAAAAGTGATAGAATGACAAGATAACCTTCACATCCAACGGAGAACGCAAGTGCTAGAAAGATTTAAAGTTCCCACAGAGGATCAAATTCGAGTACCCGAGGACTCTTTGAGAGAAACAGTGGGTGCCATTTTCGAAAAAATGGGAGTGAGTCAAGAGGACGCCGCTATAGGGGCAGATACTTTAACGATGACTGATCTGAGAGGAGTAGAGACTCATGGTGTTTCGAACATGCTCCGTTCGTACGTTCAGCAATTTAACGAAGGTAGTTTGAATCCACGACCTAACTGGAAAATTGAACGAGAATCTCCAGGTACGGCCGTCATTAATGCAGACAAAGGATTGGCGGTCATTCTAGGACCTGCAGCAATGCAGATGGCAATAGAAAAGGCACGATCAATAGGCGTTGGCATAGTCACTATGTACAATGCTGGTCACTCAGGCGGAATTGGACACCATGCGATGCTCGCAGCCGAACAAGACATGGTTGGCATGGTCACCACGGCTTCAGGTGGAGCTCAAGTCGTACCTACCTTTGGCTCTGAAGGACGCTTAGGAACAAACCCAATCGCGATGGCCGTCCCTGCTGGAAAAGAAGCACCTTTTTTGTTTGATGCAGCAACGTCAGCCATTGCCGGAAACAAATTAGGATTAGCCAAACGGGTACAGGCGGACATGGAACCGGGATGGCTCTCCGAACGGTCAGGTGATCCTATTATGGAGGATCGCCCCGTCCCTTCGGAACGGAGCACATATTGGCAACTGCCTCTGGGAGGCACTCGAGAATTGGGCTCCCACAAAGGATACGGATTGGCACTAATATCAGAAGTGATGGGCACTATGCTGTCAGGTGCCCTCCCCGCCATGATTGACCCCAGTAGTGGCTCCAAACATTGCTTTGTAGCTTATAACATTGAGGCTTTTACTGATTTGGCATCGTTCAAAGATAAAATGGATCGTATGCTCCAGATGCTGAAAGAAACACCACCCGCTCCAGGTCATGACAGAGTTTTATATCCAGGATTGTCAGAATACGAGGAAATGACCGAACGAAGAGCTAACGGTATCCCTTTACATAAAGAAGTAGTTGAGTGGTTTAACGATATTTGCGGAGAGTTATCAATAACCACTCTACGTACAATCTAAAAAGAGAGCTTACTACCCACGCCAAATGATTACGTTGGTGAATATTATGCGGAAGGGTGCACAAGATGCCATTCCGTGCACCTTTGATAGGCTCTCGCTACGGCGAGAACACTATTTTCACTATATGCTCTACCCATGAATTGTATCCCAGTCGGGAGATTATCCTTAGTAAACCCATTGGGCACAGATATCGAAGGCAATCCAGCACCATTACCCAAGGACCCAATCACATCTCCCTCATGTCCCACCATAATGCCTCTGAAATCCTCATCAATACGTGTCGCAGCCGTATTCCTAGATGGTGCCACGATGGCATCGTATCGAGATAATACGGTGCTAATTTCACGAATTATTTTGCCTCTGATACGCATGGCTTTTATGTAATCACGGGCTGATATGGCCATTCTGGCGAACGGATGTCTATCTTCAGGGGCCGTCAACATACTTGTCTCACCGGAATCTAATAAATCTTCGAAAGCACTGGATGATTCTGCCATAAGTATAGTGCGAGTTACCACTTCATATGGAAAATCGGGAAATTCAATTTCTTCTACCGATGCGAAGTCAGATAAACAACTCAAGGAGGCATCAAAGTTGGCCAAGGCATCGCCTTGTAGTTTATCTCTTGTACCTTTCAGAATGGCTAACTCGAATCTTTTACCTGAAATGTCATTGTCATCATATTTAAAGCATTTTTCAACGGCTGTAAGATCCATACTGTCAGGCCCCGCTATAGCTTCCAGAACTAGCCCACAATCATCTGCAGACAGACACAATGGACCAAGCTTGTCGAGGGTCCATGATAGTGCCATGGCTCCATGTCGGCTTACTCTGCCATATGTAGGCCTTAGGCCCGAGACCCCACAGTTATTTGCTGGACCAAGAATAGAACCCCATGTCTCTGAACCGATAGCAAAAGGCACAAGACCAGCTGCTACGGCTGACCCTGATCCACTTGAAGACCCACCAGTCCAATGCTCCTCACTCCACGGATTTATAGCAGGACCAGTAAAAGAAGCTTTAGGCTGTCTGTAACCCATTCCTCCAGCCAGTTCAATCATAGCAAGCTTTGCAGATAGGATAGCTCCAGCAGAGGCCAATTTCCTCACTACTGTCGCGTCATATTCAAACATCTGATCTTGAAAAGGTGCAGCACCCCAGGTAGTCGGTATATCTCCCGAAGTTGCTAATAAATCCTTCGCCCCCCATGGTATTCCATGTAGAGGCCCTCTATATAGACCAGAAAGTAACTCTTCATCAGCCGTCCTAGCGTCTCTTATCGCTGAATCTTCCATGATAGTCACTGTTGCATTGTACTTAGACCCTAGACCACTAAGACGGCCCAGAAAAATATTAACCAGTTCTACCGAAGAAATTTCTCTTGACTTTATAAGTTCACTTAAAAACCTGACTGATTTAAAAATTGGATCATGTTCTATGGTCATAAAGAGTCGCCCTCATACGGCCGAAAAATAGTCGCCGGCTCGTCAGAATTCTCAAGTTTTACGTTTCGGAGTATTTCTGAAGATTTAATAACAGCATCAGTTCCTTCATACATCTCAGCAAGGGCTTCTTCACTAAGATTAAACCCATATATATTTCTCAATATAGAAAAAACGTCATTTGTTATTTCCTCTTGCCGATAATTTGAGGTTTCGTCAACCATGAAAG
>CAZQPS010000047.1:0-91813 GCA_964595285.1 uncultured Dehalococcoidia bacterium | reverse complement strand
CCAAAGCATTATCTCAAAAACAAATAACCCGAGCACTATACCGTGCTCGGGTTATTCTATCTGTATACTCTAAATGACTCAAGGTAGACCCACTGGTGTGAGCATTACTTCCAGCCTAAGGAGCCACCTTTCGCAGGAGTTAATGATACTCTGTGTCCGTCTTCACATCTATAGCGCTCTTCTCTTACTTCTCGTCGTTTCCCAGATAGAGATGATTGCTCCATCTCTTGTTCGCAAAATGGGCAAGTCACTCCAAAAACAACTCGATTTCTTAGGCGCTTTAATTTAACATGCGCCAAGGTTTCATTCAGATAAGGGAAATCGCCTACATAACGAAGTACATATCTCGTGCCAGCGCTCAACAAACTTTTCTCTTTTCTCTTATTCACGGGTGGTACGTAACTATAGTCAGCGTAGCCGCATTGCAAGCATTCTGGCTCATTATATGCAATGGTTAATTGAGTATTGCATCGGGGGCAAGTCGCGTTTTCGGAAACCTTTGGAGGACTAGGCTCTCTAAAGTCGTAAGTGATCACATTCGATTGAGTAGCTTGTGGGAATTCCGAATTTTGTTCGCTAGCTGGTGTAACCAATTGACGACTCCCTCTTATCTTCACTATGCGGTGTAATGATCTGTATTTGTGCTTGATATATTCTCGAGAATATCAAGACTGAATATTGGCATTTTTTAATATTTGTATAAGAATTGTCAAGGTATCAAGCTATCAATTTCACACTATTTTCTCGAGATTTTACGATGTAAGTAAAATTTAACTCGTATTGAACATGCAAGGAAGTCGCAGATTACTTCTCACCGACTCCCCTTTTGCGTGGCGAGGCATGTAGATTTGACACCTCTAAAGCTTACGACTACCATCTTTCCGAGTGGTTGAGAATTGGTGCTGAGGCGAGTATGAAATGTCTATATAGTACGTTTACACTTGGTTTTAGCATCTCCATAAGGGTAGATGAGTTATAGCCTATGAGGTCGGTGAATGACGATAGATATTATTGTGTGCGTAAAGCAAGTTATGGATCCAGAGACTCCGGCGTCTGCCTTTGACATTGATCCCGAGTCCAATAAAGTTGTAGAGGTCCACGGAATTCCTCCGGTCGTCAATGGATTTGATGAAAATGCTGTTGAAGCCGCATTACGCCTTAAAGATGATGGGCACGTTGGCAAAATAACTGTGCTTGCCTTAGGTGATCATTTCGTAATGGATGTTATGAAAAAGCCCCTTTCTATGGGCGCTGATGAGTTGGTATTGGTCCAAGACGAATCAGCCTCAGATTTGGATCCTTTTGCTACTTCAAACGCGCTTGCTGCGGCCATTGAGAAAATAGGAAGATTTGATTTAATTTTATGTGGAAGGCAGGCCTCTGATTGGGATCAGGCTCATGTACCAATTGGGATTGCCCATTTTCTAGGATTACCTGTAATTTCTTTTGGACAAAATATAGAAATATCTGATGAAGGCGTTGTTGTCCATAGATCAATTGGGGACGGATATGAGGTTGTGGGTGCACCTCTGCCTGCTGTAGTGAGTGTGACTAATGAATTGGGTGAACCACGCTACCCGAATTTGCGAGGCATCATGCAAGCGAGTCGTAAGGCGCCAATTATTTGGTCCAGAGAGGACATCGGGTTGGGTAATGACGATCTATCTTCAAAAGTATATGTAGAAGAACTGTATATACCCGTTAGTGAGCAGACGGTGGAGATGATAGAGGGTGAAGATGATGAAGACTCTGGACGTAAGTTAGCTTTAAGATTGAGAGAAGAAAAACTTATTTAGTACATGTGGAGTTAATATGCCAGGAATTTTAGTATTCGGGGAATGCGCTGATAGTCAAATACTCTCGATAACGTACGAACTCACGGCGGTCGCAAGACGATTGAGCGAATCAACTGGAAGCGAAGTTGCTGTATCTCTTATGGGGGAAATTGAAGATGATGTCGCTTCAGGCGCCATAGCCCACGGGGCTGACAAGGTTTTCATACTTTCGGATGACGTACTCCACGGTGGAGAATTAGACGCTCAACTGTCCGCTTTTGAAACAGTATGTAAATATTATAAGCCTTCGGTAGTTCTCTTTGGCAGAACTATGGGAGGCAGAGAATTAGCCCCTAGGCTGGCTTTTAGCTTGGGTGTAGGGTTGGCCCAAGATTGTTTAGATGTATATGTGGATCCTACCGACAACAAAATATGTGCTATTCGTCCTGTATATGGCGGTAATGCCATAGCAAAAGTGAAATTCTTAGAAAGTGATCCCAATGTTATAGTTATTAGGCCTAAGACCACTGAGCCCCTTTTGCCAGATGATACCCGCGAAGGGGAGATCGACAGGGTGAATCTCAAATTAGATCCTTCAGTGATTAAAACTAAGGTGATTGAGACTGTACTTGAGTCGTCGGAAGGGATTCGCTTAGAAGACGCTAAAGTGGTTGTTGCAGGAGGAAGAGGACTTGGCGGGCCTGAGCCATTTGATATGTTGGAAGATCTTGCGAAGGTATTGGGTGGAGCAGTGGGAGCATCTAGGGCGGTATGTGACGCAGGTTGGTTAGACCATGCGTACCAGGTCGGTTTGACAGGTAAAACGGTTACTCCTGACTTATATATAACCGTTGGTATATCGGGAGCAAGCCAGCATATGGCAGGCTGTTCTTCATCAAAGCACATTATAGCCATCAATCGGGATCCAGAAGCTAATATTTTTAAAACCTCTAGTTTTGGGGTCGTAGGCGATTGGAAATCTGTGCTGCCGACATTTATAGAGACAGTTAGAGAGCTCGTTGACTCTTAAGGTCTTGAGGAGGGATGAGAAGATGGAATATGACTCTTTTTTTGATTTGGAGGAAATCCTTAAGACAATTGAGTCTACTGAGATAATGTCGATATTCTTCCCAATTTTTTTGAAATCGGTTGTTATAGATACTCGGTCAAATTCGAATGAGGGTCCTATGATTCGTGTCGTGCCCATGGCGGGATCTCCACAGGAGAGATTGAGAAGCTTAAGTAGGATGCGCCCTAGTTTTCCTAGGGCGACTAACTTGACGGTGATTCCTTGGAGGAAATATGTCGAGAGTTTAGTAGAATTAGGTGTCTGGTCCAGTATAGAAAATCGATTTAAAAGTAGAGGGGATTTTAAATCCCTAAAGACCTGTCAAAAAATACTAACAGAGTTGCGCCAGATGGAGAAGAAGGAAATGGCAGACGTCGTCGTTGGAAAGAACTATCAAACCATATGGTCCGCGGGTACAGAATAAAATTTTGGAAAGTCTAGCAATGAGGTTTCGATTCCGGAAATTTTCCGATACCTAAACCCGAGAAGTTTCCTTAGCTCTGGTTTCTTGAATAATTTGTTCGACCATATGTCCCGGGACTTGGTCATAGTGACTGAACTCTGTTGTGAAGGTGCCCTGGCCTTGTGTGATGGAGCGCATGTCAGTCGCATATCGAAGCATTTCAGCCTGTGGCACCTCTGTCTCAATAATAGTGATCCCATTTCCTTGTGGGGTCATGCCCTGTATACGGCCTCGTTTCGAGTTTAGATCACCAATGATCTCTCCAGCGAAATCGTCAGGAACAGATATTGTTGCTTGCATGATAGGTTCAAGCAAAGCAGGTGTGGCTTGCTGGACACCTCTTGTCAACGCGGCTGCGCCAGCAATTTCAAAGCATATTCCAGAAGAGTCAACCGTGTGATAGCTCCCGTCAAATAGCGTAGCTTTTACGTCCACAATTGGATATCCTGCGATCGCGCCATCCGCCATGGCTTTTACAACTCCTTTTTCTACTGCAGGGATGTATTCTCGTGGAACTGAACCTCCAACAACACTTTCTTCAAATGCAAATCCTTCTCCCCTGGGGAGTGGTTCGAGTTCGAGCCAAACATGACCAAATTGACCGTGTCCACCGGATTGTTTTTTATGTCGATATTCGACCTTTGTAGTGCTAGCTATTGTTTCCTTGTATGGTACTTTAGGCACTTCTAAGATCATTTCTGACCCAAATTTCCTTTTCATCTTTTCTACGGCTATTTCGACATGAGTGTCGCCAAGTCCCCCTATGAGAATTTCAAGAGTGTTAGGCTCTCGGATTACCTCAAGGCTAGGGTCTTCTTCTGCTATTCTGGTCAAAGAAGTACTCATTTTATCGACATCTGCCTGTGTTTTGGGGAAAACTGCCATTTGATAAACTGGTCTAGGAAAGATTGGAGGATTTATTTGTATTGTATGGTCTTTCTCACATAGGGTGTGTCCTGTAAGAGAGGAATTCAGTTTAGCAGTAGCTCCTATGTCTCCAGCCGCGAAGCCACTCTCAGCGTTTTGCTCTTTCCCAACTAGACTAAATAATTGACCAATACGCTCTGCTTCGTTTGTGTTTGCATTCCAGATTTGGGAATCACTCGAAATGGTCCCACCATATGTTCGGAAGTAAGACAATTTTCCTACAAATGGATCTGCTGATGTTTTGAATATAAGAGCTGCAAGGGGTGCTTCGCTGTCTGGATTCAGAGGAATCGCTTCGACAGATTTCATCAAGTTTTCTTCCTTGACATCTAAAGGGGAGGGGAATAGGTCCACTATACAATTTAATAGTTCTTTAGTGCCTAGTTCTTCTGTTGAATTTCCCACAAGGACGGGGATAATTTTACCGTCCAGGACGCCTTGCTTCAAACCATGTATGAGCTCATCTTGGGTAATATCTTCGCCCTCTAGATATTTCGTAGCTAGGCCATCATCTGACTCTGCTACAGATTCAATAAGCCTTTCTCTGGCTGCTTCGACGTCGCTTGTTGATTGCTCGGCTGTAATAGACTCAGAGTCCAGTAAATTTACCAGCGCGTTGAATTCAGATTCGGAGCCAACCGGAATTTGAATTGGCACGCACTTACGTCCGAAGCGCTCTGTAATTAAATCCATGGATCTGTTGAAATCTGCATTCTCTTTATCCATCTTGCTTAAATAGATTAGTCTGGGAAGGCTACGGGCGTCAGCTATGCTCCACATTTGCGTTGTACCTACTTCGGGTCCTGATGGACAAGCAATAACAAATACGGCAGCATCGGCCACATGTACAGATGAAATGACTTCGCCTCTAAAATCAGCGTAGCCAGGAGTATCCAATACATTAATTTTGTGGCCATTCCACAAGCATGATATCACTGAAGACTGGACGCTTCCTTGGCGCCTAATTTCTTCGGGTTCGAAGTCAGAAGACGTTGTCCCATCCTCTACGGTACCCAATCTACTGGTAAGGCCAGCTACATGAAGCATGGCTTCTGATGCTATGGTCTTGCCAGCACCGCTATGCGATAGCAACACGATATTTCTAAGTTGTTTTGTGTCATATCTGGCCATACCATTCCTCCATAGAGCTGACTTGGATAGGCCCATTCTAGTAAATCAGGGAAAATCACGCAAATGCTTCGTATATTTCCTAAATGTCATGCTTATTTAAGTCTGTATAAGGGAATACGCTTGATTGTTGTCTAGGACAGTCGATAGTTGAGGATAGTCAGTAGTGTTTTAGCGATTAATTTGGCGATGTACCTTGCGTGTAAGTTATACGAGCACGTAGAGTAGTGACGTTAAGATGTATACATTTCAGAGGTGATAATAAATGATAGGTTTCATAGGCGGAACCGGGCCTGAAGGCAGAGGGCTCGCATTAAGATTTGCTATTGCAGGTGAAGACGTGGCTATTGGCTCTAGGGATACAGAGAGGGCCGTAGAAGCTGCCAAATCTGTGGCGAGCCATAACCCCAGAGGAAGAGTAATCGGGAACTCAAACACGGAAATTGCAAGAATGTCTGAATTAATTTTTATAGTGGTTCCTTACTCTGCACAGAGAGTTACTCTTGAGGCATTACAAAATGATTTGGACGGGAAAGATATTGTTAATGTGGTTGCTCCTCTTTCTTTTGAGAAGGGCTTAGCACAAGCGGTGAGAGTTGAAGAAGGCTCAGCGGCTTTGGAATCTGCAAACATCCTAAAGAATTCTAGGATAGCTGCAGCCTTCCACAACATAAGTGCACACGAACTATTGGTTCCCGACCTATCGTTAGATACTGACGTTATAGTTTGTTGCGATGATATATGTTTAAAAGAAAAAATTATTGAACTCGCTGAACGGATTTCTGGGGTAAGGGGGGTGAATGGAGGAGGCATAGTGAATGCTAGGTATGTGGAGGACTTAACAGCGTTACTGCTTAATATCAACCGCATTTATAAGACGAATTCAATGATAAAAATAACCGGAATATAATTTTAGACGCCCTTGGGCAGGTGAATATAAAGAAATATTCGCTAATATCTACAGGGAAGAGAGGCTATGTGAGAAGAGCAGCTTTCGTATATTGTGACACTCTGTCAAGACACGTTATTGGCGAGACTCATCCCATGAAACCCGAACGTCTCCGGTACACGTATGATCTTTTGTGTTCCTACGAAGCGTTCGATGGTCCTACTACAATTCTGATAGAGCCTGAAGCTGCAAATGTAAACGATCTCAGGAGTTTCCATCGTGAAGAGTATATATCGGCAGTAAAGTCTGCCAGCTCACTTGGAGAGAGTGCATTAATGCAAGAATTTAACCTCGGTTTTGGCGATAATCCCTCTTACAAAGGCATGTACGAGGCTGCAATACTTTCCGTAGGAGCATCGATGAGTGCTGTTGAGACATTGATCAGTGAAGAAGCGGATGTTGCTTTCAATATTTCTGGAGGTTTACATCATGCGATGCCTAGCAACGCTTATGGGTTTTGTGTTTTTAATGATCCTGTCATAGCAATAAATGAATTGCTTAAGTCGGGTTTTCGTGTTGCCTATCTTGATATAGATTGTCACCATGGTGACGGCGTTCAAGGGGCTTTTTATGATACTGATTCAGTCTTGACAATATCGATTCATGAATCTGGGAAATTTTTGTTTCCAGGTACGGGAGAAGTGAATGAAGTAGGCAACGGGAGAGGTAGGGGATACTCAGTCAATGTTCCTTTATTTCCCTACACCACAGACGAGATATATTCTTTCGTGTTTCGAGAAACAGCCGTGCCGTTGTTGAAGGCTTTTGATGCTGATGTTTTGGTAACCCAATTGGGAATTGACACTCATTTTAAAGATCCGATCACACATTTGGCTCTCACCACACAAGGTCATGAGAATATAGTTAGTCTTATCAACGACTTGGAACCTAGTAAATGGCTTGCTCTAGGTGGTGGTGGATATCATGTAGCTTCAGTAGCGAATGCATGGACATTGGATTACGGAATAATGTCTGGACAAAAATTCCCAAATGAGATTCCAAGCGCTTATGCACGTCTCCATAAAGTCGATTCTCTTAGGGATGAGATGCCGATAATAGATCCGGACATGCTTCTTGAAGCCAAAAAGTTTGGTGAAGCCACTGTCAGAGAGATTCGAAAGATTATTTTCCCATATCACAGAATTGAATGAGTTGGGTCGAGAACGCAACAATATTACTCATACCTTTTCTTTACAGTTGCTGGAGCCTCTCGCTATAATCTGGGCGAAACATTAAAATGATGAGCTGCTACGTTTCGTGACCTCTATTTTTTTAAAAAAGCATAAAACAGCAGGAGATTAGTATTGGCAGTACTACCAATATTAGAGTTGCCAAATCCGATTCTACGGCAGCGCGCTAAGAAAATCAGAAATATCGATTCAAACGTCGTCAATATGGCACATAATATGGTGGACACTATGCGTCATGCTAACGGAGTTGGTTTGGCGGCTAATCAGATAGGTCAATTGCGAAGAGTCATAGTAATTCAATTACCTGATGAAGATGAGGCAAGAATATATATCAATCCGGAAATCACGAGACGTAGCGGGAGGCGGAGAGTAGAAGAGGGGTGTCTAAGTATTCCAGGATATCGAGGATTTGTAGAGAGATCTATCTGGATAAAATTTAGAGCACTGGATCAAACTACAAAAGTTGTAAGCCTCAAGGCCGAGGATCTTCTTTGCCAAGTTCTAGAACATGAAGTGGACCATCTTAATGGTATATTGTACGTAGATCATCTAGAAAGCCATGAGGATCTTATACCGATATCATCAGAAGAGACTAGCGAGACGTCTGGAGAGGATGTATCGATACATAGCGAACCAAGTGTCGATTCTACTTCCGCAGCAGGCGGAGAAGAATCAACTGCTTCGTTTAAAGTAAAGTAATCTATATTGTTATGTGTTGGCCAAATTACTAAGAAATGTGTATTGAGATAGAACAAACTACTCCTGTTAAGATTCCAAAAACATGGACAGAATTCCGAAGAGATTGTTTGGCTGTAAATTATGCATATTGATCAATTTGGCATAGGCTCCTCTAATCTTGCAGGAGTTATTCCACCGATAGGTCGTCTTTCGAAACGTTTTGATATCTCTATTTATGTAGTTGGTGGTGCGGTGCGAGATCTATTGCTCAATAGATCTGTTAGTGACCTTGATCTCCTAGTTGACGGGGATGTTGCAAATGCTTCGTTGTGGATGTCTGAGGAATTCGCGGGGAAGCGCATTATCCTTGATCATGAAAGGCAGATCCACAGGGTTATTCTAGGCGAAGGTTATGAGATTCATCATATAGATATCTCCAAAATGAAAGATTCTATCGAAGCCGATCTTTGGGATCGAGATTTTACCATAGATGCCATGGCTTTTTCTTTCACAGATATTTTTGAAGGTTGGCCGCCGAATGTATTGATAGACCCCTGCGGAGGTTTAGCTGATATAAAAAATAGAAAAATAAGACCAGTTAAAAAAAATGTTTTCTTGCAGGATCCATGCCGAATGATTCGAGCTGTGAGATTAGCTCAACAGCTTGACTTCGTCCTCAGCAATGAATGCGCCGAATTGATTAAGAGTCAACATTTGAAGATTAGTCTTGTCGCACAGGAGAGAGTGAGAGACGAATTGTTAGAGATTCTTTCTGGGTCACAGGCTCAGGCATCTTTGCAATTGATGGATGGATTAGGACTTCTTTGTGTGATAATTCCTGAGTTGAAATTGAGCAAGGGAGTTACTCAGCCGAATGAGCATTATTGGGATGTTTTTACCCATTTAATTCAAACTGTCGGCAAACTGGAATTAATTTTGTGTCGTAATGACTCGAAATCGGATTCAGTACTGAATGAGTTGCAGAGCTTTGCCTTTATGAAGGAATATTTTGAAGACAGTATCGGGGATGGATATGATCGCCGAGTATTACTTAAATTAGCAGGCCTACTTCACGATATTGGCAAACCAGTTACTAAAACTGTAGAAGATAACGGGCGTATAAGATTTCTTGGACATAATTTAGAAGGGGAGAATCTTGCTGAAAATGTCATGAAAAGATTGAGATTTAGCAATAAAAGCATCTCACATGTGAAGATGCTTATTCGTCATCATCTACGTCCCACACAAATGTCCTCAAAACATGATATGCCTTCACGACGGGCTATATACAGGTATAGAAGAGATGTGGGTAGTGTTGCTGCAGATGTTTTGTTTTTAAATTTAGCAGACTATTTAGCTGCTAGAGGACCTATGTTGGAACAATCACAGTGGGCTGGACATTGTAAGCTTATACAATACATATTGCTGGAAAGAAATCATGAAAATATCCCAGAAAAAGTAGCTAAATTGGTGACTGGTCGCGATATAATGTACGAGTTTGATTTAGAATCTGGTCCTATTGTTGGAAATCTACTCAACATTGTCGATGAGAGTTATGGATCAGGAGATATAAGTACGAAAGAAGAGGCCCTTGAATTGCTAAAAGGGCATCTTAAAGTTGGAGGCAGCGGTGCGAAGAAACGCTAAATCGTTGGTATTTATTGTAGTTTTGGTAGCGGCGGCGGCGATGTCGCTCGCTTTTAAAAATGTCGAATTAGGTGGATTCCAGAGGGGTAGTGACACATTCTTAGGGTTGAGCTTAGGGCTGGATTTGCAGGGGGGCAGCCACTTAGTTTATGAGGCACAATCGGTAGTCGACGAATATACTGATCAGGAAAGAACACCGACTAAAGAGGATATGGAAAGTTTACAGAAGATAATACTCAGACGCGTTAATGCGTCTGGTCTTGGAGAGCCGATTATACAGATCTTAGGCGAAGATCGACTGTTAATCCAACTTCCTGGTGTTACAGATCCCGGACGAGCTAAGGCTTTGATTGGTGAAACCGCTCGGTTAGTTTTTAAACATCGTAAAATCAATGTGCCCAAAGATTTGAAAGTTGAAGGGGTAGTTGCGGATGATGACGTTTTGGAATTGAGAGCATCAAGCTATCCGCCTGAGCTATACGAGAGATTCACTGCTATCAACAATAATTCAACAAATGAAATTCCAGCGATTGATGATATGCCTCCAGTAATGCTAATGACGCTTTCAAAAGAGTCGTCTGCGAGATTTGATGAGGTTCTGAACAGATTAAACGTTCCTTCCCTTATAGACGACCAGCTGGTTATAAACAATCGCCTAGAAGTTTCTTTGGATGGTATACACTCCTTGAAATATGAAATACCTGGTGTGTATGTTCAGAAACTTTCTAGTGGTAGCAAATACGCCATAGAATTTCCTGCAGGACCGTTAGGTACTTCGGATTCTAGTGCCGAAGTGAACACAGAGAGCGAAGCTGCCGCTATTCTAGGAGATAGCCCGAAGATAGGGTTTGTCGAAATACAAGGCCGCGTTGATGAGGATTTTGGTCTGAGTGGTGAAAACCTGTCCAGAGCTTACGCTAGCTTGCATGCTACTAGTGATCAGCCCATAATCAATATTGAATTCGATGGATTAGGCACCCGTATTTTTGCGGAAAAAACAACGGAGATTGCTGGTAGTCCTACCGACCTCATCGCAATATTCTTGGATGATAAAGAATTGATTGCGCCAACCGTCACTCAGCCTATCACGTCTGGCACAGGTATCATACAAGGGCGTGATTTTACTCTTGATAGGGCTAGGGATATATCCTTACTTCTCGAAGGAGGTCGATTGCCTCTGCCCATTGAACTGATACAAGAGAGGGACGTGGACGCTATCTTAGGAGCCGATTCCTTAAAAAAGAGCGCCTTAGCTGGCATAATAGGCTTGTTATTGGTGTTTTTATTTATGATTTTGTATTACAGAGTGCCCGGAGTAATAGCATCTATAGCTTTATTGATCTACGCTGTGCTCGTTCTGGCGATTTTTAAATTGCTCCCGGTAACCCTGACTCTTTCTGGCGTTGCAGCAGCAATTTTGTCGATTGGAATGGCTGTTGACGCGAATGTACTAATTTTTGAGAGACTCAAGGATGAGCTTCGAAACGGCAGGACTCTCAATTCAGCCATCACAATAGGATTTGACAGAGCATGGCCCGCCATTAGAGACAGTAATGTTTCCACACTCATAACATGTGCGATACTTTTTTACTTTGCGAACCAGCTGGGTACAACAATCGTGCAAGGTTTCGCGGTGACCCTTGCGATAGGTGTTGTTATAAGCATGTTTTCAGCGGTCGTTGTCAGTAAGACGATGTTGAGATTGGTAGCCGCAACTGCCATTTCTAAATATCTGGGAATTTTTGTACCGACCGGGTCTAGAGATTTGCCTCAGAGTGGATGATACAAACCTAGAATATATTAACAAGTCATAGGAGTTAGCGTTGGACTTTGTAGGAAAAAGAATCATATTCTTCTTGGTATCTTTGGTAGTTATTGTGCCAGGTATAGCATTTTTAATAATTGCGCCGGGATTAAAGCCTGGTATTGATTTCACGGGGGGATCTACGTTGACCTTGGCATTTTCCAATAGTGTTGATCAAAAAGGCCTTAGAAGCGAATTGAGTTTGTTAGGGTACACAGACGCGGCAGTGCAGAATCTTGACGACGACACCTTTTTTGTAAGGACAAAACAGTTGGATGAGACTCGTAAGACAGAACTTGTGGAAGCTTTGAAATCCCAATTGTCGCCTGATGGGGTTGGAGTGTTATCCTTTGACCTAGTTTCTCCGGTTGTGGCTAGAGAAACTGTATTAAATGGACTTTATGCGGTGATAGCAGGAGCCTTGGGTGTCTTCATTTATTTGTGGTGGGCGTTTAGAAGAGTACCTCGACCACTGAGGTATGGCGTGGCGGCCGTGGTAGCTTTGTTGCATGATACTTTGATAGTAATTGGGATATTCGCAATATTGGGGGAACTGCTTGGCACAGAAGTTAATACGATGTTTCTGATCGCGATTTTAACAGTCATAGGTTATAGCGTTAATGATACAATCGTAGTCTTTGACAGACTGCGCGAGAATGTCATAAATTATCCCACTAGATCTTTTAGAGATAATGTCAATGTCAGTATCTCAGAGTCGCTCTCGCGTTCTCTTAATACCAGTTTAACTCTTCTTTTTACCTTACTGGCCTTGTTGTTATTTGGAGGCGCAACCATACAAACATTCCTAATTGTTTTGTTAATAGGGGTGGTTGTTGGTACCTATAGTTCCATAGCCATTGCCAGCCAAGTATTGGCAGCTTGGGAAGCGGGAGACTTTAGGAAAATACTTTTTCTAAAGAGGTCTTGAGTAGTTTATCTTTTATATATCCCTTTTGTCTCCCTGGGAAAAGAGTTTTTGATTGCTAGGACTTCTTATTGTTTAACACACTAACGACTGCTTGGATGGTTTCGCTTGTAGTGCGGTCGCTGTTGATATTTTCAGGAGTTTCCTTGGCGAAATCTGTCTGACTTAGTAATTTGTAGATTTCTGCTGCGCCTTGGTGGAACAGAGGAGTTATGCCGAGGTTTGAGAATGTATCAGCTATTTCTTCCATTTCTCCTATCCATCTGTGGGAATTCGGTGGCAATTTGAATATTCCCGAATCCATTTGTTCGAGAGTGGGTGCTTGGCTGGAGGCAAATTCATCTCTGAGTTCATTAGTTATTCCCATTAATTCCGCGGCAGTCAAGAGAGCAGTTTGAAGTGTGTTGGTGCCTTTGGTAAGAGCTGCATAACACATCTTTATCCCCGACGCTGTTCCTATGGAATCTCCCAGATGTCGAACCATTATTCCTTTTCCATCCAGATTCATAATGGGTTTGACATCTGGACCGGAAACATAGAATCTTGGCATATCACCTCTCGCTGGGGATCCTCCAATAATTCCACCGTCTATAAATTGGCCTCCAGAATCGTTTATCAATTTTGCTATTCGTCGACTTTTATCTGGAGAAATGGCATTACAATCGGCGAAAAAGGTTTTTTGCTGCGTTGCTCTAATAGCCCTAGAGACTTCACTAGCTAAATGTTCAGCCTCTGCAGGTACCAAGATGCTCAGGATCAGATCACATTCGCGTACCAATGTTTCCATACTTTCCAACAGTCTAAATTCGGCTTTCTCTGCTAATTTGCGTGTTCTCAAGCTTCGGTTCCCTACGAATGTTACTGTGTCGATACCTGACTTTTTGAGAGATGCCCCGACTCCAGCCCCCATATCCCCAGGACTGAGTATACCTATAGTCGTATGTATCATTAGACGCTCCTCTATTCGGCAGTCGTTATTTTTACCTGACAATCATAATGCGCACAATCATTGGGTGTTGTAAGATGGCATGGTGTGTTGGCGCAAGTCTTCTAGTTGAATTCTCGACCATGTATTTGATTCAGCTATCAACTTATCAGATTCTAATGTGTAGTGCTTGCTCGCTGAATGCGATTGTGCATCAAGCCTCATAGAAATAGGAGTGGCAATTGGATATTGGAGCCCATGTTTCCTCGGCTGGAGGAATTAGCAAGTCAATTGAAAGAGCTAGTGCAATAGGCGCAGAATCCATGCAAATTTTTGTGTCCTCGCCCAGAACTTGGGCATTCAAACCCCCATCGGATCAGGAAGTGAAGAGCTTTCATGAAAAGTTAATAGATTCAGCTATTTCATCAGTATTTATTCATGGAACATATTTGATCAACTTGGGTGGAGAATCAGATTTAGTTGCTAAATCTGTAGATATACTAAAGCAGCACATGGTAGTGGCAGGGAGAATAGGTTCTCAGGGCGTCATTTTCCATTCTGGAAGCCATAAAGGAAAAGGTTTTGATGGTGTTTTTAAACAAGCTTCTGATGCTTTGAAAGAGGTCCTTGCAAATAGTCCTGATGATGTACCTTTGATCATTGAAAATTGTGCTGGCATGGGGGCACAGATTGGATCTTCATTCGGAGAGCTTGGGAATCTTTTGAGAGAAGTCGACCATCCCAATTTGAAAATATGCCTAGATACCGAACATGCGTTTGCTGCGGGATATGATATTGCGAATAGAGAGAAGCTTCGTGATTGTATGGAAGAATTCGATCGTGAAATAGGTCTAGATAAATTAGTAGTGGTACATGCCAACGACTCGAAGGTGGTTTTAGGTGGGGGGGTTGATAGACATGAGAATATCGGAGATGGATATATTGGTATTTCAGGTTTTGAGAATATAATTGCACATGAAGCCTTTGAGTGCGTCCCTTTTCTTTTGGAAGTTCCAGGGATCCATAAAAAGGGGCCTGACATAGAGAATATGACCCGCTTGAAGGCAATAAGAAATACTGTTGGTTCAAAAATGGGATGTGACATTGTGAAGGAGTCGTAAATATTGTCTGAACAACCATCCCAAAAAAGAAAAAAACAATATAAAGATTATCTGAATGCAGAACTTGAGGCAGCTGCCACATATCAAGCGATGGCAGATGTCGAGAAGGATACGGCGAGGTCAGCCATATTTCTTAAGCTTGTGGATGCTGAATTGCGTCATGCAAAACGTTGGGCTGAAAAACTTTCCTTGGATCCAAACGATATCAGAGTGCCAAAAAAGAATATCAAAATTTCTGTCTTGACTAAAGCAGCAGAAATTCTAGGTACCAACCGTGTAATTCCGTGGCTTTTGAAAGGTGAAGATCAGGATATAATTGCATATGAGGCGGATCCGGAAGCACAAGATATAGCTCTTGAAGAACGCGAGCATGCCGAGGTTCTTCGAACAATGCCCCTTGATAGACCAGCTTTTTCTATAATGTCATCCGAGATTGGGCATAGATTTTCAGGCACAGGAGATAATATCAGGCCGATTGTCATGGGAGTAAATGACGGTTTGGTTTCTAATTTCACTTTAGTCATGGGAGTAGCTGGGGGGACTGATAACGCCGCATTCGTAATGTTAGCAGGAATATCTGGTCTTTTAGCGGGGGCATGTTCCATGGCTGCTGGAGAATATATATCTGTCAGGTCACAAAGAGATCTTTATGAATACCAGATTGGAATAGAGGCCGCTGAACTTGAAGAGTTCCCGGAAGACGAGAGAGATGAACTGATTCTAATTTATGAATTAAAAGGCCTGTCTCATGAAGACGCTTCCAATATTGCCGATAAGATAATGATGGACCCCAAGGTCACTTTGGATACAATGGCCAGAGAAGAGCTTGGTTTAGACCCTGATCGCTTGGGCTCTCCTGTAGGTGCTGCAACTAGTTCTTTTACAGCTTTTTTTGTAGGAGCACTGATACCTATATTGCCATATTTACTTGGAATAGGGTCTAGAACTCTCATTCTAAGTGCGATACTTAGTATTACTGCTTTGGCCATAGTCGGTAGTGCTATTTCGATCATTTCTGGAAAGAATATGTGGGTTGGTGCCGTTAGGATGATGGCAGTAGGCGGAGTCGCAGCTACAATAACCTTCATAATTGGAAATTTAGTTGGAGTTACAATCAGCTAGATGGTGAGAGTAGCGTTAACTTAGGAGTTGGATGATATCCGTATTTTGGGATACATGAAATTAGTGACTTCCATGATGATAGGATTTTGAAATAAGAGAGAGAGGCTTAAAGCATGGGATTAGAAGGCAAGGTATGCGTGATAACTGGTGGAGGCAGTGGCATCGGTAAAAGTGCTGCACTCATGATGTCCTCTGGCGGAGCTAAAGTCATCTTGGTAGGAAGAACTATGAGCAAACTGGTTGACGTCCAGAAGCAGATCGAGGAAGAAAATGGAGAAGTTTTTTCGCTAACAGCTGATGTAGGGGATGAGAAATCAGTACAGGAATTGATTGCTGCTATAGGGCGACAGTATGATCGAGTGGACGTATTGGTTAATAATGCTGGACATAGTTCAGCACATAGAAGGCTTTTGACTACTACCTCGGATGAAATAAAAGCGGTTGTAGACTCAAATCTCATGGGAACGATTTATTTAAGTCAGTCCCTAATTCCTGGTATGGTTCAGAGAGGGGAAGGTACCGTGATAAACATCTCATCCATGTCAGGAATTAATGCGAGCTTGCTGGCTGGGATGGCATATAGCGCAATTAAAGCGAGCGTAATCAATTTCACTAGTTTCCTTAATACAGAATTCAAGAATACTGGACTTAGGGCGAGCGTTGTCATACCGGGGGAGGTCGATACTCCGATATTGGACAATCGTCCCGTCAATCCATCTAGAGAATCTAGGGACACTATGGTAATGCCAGAAGACGTTGCAGAGGCAATAACATTAATCGCTTCGCTACCGCAACGCGCGTGCATACCGGAATTGAGAATTAGGCCCACGCTACTTAGAGATACTTCTGGAGAGGCAGGGGTAGCGTGAATCTAACTTAATAAACTATTTTCTGACTGCCTCAAAGTTCAGGCATGAGGGCATGTCAGTGCCTGAAAGAGCTCCTCGGATGTTTTCTGCAGCCATTAACCCCATGCGCTTAACCGTTGTTGAGCTTGCGCTAGCGATATGAGGTGTGATGAGCAAGTTAGGTAAAGAAAGCAAGGGACTGTCTATAGGTAGTGGTTCAGGGTCTGTAACGTCAATGGCAGCCCCCTCTATAAGACCTTGAGATAGTCCAACATATAATGCTTGAGGATCCACGGTTCTTCCACGTGTTGTATTTATTAGAAAACTGGTGGGCTTCATTTTGCTGATTTGTTCCAGACCTATCATATATTCAGTTTCGGGCGTAAGTGGGACGTGTAGTGACACGTAATCAGATTCGGCCAAAATTTGGTCAATAGTTTCTACCCAGTTGATTCCTAGATTTTTCTCCTCATTTTTTTTACGTGTTCTAGAATGATAAAACACTTCCATGTCGAATGCCCGAGCTCGTTTGGCAACAGCTGAGCCTATCAATCCCATTCCGATGATTCCCAAAGATCTTTCATGTACATCTGTTCCGACATAAGGTACTTGATCAAATATTTTCCAAGCACCTGCTCTGATCTGTCTGTCACCGTATGTAATTTTGCGGGCAAGAGACAAAATGAGACCCATCGTAAAATCTGCACACGATTCGTGGAGGACACCCGGTGTGTTGGCTACTAAGACACCGCGGCGAGAGGCTTCAGGAATGTTTATATTATCCATGCCGACAGCCCTATTGGCTACTATTTTCAACCGCGTGGTTGATTGTAGTAATTCCTCGTCAATAATGTCAGTTATTTCTGTAAGGATCCCATCCGATGTAGTTGCTTTTTCGATTAAATAATTCCTTGGTGGCGCCGATCTTTCAGTCCATACATCAACGTCAAAAAATGTTTTTAGGTACTCTATTGCATCCGGGATTATGTGCTCTCTGGTAACGAATATTTTTTTACGTGCCAATTTCAACCTCGTCCCTGCTAGCCGTACTTAACGGTTGCTATTTGTAGTCCGGGAAAGGGTACCTATATTCTTAAGGGTTCGCAATACACCATATGAACTCGGATGTTAATACGATATATAGATAGTACCTGCTGAAACAACTCATCTATAGAATTTGGAAAATAAAGTTAAGAGTAGGCGTTGCGACTATTGATAATGTTTAGAAATCCAGGTAGATAGTGATGTCGCTCGTTCATGTTCCTCTGAATCATTTGCCTCAATTATACGTCTGCAAGAACGAGTATAAGATCCGATTATCTGTAAATCAGATCGGCTGTCAGGCCATTTCCAGTGCCTACCGTCTGCCTGGCGAAAGACTTGAGATGCAATACCCTTTGTTATTGGTACCGCTTTCTCAAATCGTTGGGATTTTTCGGATCCCTTGAAAATCCAGAAACTATCCCATAATGCATCGTCGTTTTGTCCTCTTAAAACATGGGCGTTTTTAGCAAATTTTTCTAAGACCGTCTTGTTGGGCCTATTTGTAACACTCGGAAGGATTTCCTCAATTTCTAAAAACCCAATTAAGTAAAATCCGTATTTTGAAGTGAACTTACCATTGATCCAGAGGCAGAGACGTACGATAAATACTATATAATCGCCTATTTTTACGGATTTCAGGCCGGCTGCACGTGAATTAATGTCACAATTGTCCCCATAGGTAAAAGTATTAAATTCAGGATCGTTGTGAGCAGTTCTTTCTAGCATTTGTTTGGGTATAAATTGGGTGAGATAAGAATTTGCATTATAGTAAGACTTAAGGTCTTTATATCGAGTGCTTTGGTACTTACTAAGTTCTCGGTCTTCTGGAATAGGTAGAAATTCAAACCGACCATCCGGAAATAGAGGACTGCAAAAATTGTGACTAGCATTGCTCCCTACATTCACCATGTATATATTGCTGGACTTGGGGAATGATAAACTCATACTGGTTAGTCTCTCGATGCAATAATAGCTAGCTTAATTTCATCAACAACTTCTTTGTCTGTTTCGTCATCTTTCGCCTGCAATAGATATCTTTTTGATTGTAGTCCCCCGATCTGTCCTAAGGCCCATGCAGCATGGCTGCGTACTACTGAACTATCTGCTGAGCCAAGCGCTCGTCCTAGGGAAGGAATCGCCTGTCTGTCCCCAATATTGCCTAAAGCAACGCACACATTTCTCTGTAGTCCCACACGTTTTGTTCTTTTGATGGGGCTAGATTGGAATCGATCTCGAAAATCTTCTTCACTTAATTCTAATAGAGGCAAAAGGTCGGGGGCCGAGAAGTCGTGTCTTTGTTGAAACGCGGGTTCGGAACTGTAATTAGCCTTGCGATTAACAGGACACACGTCTTGGCATATGTCACATCCAAAAACCCAGTCACCCATCAAAGGGCGCATTTCGATGGGTATAGATCCTTTTAATTCAATTGTGAGATATGAAATACATTTAGTATTGTCTATTACAAAGGGTGCCACAATGGCGGAGGTGGGACATTCGTCAATACATCTTACGCAAGAGCCGCAGGTTTTTTTTAGAGGGATGTCTGCAGTTAATTCGAGATTTGTAATTATCTGTGCTAGGAATATCCATGATCCGTGAGAACTAGTTAATATGTTGGTATTCTTACCGTACCATCCTATTCCTGATCTTTCTGCTGCAGCTCTGTCGTTCATTGGTCCGTCATCAACAAAAAATCGACTTTCTACATTTTCAGGAACTAGGCAGTCAAGTCTGCTACAAAATTCAGAGAGCTTTTTCTTGATCACTTTATGGTAGTCGTCTCCCCACGCGTAACGTGCAATTCGCCCTGACGGAGTAGCTGGTTTTTCAGTTGTAGGTTCAGAAAAGTAATTCAGCCCTAAAGAAATTACAGACTTTGCGTCATTTAACAAGAGCCTAGGACGATTTGCCTTTCGGACTCTTTCTTCTGTGTACCAATTCAAGCCATTCATGAATCCGTCTTTAATTCTTTTGATGGATTCTTGTTCTCCTCTGAAAAATGGTTCAGCCGATGTTATTCCTACAAGATCGAAACCTAGCTCTTTCGCAATTGTCTTTATGGAATCTTCTCGAGAATATTTTTTCATATGTTTCATGACCCAATTCTAATTCTTGATCAACTTTATTATTTTCCCCAAACTGTACGGAGAATAATCAATTAATTCCTAGATGATTGACCTTCGCCTGTATAGATCATATCATCACTCTACGCCCTTGTGACAGAGTCAGGGTATTCCAACCTGGAGTCGTAGATTTATGACAAATGACCGCGGATTAAATATAAGGATCGAGTATTGTCAACATTGAGGACACGCCCTGAGAGCGGCCTGGATGGCTGGTGAAGCGCTTAGTAGAACGGGTGAACACATCGCATCAATGACACTGATTCCCAGTGATCATGGTAAGTTTCATATTTACATAAATGACGAATTAATCGCTGCTCACGAGCATTTGCCAGATGTTCATAAGTTTCCCGACTTGCAAGACCTAATGAAGGCTATACTGGAAAGAGCTTAAAATTCATTTATGATTTATACAGAATTAATTAATCACTAACATATAACTTGACGCTGTAATATGGCTTTGCTATAGTCCTCTAAATCTGGCGCGGGAGGGCAAGAATGGCAGCACCCCCTTTAAGGGAAATACGTAGAGCCTATGGCTTTGATGAAGTCGCCATTGCTCCTGGCGAACTTACAGTAAACCCCGAGTTAACCTCCACTGAATTTTCCATAGATGGCATCACTCTTACCACCCCGGTTTTGGCTGCTGCAATGGATGCAGTAGTTTCACCAGATTTTGCAGGTGAAATGAGCAGTCTTGGAGGCATGGCGGTAATGAATTTAGAGGGCGTCCAAGCTAGATACGAAGACCCGGATGCCTTACTTAATGAGATTGTTACAACTCCTCAGGAGGAAGTGACAAGTCTTTTACAGAAACTATACAGCCAACCAGTGAAACATGACTTAATAGCAAGGCGGGTTGAAGCAACAAAGAGGAATGGCGCAAAATGTGCCGTATCTGTGACTCCTGCTAATACAAAGAAATTGGCTCCGATTGCGGCGGAAGCCGGTGCGGATATGATTGTAGTTCAGTCTACAGTCACAACGACGCGTCATGTGTCAAATAGTGAGGTTGGACTGAGATTTCCTGAGTTACTTGAGATGGTAGATATTCCCATACTGGTGGGGAACTGCGTTGGCTTCGACGTAGCCTTTGAGTTAATGAGTACTGGTATACATGGTGTTTTGGTAGGAGTTGGGCCTGGAGCAGCTTGTACTACTAGGGAAGTAACAGGTGTTGGCGTGCCTCAGGTAACAGCAACGCTAGATTGCTCTGCAGCTCGTGATGCCTACTATGAGGAGACTGGGAGATATGTACCTATAATAACTGACGGAGGAATACGCACAGGCGGTGATTTGTGTAAGGCTTTTGCCTGTGGTGCAGACGCAGTGATGTTAGGTACTCCATTGGCCCAAGCAAAGGAAGCCCCAGGCAAGGGCTACAATTGGGGTATGGCCAATCCGCACCCGGCCCTTCCAAGAGGTACAAGGGTGAATGTCGGAATTAAGGGTACCTTAGAAGAGATATTGTTTGGTCCAACGTCTGTCACTGATGGAACTCAGAATCTTATGGGCGCCCTTAGAGTATGTATGGGTATGGTTGGTGCGCAGAATATAAGAGAGATGCATAACGCAGAAGTTCTGGTGGCGCCGTCTATCAAGACGGAAGGCAAACATTATCAACTGGGCTTTGAATAGCCTGTCGTGCTAGGTAATCAATATGGAGCAGTCACGGCGACGCCGATACAACGGCTCGGGCGGACCCTGAAAGATCTGCAATTGAGCGTGTATTCGAATTAGGGAACGTAGTGCGGGCTAGTTCTAGGATTTGACATTCTTGCTCAGGGGATATTTCAACTATGATGCATCCTTGATGTTTATTTAGAACATTTTTGGATTCGGAATATAATCTTCTTATAACTTCTATACCGCCTTTGCCGCCGTCGAGCGCCAGTCTCGGTTCATAGGAAAGATCCGTGTTCGCAATCGATTTTGCATCATACGAAATATAGGGCGGGTTAGACACGATTATGTGAACTGGGCCGCGAAAAGAAGTAAGAAGATCACTTTGCAAGAAAGTGACGTTGCTCCCCACCTCTAAATGCTGTTTGTTCTTATTCGCTACCATCAAAGCCTTATGAGAAATGTCTACGCCATAAATTGCAGCTTTGGGCATTCGTGTTGAAAGAGCTAGCGCGATAGCTCCGGAACCTGTACCTACGTCTACTATGATGGGGTCATATAGTTCTAACGAGGAAGCGAAGTCGAGTGCTACTTCAACAAGAATTTCCGTTTCTTGCCGTGGAATCAAGACTTCGTCGCAAACGTTTAACTCAAGACCAAAAAATTCTTTTTTACCAATAATGTATGGCAGAGGTTCTCCGGTCAATCTCCTTTGGAACAGAAGATTAATAAATTTTAATTGGTCTTGAGTCAATTCCAGATTAAGTGATGCGTAGAATTGGGTTCGGTCTATTCTCAAAGCATGTCTGATGATGATTTCTGCTTCTAATGTTGGAGAAGAGCCATACTTACAGGGCAATTCTTGGGATAGAGCTATTTGTAGTGAGGAAACCTTCATTAGTGCCATTAAGTGGTGGCGGCGTCTAGTTTGTCTGCTTGCTCTTGTTCAAGTAAGTTTGTTACAAATTCTTGAAGGTCTCCGTCAAGAATTTGATCTAAGCTGTGGCTGGAATAATTAATTCTATGATCTGTTACTCGCCCTTGTGGGAAATTGTATGTTCGAACTCTCTCAGATCTATCACCACTTCCTATTTGAAGACGTCTAGCCGTTGAGACTTCTTGCTGTTGGCGTTCAATTTCTCTTGCTAGTATCCTAGACCTGAGAACGCCCATCGCTTTCTCACGATTTTTCAATTGAGATCTTTCATCTTGACATGTGGCGGTAACACCGGTCGGTATATGGGTGATCCGTACTGCAGTCTCTACTTTTTGAACGTTTTGTCCTCCGTTGCCACCAGCTCTAAAGATATCTATATCTAGTTCATCTGCCTTGATGTCCACATCAATTTCTTCGGCTTCAGGTAACACTGCGACAGTTGCAGCAGAAGTGTGAATGCGTCCGCCAGATTCGGTAACGGGGATACGTTGAACTCTGTGTCCTCCGCTCTCGTGTTTTAATTGGCTATATGCTCCGTCTCCTTTGATGGCGAACACGATTTCTTTTATAGCGCCAAGTCCAGTCTGGTGTGCTTCAATTACTTCTGATTTCCATCCCTTGCGTTGGGCGTATCGTTGGTACATGCGATATAGGTCGGCTGCGAAGAGTCCCGCCTCATCTCCCCCGGTTCCTGCCCGTATTTCCATAATGACATTTTTATCGTCGTTGGGATCTCTTGGGATAAGTGCAAACCTTAGTCCGGTTTCTAGCTTTTCAACTTGGTCCATTAGATTGGCTTCTTCTGTTTTTGCCAATGCCAATATTTCTTGATCTGATTCGTCCCGTATCATTGTCTTAATGTCTTGCAGTTCTTGAAGTGTTAGTCTGTACGATGAAGTTAACTCGACTATGTCCCTTATTGATGATTGCTCTTTAGCCAATTTTTGGACCTGCAGGAAATCTTGTGACACAGTGGGATCAGCCATTAGCTGGTCTATTTCTGCATATCGGTTTTCAAACGATGATAGAATTTCTAACATAGACAGTGGTAACTTGCTTTCTTCGAAATGCCCCGCATAAGCTAATTATACCAGACTCACTTATGGACGCTTTTCAAAAGTTGGGATACCCTTCATCATAGTAGTCCTATATTCCTTAATAACATCCACCCAATAGTCCGTAGATTTCTCTAGGTAATTAGCTGTGACCGTTAGATATACTTGGTGGAGTGTTCAAGCTGGAATGTCCAAGTAATTCCTGGACTACACTTATTTTGTTCAATTCTCTACTAATTTGGTGGCAAAGTGGTAGAGAAGCTGTGGGTATAGATAGGCATTTCATGAGCACTCCTATCTATAGGTAGACAGTATTTGAGTGAGGTCCCCATAAGCAACTGAGACCTCTTCGCTTTTGTCCATGTACCTGACCCGAATGTTTCCTGCCTTGAGATCTTCGTCAAAAGGTATAAGAACTACCGCAAATCCCTTGCGAGAAGCATATCTCAATTGTCTTGTTAAGCGCGCTTCGTCGAGAAATGTTTCAGTCTTAATGCCTGATGTTCTTAGCAGAGTAGCAATCTTCATGGAATTAGAGCGAGAATGCGGTTCAGGGGTTGTGACTAAAACGGGTGCAATAGACTGGGAGCCGATGCTGACTAAATTAGCTTGCAGGAGCTGAGAAAACAATCTAGTCAGTCCTATTGAAATCCCTACTCCAGGGAGAGTACGGTTGATGAAATAGCTGGCCAGATCTTCGTACCGTCCTCCTGAACATATGCTCCCTAATTGTGGATGGTCTTTAAGTCGAGTCTCGTAAATAGTACCGGTATAGTAGTCCAAGCCTCTAACTATTTTAAGATCTACGCTTAGACAATCGCCTTCTATACCAAAGTTATTCGCATGTTCAACTACAACTTGGAGTTCTTGTACTCCTTGCTCAAATTTTTCACTTATTCCTTTCATGTCTGTAAGTATTTTAAGTACTTCTTCAGGGGTTCCACATAGTCCGAGGAGAGTGAAAAAGGATGATATTATTGACTTAGATATCCCTGCAGTCGCAAGTTGATTTTCCAGTCTTTCTTGTCCTACACGATCTATTTTGTCGACTTCTTTTAGAATTTCACTAGTCTGTAATTTATTCAAACTCAAGCTTTCTAGAAAACCAGAAAGAATTTTTCGATTACTAATCTGTATATTGAATGGGCCAATATTCAGTGCTTTGAAAATTTCATATATAACTGCAGGCACTTCAGCGTCGGCAATAAGATCCAAACTCTCGTCACCCACGATGTCGATGTCACATTGTGTAAATTCCCTGAATCGTCCGTGTTGTGGACGTTCACCTCTCCATACTTTTTGAATTTGATATCGCTTAAATGGGAAAACTAACTCTGAATGGTGTTGGGCGACATACCTAGCTAATGGGACGGTCAAATCAAAATGCAGAGAGTATTCTCTAGCATCCTCAGGTGTTTGTGGATGTAGCCCAGTTAGTCTATATATCTGTCTTTCAGTTTCTTCGGAGCCCTTGGCGGTTAGGATCTCATTACGTTCTACTGAGGATGTTTCAATAGGTGAAAACCCGTACATCTCAAATGTTGTCCTAATGATGTCTAACATTTGTTGTTCTACTATTCGTTCGGCAGGGCCCCATTCAGGGAATCCACTTATTGGCCCCACCCGTATCCTCTCTTTATTTTGTGATGTCATATTGGCCAGTAGGCTCCTTAAGTATATGTGTGGAAATTGAGATGACTGAAGACAGAATTCAGTCTGTTCTAGCTGCATGTTTATTGTGGACCAGTTGTATAGGCGTTTTAACTTGACTGCTATCTGAAACCACCTCTACCAAATTTTACCATAGAAGACTTTTCCTTAAGAAGACCTTTGCTTCAATTGCTAGGTAGAGTCATGTTATATATACTGTCTGGCGTTGTATGGAATGAAATGGACGATTTCAAGAGGCTAACCTAATGGTTCACTCACTACTGGCTAAGGCTAGGGAGTACATTCCGGAGGATCGCATCGCGATTATTGAGGAGGCGTACTCGTTTGCAGCAGCAGCGCACCAAGGTCAGGTCAGAAAATCTGGCGAGCCCTTCATAGAACATCCTCTTAACACAGCTCTTTTCCTAGCCGATTTAAGGCTCGATCAAGACACGCTGGCGGCTGCACTGCTACATGATGTGGTTGAGGATTGCGATGTAGCTAGTGAGGAGATTGCTAGTATTTTTGGATCTGAAATAGCAAGTCTTGTTGATGGAGTTACTAAACTTACCAAGACAGAAATAATGTCTCAAGACGTAATCTCCGAGTCTGGATTAAGTCTGATTAATGAAGAGACAGCTGAAGCAGCTACAATTCGCAAAATGCTGATGTCAATGGCGGAAGATGTCCGTGTAGTTTTAATTAAATTAGCGGATAGGCTACATAATATGCGGACTCTCGGAGCGCTCCCTTCTGATAGACGGCAGTCTATCGCTCAAGAAACGCTCGACATTTATGCTCCTTTAGCTCATAGGCTGGGCATTTGGGAGATAAAATGGCAATTGGAAGATCTTTCGTTCCAAAATATTAACCCAAGTGCCTACAAGGATATATCTCGAAGATTGAGTGCGAAAAGGAAAGAACGCGAAGAGTACATAGAAAATGTACGGGACTCATTGCAGGTAGCACTGGAGGCCGCTGGGATAATGGCCGAAGTCACTGGACGTCCGAAACATATTTATAGCATACATAAGAAAATTGAGAAATACTCCAAAGAAAATTTAGGGGCGAACGATATTCACGATCTATTCGCTCTAAGAATCTTGGTAGATACACCTCAAGATTGCTATACGGCCCTTGGCATAGTACATACAAAATGGCGCCCTTTGCCAGGTCAATTTGACGATTACATAGCAAACCCGAAGGACAATTTATATAAGTCACTACATACGGCAGTTCTTTGTGTGGACGCTCATCCAGTGGAGGTTCAAATAAGGACTCATGAGATGCATAGGGTGTCGGAATACGGGGTAGCGGCACACTGGTTGTACAAAGAAGGTACGGCATCAGATTTGGAATTTGAAGCGAAAATGACTTGGTTGAGGCAGATTATAGAATGGCAGAGGGATGTTGACGGGGCGACAGACTATGTTGAATCTTTCAAGACAGATATATTCCAAAGCCAGGTTTATGTATATACCCCTAAAGGCGAACTGAAGGAATTACCTGCTGGCTCCACCATACTAGACTTTGCCTACAGAATTCATACGGACGTAGGAAATCGCAGTGTGGGAGGTAAGATAGGCGGCAAATTAGTTCCTCTTACACATAAGATAGAGAATGGCGATACAGTAGAAATAGTAACTAGTAACAGCGCGGGTGGTCCTAGTCTTGAGTGGTTGAATCCGGATCAAGGCTACATTACCACGGGATCTGCCAGAGCAAAAGTACGCCAATGGTTCAATCGCCAAGAACATCGTATAAATGTCCAAAGGGGAACTGAAATATTCCAAAAGCAGTTAAGACGCCTCACGGTTGCAGTAGATGATCAAGATTTAGCAGAGTTAATGGAATTTGATAGTACTAGCGCATTTATAGCAGCTTTAGGGGATGGTACGATCACGGTAAGTCAAGTTGCACATCGACTTTCAACTCAAAATTTGGAAATCGAACACGAACCTCAATCGCTCGTTTTGGCGAGCAGCCCTGCGTCTGGGGTTGAGGTGTTAGGGGTGGGGGATCTCCCTATGCGTATCGCGCTCTGCTGCGCACCTATCCTTAATGATCCAATAATCGGTTTTATAACGCGCAGTAGAGGTGTGACTGTCCATAAAAAGGTGTGTTCCAATATTTCTGCAGATGTGGAAACTGAAGGTCTAATAGCTCTCGATTGGGGCAGGTCACAGACTCTATACCCCATTAGAATTATGATCGAGGCATGGGACAGACTGGGTCTCCTGAGTGATATTACTTCCCTTGTTTCAGAACAGCATGTTAATATAGAAAACTGTATATCCGAGGAACGTGGTGAAATAAGCGTTGTAACGCTTACAATATATATAAATGGGATTGATCAACTTAACACTTTGTTTTCAATGTTAGAGGGTGTGAGGGGAGTTACGTCGGTAAGTCGTGCGAGTTCCTAACTGATCACAAATGTTGTGGGATTAATCTCTGGAGGTACTGGAAGAATTGCCTAGTGCAAAAACTAACAGGGTGTCTGAAAGAAAGAGACTTAGAAACGCTCCATTAAGGAGTGCGGCTAGGACTTACATACGAAGGGCAAGAAACCTCATGGATGCCGCCGATACTTCTGGTGCTAAGGAAGCAACAGATGATGCCATTAAAGCATTAGATAAGGCTGCCCAAAAAGGGGCGATTCATCCGAATAATGCCTCGCGAAGAAAATCACGAATTATGAAGCAGCTTAGCGCTTTGAATAAAGAGTAATCTGTCGTGTTTCTGGGTAGCTAGTATTCTGCCATCTCACTTAAATTCTGTGGATGACTAATATGAACCGAGATAGGCAAATGTTTATCCTGGAATGCGCTGTTTAATATAGCCGGTGGCGTTGACAGGACGCATTAGCTGTAGATACACTCAGGGACATGTCTGGTATGTTCACTGTCATATGGTCGGCTTATTTAAGAACTGTAGTAGTTGGATTTATTTGAAGGTGGAAATTAATAAATTATGTTGAGAATGCGATTGAGAAGAGTGGGTGCTAAGAATCAACCTAGCTACAGGATTGTAGTGGCTGACTCTAGGGCGGCAAGAAACGGGGCGTTTGTAGATCACTTAGGCCATTATAACCCCCGTACTGACCCCCCTACGATTGTTATAGACGAAGAAAAAGCGGTTAAGTGGATCAAGCAAGGTGCCAAACCATCAGAAGCTGTTGAACACATGCTCAAGAAGGTGGGAGCACTTGAGTGAATACAGACATGAAAGAATTAATAGAGTACATAGCTAAATCTATCGTATCGCAACCGGATAGCGTAAACGTAGTGGAAGAAGAGTCTGACGGTAGGACCCTGATTAAATTACAGGTGGCTCCGGAGGATAAAGGTAAGGTAATTGGGCGCCACGGAAGAATGGCGCAACCAATCAGATCGTTATTACGCGTTGCTGCAGTGAAGCAGAATACTAGAGCTATGTTGGATATAGAATAATCCACGCCTCTCTAGGAAATCCCAAACATTATTTACAATCAGCCTTCTATTTAATGTGAGTGAGAAATCGTTTGAACAGCAGCAATACTAATGATGTGATTGTCGGACGTGTTCGAGGGGCCTGGGGTATTCATGGAGAGGTCAAAGTCGAGAGCTTTTCGGATGCACAGAATAGATTTTCTAATGGCAAACGTCTATTTGTGGAAGGCCGTCTAGCGGTGATTCAAAGTTCCAGAATTGCTAATAAAGTATTAATTATAAAGTTAGACCTCCTGAATTCTAGATCCGAAGCACAAAAGCATAATGGATGTTTGCTGACTATTCCAGAAACCGAAGTGCCTCCTCCCATTTCTGAAGGTGAATATTATCACTATCAAATTTTGGATATGTTAGTTAAAACAGTTTCTGGAGAAGAATTGGGCACGGTATACGAAATAATACAAACGGGAGCCAATGATGTATATGTCATTCGTAAACCTGGCCGTAAAAAGGATATACTCCTCCCTGCTAGAAAAAAAGTGGTTTTAGAGGTAGATGTAGAAACTAAAACTATGATGGTAAATGAACGTGGTTTTGCATAGGCGTGTTGAAATGGTAGATTTCGATTTGACTAGCAGCTTTTAGTTTGCACTTTGTTATCCAATATATCTAACGCGATGATTTTGAGTATCGGCTACATAATGACCACCTGATTTGTCTATAACTACTCCATGGGGTCTTCCCATGCCAGATAAAATTGCCTGTCCTCCGTCACCATCAGGACCTTCATGACCGCCAGAGACGGTTGTCAAAATACCACTGCTAACATCAAGTTTCCTTATAGCGTGATTTTCTGTATCTACTATAAACACGTTTCCATCAGGGTCGCATCGAATAGCCTTTGGACCGTTAAGTGTAGCTGCTGTAGCTGGTCCTCCATCACCTTCGTATCCTTTTTCCCCAGTGCCCGCTACTGTACTAATTATGCCATCAGCGTCTATTTTACGTAGTGTATTACCTTCTCTTTCACAGAGATATGTATTTCCTATGGTATCCACACATACAGCCCTAGCGCCGTGTAAGGCTGCATAACGTGCATCCTGGTCATCTCCCGAATGCGCCTTTTCACCCGTACCTGCAAAAGTAGTAATCAATCCAGAATTAAGATCTATTTTTCTGATGCGTTGGTCTTGGACGTCTGCTACTAGGAGTCCTCCGTGTCCGTCTAAAACACAATCATTAGGTTCTTTCATAGTAGCCTGCACGGCTAAGCCATTATCACCCGAGTATCCACTTATGCCAGTCCCTGCAATTGTTTGAATTACTCCGGTATTTAGATCTATCTTACGTATACAGGGGATAAGTCTTTGTAACATGTAAAGGTTGCCTTTGTGATCGACTTGAATGGCGTATATTTCGTCAATATCTGCGTTGATGGCCAAATCACCGTCGCCAGTGTATCCTGACCGACCGGTACCTGCAATCGTCGAAATTATGCCGGTCTTCAAATCTACTTTTCGTATGACGAAATTGAAACAATCAGCTATGTACAAGAATTTTTCGCTAGGGTCTAATTCCACGTGAAAGGGACTATTCAACATAGAGTCAACTGCAAGCCCTCCGTCTCCTTCGTACCCTAGATAGCCGGTACCGGCAACTGAATGTATTTTCTTATGCATTGTATGCACTCCTTTTTGATAATGGTATGGTGATTTAGAAGTGGGAGTTCACGTATATTCCTATAGTAATTAGCGTATAAAAAGGCATATTGGTAAAGTATTTAGACTAGATATTACTCTTTGAACATTATACGATCAATGTCGATGAATATGCTTATATGTCGTTTGTAAGCTCTTCCATAATAAATCAACTATATATCGACATAGTAGGATTACGAAGATATTACGGACGGATAAGAATATAATTTTGGAACACTCCAACATTGTCCCACTACGGAGGATTTGATTGCCTTTGATAAGCTTTGATATAGATGGAACATTAGAAACCGGAGATCCTAAGGGCAGCGTAACTATGGACATGATCCAAATACTTAAGAATAAAGGGAATATATTGGGTAGTTGCTCCGATAGACCCGTAAGCTACCAGAATAACATGTGGGAGAAGCAGGGTCTTCAGGTAGACTTTACAGTTCTTAAGAACAGACTGAACGATGTGATGACTACCTTTGAATCTGATAGTTATTTACATATTGGTGATACGGATATGGACGAATATTTTGCGCAAAAAGCTGGATTTCAATTCTTACGCGTAGATTCCATAGAATTTCTTGATTGGAAAGAATCCATTTTTTGTTCACAATAAATAACTAGGATTGGGCAGGCTCAAAATTGATCAGAGTTGTATCATCATTTAGATCTTCGTAAACTGCTCTAACTTCCATGTCTATTTTGATTTCGGTCAACGGACAGTTGATAATATTAGAAATTATTCGAGGACCTTCGTTTAATTGGATCATCGCATAGACATACGGGATGTCTTTGAGAAAATATGGGTGTACGGACTGTTCAATTATAGTATAAGTATGTAGGCGTCCTAATCCGCTTACTGTTGACCAATCTAAATCGTCGGATAGACATTCTGGGCAACGTTCTCGGGGATAAAAGAAAATACCCGAGCACGAATTGCATATAGGCATTCGCAACTCGTGCTTTCTGGTTCCTTCCCAAAATGGTTTGGATAAGGCGTCATTGACGGGCACAGGTAGAGGTCTAATTGTATTTGAATTCATATTGCTGTCCTAAACCTAGGGCAATTTCTTGATTTATAAAGTGTTCTCGGACCCGAGAATCAGCGAGCACATCTCACTCGCTGTACCACCTCAGCCATTGACCATACCGATGTCGTTCCTTTCAACTTGTCTTTTGCCAGCCTTACCCATTACTTGTCTAGCGCCTTCAATCACGTGTCTGAATCCGCCAGCAAGCCCAGGCTGACCACCAGAGAGCTGCCCTCCATCAGTATTAATCGGGAAGGTACCTTTGTAGGTGGTATCAGTAGATTCCAAATAAGGCCCTATATCACCCTTGCTTACTAAACCGGCATCTTCGAGGCACACGGCCGCGAGGATTGTATATCAGTCGTAGAATTGTGCAAATTCCATGTCGGATGGATTATAGCCGGCCATAGCGAAGGCTCTAGGGGCGGAGACTGCGACTGGACTTGTTGTAACTTGTGAAGTTTGCCATAGATTAGCAGCACCTTGCTCCATTCCAGCACCAAGTAGATAGGCTGGTAGGTTCGGTAGGGTTTTGGCCTTTTCAGCTGTAGTGATTATCAAAGCTGCTGCCCCATCGCAAGGCATCACAGATTCAAGGAGCTTTAGAGGCCTGTTTATATATCTGGAATTTAGTACGTCATCAACGGTTATAAGTTGATCCTTGAACACAGCGTTTTCATTAAACTCGGCATTAAATCTTTGATTAACTGCAAGTTGGGCTAATTGTCTCTCCGTTGTCCCATATTCATGCATATGTCTCTGGTAAAGGAGTCCGTATCCCGTGTTGGCTCCTGGAGCCATACCAAATGGATCTTCCCATTCTGTGCGGACAGATGGAGCGGCATTCCCCATTCGGTCGCGATCTCTCCTTGAATTCCCCATAACGACTAGAACTGTATCGCACATGCCTCCGTTTATTGCTAACGCTGCTACAGTGGTAGCACTAGCTCCACTAGCTCCCTGCATTGTGACACCAGTCGCGAAAGTGGGGCGGATGCCTATATATTCAGCCATGGATGCAGGAGTGCCGTAGGCGCCATCGGTGACAAGTCCATTTATTTCTTCTTTTTGTATCCCTGCATCTTCAATTGCCAATTTTGAGGCATCGGCGCAGAGTCCGTACATTGTTCGATTTTCGTATTGCCGACGGGTGGGCACTTCTCCTATGCCAACAATAGCAGTTTTACCTCTGAGCGAATTCATGGTTACCTCACTTTGACGACCTTTATGCTGGAGTTATGCAGCGCATTCTATATTGGCCACTTCCTTGTTTGCAAGGAGAGTCATATAACGTCTTGTGATTTCAATTCAGTCAGGTTGGTACTGTCAATCCCAAGCTCCTGTGCATACACAGTGTCATTGTCTTCACCTAATAGTGGGGGACGTCTTTTTATGTTCCAGGGAGTCAGCTCAAATTTATAAGGGGATCCGGGGTAGGCGAAAAACCGTTCCTGTTCAGGATGTGAGACTTCTATTCGCATATTCCGAGCAAGAAAATGTTCATCTTCCATTGCTTCGTCAGGCGCATAAACTACTCCCCATTGAAATCCCAGTTCTTGTGCTTTCGCAAATATATCTTTGGCGTTTGACGTTTGGCACAGTTTTTCAACTGCCTGCATCACTAGATGCATATGTTTTATCGCATCGGGATCTCTACGCACAATAGCTTCTCGATTTGGTGGAGTCAGATAGTCTGATAGGTTGCCCACTAGATCATGATCATCAAGCCAGGCCAGTAATTGGAACCACTGTTCTTCAGTTCGCGCAGGGAATCCAATATTAACGTATTTGTCGTCGCGGCATTTGATTTGCGTCGGTGGGGTTGGTGCCACAGAGGCATGTCGTCCCGTCTGTCTTTGAACGGTTTCTTGGGCTATTAGCCAGTTATAGGCTCCTCCCTCAGTAGTTACATTTTGAGCTGCATGCATATTTACATCTATAAATTGACCTTCTCCCGAGAATTGCCGATGAATGAGAGCTGTCATTATGCCCATGGCGGCAAAATGGCTTACCGTGTGATATGCCTGATTTCCGCCACATCTGACAGGTGGTAATTCATGATCGTCGTAACCGCAACTCCAGGCAGATCCTCCAAATGCTAAAGCGGTCAGATCAGTTGCTTGATAATCGCTGTATGGCAGGGATTGTCCAAAAGGAGACAGAGAGGCCAATATGATTGCCGAGTTTATTTTGGATAATGAGGTGTACCCTAAGTCGTAATTTGTCAATTGTCCAGGTGGTAATGAGTCAATTACTACGTCGGTCTTACTAATGAGTCGACGGAAGAGTTCCCGCCCTTCTTCCATATCCAGGTCAAGAGTAACACTCCTCTTATTAGTATTATAGTGCCAGAAATATAGACTTGAGTTCTTATTTGGAATGTCTTTATAAAATGGGGCGTAAGATCTCATTGGATCGCCAGACAGAGGCTCTATTTTGGTGACGGTGGCTCCCATGTCTGCAAGAAGCTTACCGCACCATGCCCCTAAATCACTTCCAATTTCCAAAACATGTATGTCGTTCAGAACGCTGGTCATTTAGATGACTCCAATGGACTGTAAGTTCGTCAATATATTTGGGTCTATATTAAGAATCTCCTCGTAGACGTACTTATTATCCTCTCCGAGGAGGTTTCCTCCTTTCCCAATAGTGGCGGGAGTTTTTGTAAACTTCATAGCGAGTCCTTCTACTCTGGTAGGCCCCATCTCAGCGTGTTGGACTTCAGGAAATGCATTCCAGGCAAGAATGTTAGGATCTTTATCTATTCGTTCTTCAGGATTTTGAACGCTTGCGGCAGGAATTCCGAGTCTTTGCAGAGTATTCATACTTTCATATGAAGTTCGTTTCTCAGTCCATGACGTGACTAGATTATCTAGTTCGTCTTCTTGTTCCAATCTTTTATCCAACGTAGCATACTTGTCCAAGTCTTTTATGCCTTGCATTGCAAATAAATTGCTAAGTAATTTCCATTCTTCCTCGGTACGAACGGCTATAGCAATCCATTTGTCATTGCCGCGGCTTTTGTATATTCCATGTGGAGCCATTGGTGGGTAATGACTACGATTGCTGTTGGGTTGACCAACGCTGGATGAAGGACGTCCGTTCACAGTATAGTCGAGAAGGGCAGGGCCATTTAGAGCGAGAGCAGCATCGGTACAAGACATGTCGACATATTGCCCCTCACCAGTTTTATAACGGTGATATAAGGCCATTAATATCGCTATCGCCATCAAATAGCCTCCAGTGTGGTCCATGTAAGAGTATCCCAATCCCGCGGGAGGCATATTGGGCAGGCCTGATTGGTATGTTAATCCTGAAACTGCCTGCACCACTGGTCCCCAAGACTTGAATGACTTATATGGACCGCTGTGTCCAAAGCCAGAATTGGATACATATATAATATCGGGTTTCACTTTTTGCATTTCTTCGTATCCGAATCCCCATCTTTCCATAACCCCTGCGCTAAAATTCTCAGTGACGACATCACTTATTGAAACCAATTCCCTGAGTATTTCTTGGCCTTCAAGTGATTTTGCGTTCAAAGTTATTCCTAACTTTTCAATGTTGTGATTGTTGTACATTCCACCTAGGTTATGACCCCTCCTATCGTCTTTGTATGGTCCTGTTCCTCTAAACATATCCCAGCCACCCCTTGAAAGACGGTCCTCAATACGAATCACTTGTGCTCCCATTGCAGCCAAATATCGTGTGGCTCCTGCTCCGGCTAACTGGCCGGAGAAGTCACAGATTCTTATTGGTGTCAATGCGGCAGCATTATTATGAGTATTCATAGTTGGCCTAGGCTTATGTTAGGAGTGCATTGCCTGAACGTGTTATACCGAGCTTAGTTAGTAGTCTACCTTAAATTCCATGTTAAAGTATCATTGGCCGACTACCTGAAAGAGAATCGTCGTCAAGGTCCAGAAATTGCTTTTTTGAGTATTGCAAGTCAATGTTCGAAGCTTTACCCAATCTGAGCTACATTTTAGGTTACTTCAAGAGTAGGATTTCTTAGAGGGCTGGAAAGTTGTGTTTCATCCAAGACAAGAAAATCCTTTTCGTAAACTTGTATTCGGTAGCTTTCGTAGTCAGGTATGAATAATCGGAATGAATCATCGATACGGACAGATCTGGGTTTACGGAGATATTTCTCTTGTTCTATTCGGCCAGATTCTCTAAGTCTATTAGACATAGCATTTGTAAGCATGAAGGCTCTTGCCACTTTGGACAAAGAAGCATCGCCTTTGAAGCTCGCTATATATTGCCCTTCCGAGTTAAACATTTGGACTCTATCATTACCACTATCTGCAACGTATATGTCTCCATGACCGTCGACTGCTATGCCCGTAGGTCGGTCAAATTCTCCTTCTCCATGGCCGTATCTACCAATGATCGTTTTTAAATTCCCGGTTCTGTCAAACACCTGGCATCTATTGTTTCCCCAATCGGATACATAGATATCCCCGAGTTCGTCTACATGGACTCCCCAAGGGAGATTAAGTTGTCCAGGATCGCTTCCTGCTTCACCAAATGCTCCTAGATATTCGCCGGAAGTGGTGTATCTCTGGATTCTATTGTTCTTGGAGTCAACTAATACCAAGTGTCCGTCGTCGTGCAGAGCAATTCCTGTAGGACCGTCGAATTGCCCTTCACAACTGCCTTCTTTTCCCCATTTCGAAACGAATTGCGCATTACTATCAAACACGGTAACTTTGTTGGCTGCTTCATCTGTCACATAGACGTTGTTGTCAGCGTCTGTAATTATTTGAACTGGCCATAGGAGCTGACCGTCTCCCGTTCCGTAACCATTTCCTATACCTTTTAAATCATCAGTTTGTTGTTCCATGTCCTCTATAGGCCAAACTCTAATCAAGGCCTGGCCTTCAGCCCGACATAAAACGTAAATCATGTTGTCTTTTCCGAAGGCTACATCAACCGGGAAATTAGTTATTCTACGCATGCCTAGAGTTCTTAGGTAAGGGTATCCTGCTCTCAATATTCCATGTGGTCTCGTCATATTCAAAGACTCCTTTGGACAACAACTATATATCTTTTTACCTAGTTTAGATCAGACTAGTTTGCGAATGGAGATATCTGCTCGAAAGCACCCTTAACTATTGGTTGTGCCTCTACTCCCAGCCATTGTTCCAACACTGTACCGTAAATACCTCTGAAGTCAATTGTGTGCTTGAGATCTTCCCCGTGTTCCCAGTCCACTGGTTTAAGTGACGGATACTCTGAGTATAATCCGCCTCTTATTTTATTGCCGAATAGAAATGCTCCTCCGCCAGAGCCGTGGTCTGTACCGCTTCCGTTGTCTCGCATGCGCCTGCCGAATTCAGTGAAAACAAGGATTACCACATCGTCCCCTGCGTCATGCTGGTCCAAGTCATCTAGGAAGTCTGATATGGCTGCCGAGAGGTTCTTCATTAGTTTAGGATGACCTTGCAGTTCTGTTGCATGAGTGTCATATCCACCATGGGTGGTATAGAAAATTCTAGTTCCCAAACCAGCTAGATGAATCCTCGCGACGTCGCGCAAATTTTTTGATATTTCATTGTCAGCATATTCAATGGTGGAAGAATATCCGCTAGCTACTTCTGCTAATCTGTCCGCGCCGTCTAGGACATTTAAGCCTGTTTGGCCTATATATTCCGCAACTGGACCGCTGCCTATGGCCTGACCATATATGGCTTTAAATGCTTCCAGAGCCTTTTCCTTTACTTGTTGATGTTCTACCTTGCTCATTACCCCATAACCCTCAAGATCGCCCACAGATGTGACAGGCACGCCTGCTACAGCCATTGCCCTTGGGAGTCCAGCACCTACATTCACGCCAGTTAACACATTCTCTCCACCGGTATCCAATTGGCGGACGGCCTGCCCAAGCCAACCTTCGCTACCAACTCTGTCTGGTTCTGCTGTGTGCCAAATATCCATACCTCTGAAGTGTGATCTGTTTGAGTCAGGGTAACCGATACCCTGAACGATAGCCATTCTACCTTCGTCATAAATACGCTTAAAGGGCGCAGCGTTGTAGTTGATAGCTAAATCATTGTTTATAGGCAGAACTTCATCCTGTCTAAGAACAACCTTTTTTCTAGAATCGTAGTAATGTTCGTTGGTGTAAGGAACTATAGTGTTCATGAAGTCGTTTCCACCAGTCAGTTGTATAACGACCAGAGTCTTGGGTTTGTTTGTAGTAGTCATAACAAGTTATTCCCTTTACTATTCTATTTGTCTATCCGCCCGTTAGTCGTGTGAAATTATCCTACGCAAATTGGTAGTCTACAGTTGAGGCTACCATCTGCAAAACATTGTGTATACCTGTCCCTTCAGAAATCTCTTTGCCTGTGAATCCTTGGAGTTCTTGTGTATAAGCGACAAGCGCTTCATATGTTGATTCACTTACATTAATACCGCCCATCAGATCCAGGCACTGATCAATTATGGCTGCAGGATCGTTTTCCAGACTTCCAATCCTGCTAATAATTTCCCTAATACCCGGCTTGGATTCGTCAGAAAATTGATCCTCAACAAAACTTATCCGCTCACTTAGAGTCCCAGAGTTGATCCATTCGTGACCGGTATGCCACCCCTCCACTGTAGGAGGATTCATCAGCATTTGCCCCATGATTGACATGGTACCATCAGTTGCGGACCCGTTTAATGTGGTATTTGCGAATACGTGAATTCCCGGCTTAGGCTTATTAAATTCCCCCGTTTGTTTAAGAACTCCTGCCACAAGTTCCGTAGGGCTTTTTACTTTTGGTAGTTTCATAGATTCTTTAAAAAAATCTGAATTGAAAAGAACTCTAAGAACTGATTTCATGTCGCCAGAGCTCTCCATGAAGACTCCTGCAAGTTCATTTATTGCATCTTCGTTCTTTGGAGCTTCTGTAGCCCATGATGGCACTTGTGTTTCATCCTCAACAAAAAAATTATAAAGGTGTCGGCTTACAAATTTTGCTGTTGCGGGCTGTCGCACAATGATGTTTATGATGTCTTCTCCGTTGAAATTGCCCTTATGTCCAAGGAACTCTTTCTCGTTATTGTCATGATCTTCTGGCAAGTATTCAAAAACTGCAGGATAATGGCCGAAAGGATATAAAGACAGAGGTTGCCTGAATGTCCAGCCTGTAAAAGCACGAGAGGCGTTTTTAATGTCATTTTCAGTGTAATTGCCGACTCCCATGGAAAATAATTCTAGAAGCTCTCTTCCATAATTCTCGTTTATCTCATCTTTGTGGTTTTCGTTGTTGTCTAGCCAAAAGATCATGGCTGGATCTTTCGATAACTCAAAGAGGATATTTTTAAAGCTGCTGAGGCCAATCTTCCTGAACATTTCAATTTCCACCACGATAGAGTGTGTGTGTTCACTCTTACCCCACGCCACAGGAAAAATATGATGGAGGAAGAGGGACATCTTTTCCTCCAGAGGCCTTGGTGTGTTAATCATACGGAAGAGCCATTTTGCAACCTGAGCGGATACCTGTTCACCTCCGTAGTAACGATCTAAGTAACTCCGGTCTAGTTCTTCAAATTTTTCAGGGTTGATTAGGTCTTCTACGATATCCTCGTACGTTTTGTGTTCGGTCAAATAATCAAGCTCAGTTGGGGTGGCTCCAAACGCTGCTCGCCGCATAAGATGAGCTACAAGAGCTCTCTCAGATTTCATAACCAATTCTCCTTGGTTTGCACTAAACCGCAGAAGAGGTGAAGTGCGATTTTTCTCGCCAACTGCATATGGTCGACAGGCTCAAGACACGCTTGCAACCATTGTTTCGCATTATAGCCAAATTGAATATTTAAGTCTATGTCTAACAATCGTGTTTCGATCCTCTGAAAGTGAATATTTAAAGGGCCATCACAATGTTTCCCCGTATATGAATTCCAATTAAAGATATGGCATAAGTTTGAGATACGGTAGGTCATGCGTCTTGAATCTTTCTCCCATGACACTAGCCGTTTGACTCAGCAGATTTTAGGCATGCCTATGAACACCCTCCAAGGCTGTGTGATTTGACAGAAGGGTAAGGGTCATGGGAGACTATATGTGCGGTGTTGCGATGTGGTGCGCTAAATTTACTGATTTAAGTACTCTGCTAATCCCCTTTAATTTAACCGATAATACTTTGTTGGATTGGTGGTTCTTTTAGGTCTGGCGTTCCTAGAACATGACCCTGGTGTCGTAATTATTGAAGTCAAAATAAGAATGGAGGAAAGGAATATGGATTTGCCACTAGGTAAACGAACCTTGCTGTTCTTCTCCGCTTTGGCTCTGATGCTGTTAATGGTTGTACCTCTAGCATGTAGTGCAGAACCCGAAACAGTTGAAGTGATCAAAGAGGTTGAAGTAGTCAAGGAGGTTGAAGTAGTCAAGGAAGTTGAAGTAGTTAAAGAAGTCAAGGGTGACACGGTTGTAGAAATCAAAGAAGTTGAAGTTGAAGTTGAAGTAGTTAGAGAAGTTGAAGTTGCTCCAACTCCAACGCCAAGAAGAGAAATTGTTTTTAGTGGGCTAGGTTGGGATAGTGCACTAGTGCAAAATGGGGTCGCCCGTTACATAGTAGAACACGGGTTTGGTCATCCAACCTCCCAAATTGAGGGTCAAACGGTACCTCTATTCCAAGGTCTTAGGAAAGGTGACGTTGATCTGGCGATGGAAATTTGGCTCCCTAACCAGAATGTAGTTTGGAATGAGGCCGTTAAAGCTGGGGAAGTTATCCCAGTGGGTAAAAGCCTTGAAGACAACTGGCAAAGCACATTCCTGATTCCTGGATATGTGCAGGAGCAATACCCAGAATTGGATTCTATAGAGGATCTAAAAGATGATCAGTACAAGGCTCTTTTCGCAGAAGCTGATAGTGGAGGGAAAGCTGTATTGTATGGGTGTATAGCTTCATGGGCATGTAGAGGGGTTCAAGAAGGAACAGAGGCTGGACCTGGCCAGATAGCTGCGATGGGTCTAAGTGATCATGTTGAATTACGTGATCCTGGTACATATGGCGCATTAGCTGCTGCTGTAGAAGGCGCCTTCGCTAAGGAAAAGGCTATACTGTTTTATTTCTGGGGACCTACGAAATTAATGCATGATTTGGAGTATCCTACTGGCGTCATAGATCTCGAACAGCCAGCTCCGTCTAACTGTGCGGGAGAGGATCCTGTTTTAGGATGCGCCTTCCCTCCGGCGGAGATTATGATTGCAATGAATATGGAACTAGTGCAAGATGCGCCGCATCTGATCCCGTTTTTCAGGAATTGGGACTGGTCCGCGGGTCAGCAGTTAGTTGCAGAAGCCTGGTATTCAGACAACAAAGACAACTATGATAGTTCTGAAGAGGCATACAGCGCTACGGGTGTCTGGTATCTAAAGAATAATGACGCTTGGAAAAGCTGGTTACCTGCTGACGCTCTTGCGAGCGTTGAATCTGCTCTAGCTTCCGAAGATTAATCGTCTTCAGGAAAAAAGTGAAACGCGACACCTAAATTTGAAAGAGGTCGCAGCCGATACAACAGGCTGCGACCTCTTTATATTAATGACAGTCCATAGCTGTTTGGTGACTAGGACGTATTCAGGATCTCCATCTAGTTGTTTGAAGTTCCAATATATCCTTGAGATATTCGATCAATTATTATTGCCAATATGACTATTCCAAATCCTGCAATGATCGCCTCTCCCTCGTTTAACTGCCCCATCGCTCTTAGAACTTCAATGCCAAGGCCTCCGGCACCAACCATTGCGGCTATGGTAGCCATAGCAAGTGCCATCATAACTGTCTGATTTACTCCGGCCATGATGGTAGGGATAGCCATTGGTATTTGAATCTTAAATAAAAGTTGCATTTGGCTGGAGCCAAAAGATTTTCCTGCTTCTACCACTGAGGGATCAACTTGCCTGATCCCCAGATTCGTGAGCCTAATACAAGGCGGGACGGAGTACAGTACTATCGCTAGGATAGCGGCCACATTCCCAAGTCCAAAGAGCATGATGCCAGGTACCAAATAGACGAAACTTGGCATAGTTTGCATTGCGTCTAATACAGGACGTATAGCCGTATTGACCTTTTCGTTTCTAGCAGCTGATATACCCACGGGAATACCTATTACAATGGAAATGAACACAGAAACCATCATTATTGCTACTGTAACCATTGTGGGTTCCCAAAGGTTTACTGATGCCAGTATTACCATGCCAATTAATGACATAATGGCAATTCGAATTGTGGCTACCCTCCAGGCTGTAATGAAAACTAATCCCATTACAATGGGCCAAGGGATCCAAATTAGAAAGTCTCTCAATTTACCTAGGACCAATTTTACGTAATGGCTGACTGCATCGAAAAACCAGCCAAAGGTCACTACAAACCACTTTATTGCATCGTCTAAGCTTCTTTCTATTTCGGGTCCAACGTTGAGAGGAAAATCTAGGGCGAATTCTAGTCCATCACCTATCCCATGGACCAAATAGGATAGCAAAATACTTGCGGCGACTATTCCAGCTATTATTGATGGTATTCGCAGTCTACTTTCTGGAGAATCTTCATCATTAGAAATTTTAGATATTATTGATGGTATTCGCAGTCTACTTCCCGGAGAATCTTCATCATCAGAAACTTCAGATTTTGTATGGACCATACTCGTACCTCTCCCAATGTTGTTTGACATTTTGTGATTCGTTGTGTCTTTGTTACGTAACTATTGCAAATTACGTAACATCCTGAGTCGTTATAGAGCTAGTGCGGGTCGCCCTAAAGCCTGAATTACAGCACTTTTTGTGAGGACGCCCAATAGCCGGTTATCATCGTTAGTGACAGGTATATCCGTATCAACTTCAGAAATGATCGGTATCGCATCTTCCACTGTGGTGCTCTGAACCAAGTGTACAGATGGGATACTAAACATGTCTGATATCTTTGCGTTACCAATGTCTTGAGATCTATCGAGATCATTTCTTCTTAGCATTCCTAGAAAGCGGTCTTCTTCGTCTAAACATATGGAATAGTCCACTCCTGCATTGATCATGCTTTTAAGTACATGATCGGGAGTTTCCGATATACGCGAAGTTAGTGGGGGAGGACTAGCAATCGACCCCACCTCAATCACACGAGATGGCGTAATATCCTCTGTAAATTCTCTGACGAAATCATCAACGGGATTCATAATGATTTCTCTTGGTGTACCTAGTTGAATGATTTCACCATCTCTCATAATTGCGATACGATCTCCAACGGTTATCGCTTCATCAAGATCATGAGTTATGAAGACTATTGTTTTCTTTAGTTCCTTCTGCAGAGAAGCTAGTTCTTTTCGCATTTGTCTTCGGATTAATGGATCTAGTCCGCTAAAAGGTTCATCCATGAGCAGTATTTCTGCCTCGACTGCCAATGCCCTTGCCAGTCCAACTCTTTGTTGCATACCACCACTCAATTGCCTAACCTTAGAATTTTCCCAACCAGTAAGCCCTACTAACTCAAGTACGCGTCTTGCGATTGTGTAGCGCTCCTCTTTCTCCATGCCTTTTACTTCGAGCCCGTAGGCTGCATTGTCTAGAACGTTCCTGTGGGGTAATAATCCATATTGTTGAAACACCATTGCGATTTTACTTCTTCTGAATTCTCGTAGATCATTTGCTGAGAATTCTGTAACGTCATCACTGTCAATGAAGATGTTACCCGAGGTTTTTTCTATAAGGCGGATAAGGCATCTCACGAGGGTGGACTTTCCACTTCCAGATAGTCCCATGACTACAAATGTTTCTCCAGATCGCACTTCAAAAGAGACATTTCTGAGGGCCATTACGAGGTTGAGTTCTGATTGTATTTCGTCTCGGGATTTGTGAACGTGCTCTGCAGCTAGAGCACGCCTGGGATTCCTGCCAAATACTTTGTAAAGGTTGTCGACTTTGATTTGATACGCTGGTTCCTCACCTGATTCATTTGAGTCCATATTAATTACTCCCTGGTTGGCCAAATCACACTACATAGTCCGCGACCTGACTTCAAATTTGGTGGAGACGGGGGAGGGTCTAACTCCCCGTCCAGAAGATGCTCTAATCAAGATATACTACAGGCTTAGCCGGAATTTTGTATCTCGCCTTCGCAACCCTTTCCGGCGGGGAGCGAATGCAAAAGCCAGCCGATGGGTCTTAGACCATCAGTATCGGCGTCTATCAGGCCGCACCTCGATAATATATCACCTGATGCCATCCCTCGAGGACAGAACAACTCAGATGTAGTCGCCTAAATTAGGCGGCTAAAGCGTACTCGTTAGAGTTGCCAGTTAATTTTTTCACCATCTTTTTACGAGGTAGATGGTGAGCCTCGGCCTGCAATCCTGTAGAGACTGTCCGCTGTCGAAGCCACGCGTCCCCACAACAGCCCCATTATAACACGTCAAAGGCATTTGTCTCTTTCGGGGACAATATAGATGGTCAGTTTGAATTTAGTAGTATACGTTTTCAGATATTTCTTCGTGCCTGAAACATGATGTGACATGATCGTTCACTAATCCAGCGGCTTGCATGAAGGAGTAGGTTATAGTTGGTCCTACAAATTTGAAGCCTCTTCGTTTGAGTTCCTCACTGATGTGCTGTGACTGTGAAGTGAAGGCAGGTATGTCCTTACTATTTTCAAAGACATTTGTCACAGGTTTATTTTTTACGAAATTCCAAATGAAGGAGTCGAAAGAGCCGTATTCTTCCACGACAGCAATTAGCATCCGAGCATTTTGTACAACGCTAAATATCTTGGCTTTGTTTCTAACGATGCCTTTGTTGTTCAATAATTCCGAAATTGTCTCTTCGCCAAATTCGGATATACGATAAGGATCGAACGCCAGGAAGGCTTTTCGATATTCTTTTCGTTTTGCAAGTATAGTCATCCAACTAAGACCCGCCTGAGCTCCTTCCAAAGTAAGGTATTCAAATAGTCTGAATTCGTCATGTACCGGTACCCCCCACTCTGTGTCGTGGTAGGCAATCATTAAAGCGTTCTTCGAAGCCCAAGAGCACCGATTCATTACTTTTCACCCTCCATCTTCTTTGGTATTCTCTCATGGCTGCAAAGCATTCGGAACTCAGGAATCAATATTAACTGCTTAATTTGGTGATATGCTACACGCTCTGATTGAGTATTTTTGGATTAAGATTCCCTAGTTAGTTTGCCTGGGTAAAAAATTATTGATTGACACATGTGAGGAGATTAATAAATTGGATAAAGTTAAGATAGCTATAGTTGGGTGTGGAACTATATCACAGTTGAATGTTCCTGGATATCTTGCAAATACCAAGTGTCAGGTAGTAGCGTTGTGCGACCCCGATGTTGACAGGGCAGTGTCAAGGGCTAAAGAATGGGGTATATCCCCTAGGATTTACTCCACATACGAACAGGTGCTCGAAGATGAGAAAATTGATGCCGTTGAACTTTTAACACCTACGCATTTGCATGCAGACCAAATAGTTCGTGGTCTGGAGTCTGGCAAGCATGTTTCCTGTCAGAAACCTTTGGCGTCTACTATTGCTGAAGCGGAAGTTATTACTGCTGCGGTAAGGAAATCCGATAGGAAGTTTAGGATTACTGAGAATTTTCTTCATTATCCCCCCATTATGAAAGCCAAAGAATTGCTTGAGTCTGGAGCAATAGGTGAACCGAATATGCTACGCATGAGAACTGTTCGCGCTAAGCTATCTGAATCAGACTTTCCGATCGGCGAAGATGCTATGAAGTGGAGAGCAGATGCTACTTTACAGGCTGGAGGAGCGATGTACGATGACGGTTGGCATAAATATGCAACCGCCATCAGATGGCTCGGAGAGATAGAATCGGTGCAAGGAATAATATCAAACCCCGATGACAGAGAAGATGAGCTACCAGCTGCAGCTATGTGGAAGTTTAAGAGGAACGAATGTCTGGGAGTATATGACTATTCTAGATCAGAGGAAATGACAATACGTGGAAAGTATTATGGTGGAGAGGATTTTTTCGCCATTCAGGGCACTAAGGGAGCCATTTGGGTTACCAGATGCACAAGTGAAATGCTGGACATGGCGCCAGTAGTTCTCATGAAAGGCATAGAAACCATTTCTTACCAAGTACCTATGGAATGGATGGAATCCTTTAATGGAGCTGCTACTCATTTCATTGAATGTATTATTAATGATCAACAGCCCGACATGGATATAGATTTTTCTAATCATACTCTAAGGGTTGCCTTATCCGTGTACAAAGCTTCTTCCGAGCAAAGAGCTGTTATTCCATCGACACTTACTTAGAGTCGAAGCGTCAACAAATTAATAATGAAAGGGGAATCGGTATGCTTAACTTTGCTGCTAACTTGACTATGTTGTTTAACGAGGACGATTTTCTTAAAAGATTTAAGGCTGCGTCAGATATAGGATTTCAGGGTGTAGAGTATCTTTTCCCATATGACTTTGACAAGAACGATATCGCACTCGAATTGAAGACACACGGGCTTGTGCAGGTATTACACAATTTGCCTGCGGGGAATTGGGATCATGGGGAAAGAGGCATTGCATGTTATCCAGACAGGGTCTCAGAGTTTAGAGAGGGGGTGGATTTGGCCATTGAGTATGCCAATGCACTGAACTGTCAGCAACTCAACTGTCTAGCTGGAATACCCTCTGCTGATCATACACCTGAGGATATTTCTGATACTTTAATTAGTAATTTGAGATATGCGGCTGATGAGTTGAAAAATGAAGGTATACGCCTACTAATTGAACCCATAAATGTGAGGGACATGCCGGGATTTCATTTGAATTACACTAATCAGGCTAGAGAGATAATAGAGTCAGTAGGATCGGACAATTTGTTCCTTCAGTATGATATTTACCATATGCAAATCATGGAGGGTGATCTAACTAAAACTATAGAAAGTAATCTGGATATTATTAAGCACCTACAGATTGCTGACAATCCAGGTAGAAATGAACCGGGTACTGGGGAAATTAATTATCCTTTCCTATTTTCAATGCTTGAAGATTTCGGATACCAAGGCTGGGTTGGATGTGAATATATCCCTAAGAATAATACGATATCCGGGCTGCAATGGATTAAACAGTTTCTTGGATAGCAATGTTCCGGATGATTTGTTTTTCCCCACTAATAGGCCCAATGTCAATAAAACTGGACGATTTATATAGTCGGCATTAAGGGCATTAAGGGCATTAAGGGCATTAAGCTGGCAGTCTAATTGTTTTGGAATTTGAATTTAGGCCTGTAATTAATGAGAGGAGTTGTGAGTTGACTAAGATACTAGTGCTCCATGGTAAAGGTATGGAAATGCGCGGTAAGACAGACACCGATATATTCGGCACAATGACTTTGCCTGAATATGATGAGAAAATAACTAAGTATGCGTCTGACTTGAATGTTGAAGTGGATATTTTCCATTCCAATGATGTGTCCGAAGTGATCTCAAAGGTAAATGAGATGTGTTCAGTTAAAGCGATTAAAGGGATTTTGATAAATCCTGCAGGATTTACCGTTGGGAACCCTACACTGGAGAAAGCCCTGAAAACGGCAGGCGTTGATGTTGTAGAGATACACATGTCCAATCCGGCAAGAAGAGGAAGGATATCCGACATAGCTCCCGTCTGCAGAGGTGTGATTGCGGGAATGGGTATCGAAGGTTATAAATATGGCCTAAAAGCCTTAAAAGAATTTATGTCTAACTGACTTTAGCTGATGCCTTGATTGGAGCATACACCTCGGGTTTTGCTAGTTAGCCAATTCAAGCGGAGACCTGTAAAATTACGACGGTTTCTTTTAACATATATCCGACGATGGCTTGAAACTGGAAGGGGGATTGGTACAGTTAAAATGAGGTATGTGAAAAAATGTATAGTTACAGGGTTATTGTGCGTTGTAGTGGGGCTTCTGTTTTCCGGGTGCAATTCCTTTGAGAATGGATCTCAAGTAGATGGTTCTCGTGTTACCGAGTCGGAAGAGAAACCTCTAACGTGGAACAATCCTCCAGAAATGATGATCGACGAAAATAAAAAGTATCAGGCGAGTTTCGAATTGGAAAAAGGACTCTCCTTTACTATTGAATTATTCGCTAAAGAGGCTCCTGTAACGGTAAATAATTTTGTTTTCTTGGCGAAGCAAGGATATTATGATGGTGTGACATTTCATAGGGTGATACCAGGGTTTATGGCACAAGGAGGAGATCCTTCAGGCACAGGTATGGGCGGCCCAGGTTATGAATTTGATAACGAGATTCATCCGGATTTAAAACATGATTCGCCGGGGACGGTGTCAATGGCTAATGCTGGTAATCGAAATGGATTGGGTACCAACGGAAGTCAGTTTTTCATAACTTTTGTGACTACACCACTTCTTGATGGACATGGGAAGGACTGCAATATTAGAGGAACTTCGTGTCATGCCGTCTTCGGCAGGGTGATAGAAGGCATGGATGTGGTAAACGGTATTTCAATCAGAGATCCTAATACGGCTAAGAGGAAAGGCGATATTATTAGGACAATAAACATTATTGAACGATAAAATGGACCTTTTGGGTTGGTGTCTGTCACTAGGTTAGTACGCGTAACATGAACGTAAAGAATAATTTTATTTGAGGGAGAAGTATGCAATTTGATAGTGCTCCAGCTATGGAAATTTCAGAAGACAAGAATTATAAGGCGATTATTGAAATGGAAAACGGAAGTGAAATAGTCGTCGAATTATTCGCTAAGGAGGCACCTGTAACGGTAAATAATTTTGTTTTCTTAGCGAAGCAAGGATATTATGATGGAGTTACATTTCACAGAGTGATACCAGGGTTTATGGCTCAAGGCGGGGATCCTACAGGTACAGGTACGGGTGGCCCTGGATACAGATTTGATGATGAATTCCATCCTAATTTGAGACATAGCTCTCCAGGGATGTTATCAATGGCAAATGCGGGGGTACAGGCTGGACGAGGGACTAATGGCAGTCAATTTTTTATAACTTTTGTGCCTACTCCTCATTTGGATGATCATCATTCAGTCTTTGGGAAAGTCGTTGATGGTATGGATGTGGTCAATGGAATAACTGTTCGAGATCCTATGTCTTCGTCCAGTCCGGGCGATGCTATGAAGACAGTACGAATAGAAGAAGAATAAGTAATAATCGCCCTTAACATAGTGAGTAGATATCTCAATTTTTTTCGCATGTTAAGGGCGTTAAATCATTAAGGTTAATATTGTTTAATCGTCACCTATTCCTGGTTCCCCGTGGAATGAAGGAGTTGTGAGATAGCTGAAAAGCTTACCTCGTGTTCCGATCCAAGAACGATCAAACAAAGCGGCGCGTTCGCCTTCGATCAGGGGGCGATTATTGAGGCGAACACTGGGTTCTGTGTGTGAACTCTTTAAGTCCACTCCCAGTTTGTTGAATTTGAAGGTGACTCCTGATAGCTCCTGTACGCCCAGTTCGCTTCCCCGCACGGAGTTCTTGTTGAAGAATGCAGCTAATGTTTTGCGCTTAAGGCTTGAGAAGTCCGCAATGATATCTCCCCTATCGCTATATAGATATCCGTAAGGCTTGGGCCTGTTTAATAACAAAGTGATATACAGAACCAGCCCGATTATTATAACGGTCGGAATACCTATTAATTCCAATAGGCTGGTATCCGAATTTGGCGTTACAGTGAGAGGGGTAGGAGGAGTGGGCTCTGTTTCAGAAGAAGCCACTGGTAAAACAACTGGCACCATAGATGAAATAACAGATGTGTCGGTTGAAAAACTATATTGCTCGCCACCATAATTTGTGTCTAGTCTGAATAAAAAGCTGTAAAGGTCTTCTTGCTTCGCTGTATAAAAAATATCGAATTGCCAGGCGTGCCCTTCATTTACTAGTCTCTGTGGATAAATTTCCAGAACGCCCTCATTGTCATAATTGCTATTCACTTCTACTTGGAAATCTGTTGTTGGAACAGCATATGGTTGACCCTTTACATTCACCTCCCCGGTTGCGATTAAAGTTCTTTCTCCTGGTTTAAGAGACCCACTATGAATGTATTGAACATCTATACTAGGGAAGGCCTGGGTGACAATAATTTCGTTGCTAGTTATGTAATGATTATATTCAGGCCAGTGTAGTTCTAGGTCCAAACTAAATTCAGATTCTTTTCCTAGAGGAGCTATAGTTGTGGAAAAATACCCGTCATTCGGTAGGGCATCTCCAAGTTCACCTCTGTCGTTGAGTGTGTGAATTAATCCTGACCCATTTTCGTCAGTAATTCTTGCTCGTATTTCTACGTTTGCCAGAGAGACCTTTTCAGTCCCTTCGGATACCATAACTACTAGTGGGATTTCTTGATCAAATGGTACATTTGTAGAAGTCATAAGATTCAAACTAAATTTGTTTGCTGAAAAATACCAAGATGAGATAGGCCCTTCAATTGCCCTCATGTCGACAGTCCATTGCCCAGGAGTAGGCTCTACTAATCTCCATATAACTATGTATGGCGTTTCAATTACTGATGATAATACCCTGTCTCCCTCAGACGCTTCAAAACCACTTGGGTTACGTAGCCTAAGGGAACCGTTAGGTTCATTCTTCAAAAACATCACTGTCGTTTGTGTAGTGCCAGGAGCTATATCAAGTGTAGATGTTAGAACTTCATTGCTTGTCAGAGAAGCTTCTCCAAGTTGCGTGAATGTTCCTATGGCATCTTTCATAAGCAGTCCATCCGCAAATATTGTGAAACCTTCCGGAACAGATAAAGGATATATTTGTTCCCCCATGGCTTCAGACGTCATCTCAAAAAACTGGGATGTGTAAGGAGAGGAACCCGGGACTGAAATGCCAATTATGGACCACTGATTCTCTTTGAATTTATCCAGTCGGGTAGATAGTCTGGAAGAAGCCTCTCCAAGAGCCGAGTCTGATTCACCACCGCTAACTACATAAACTATCGAGCCTTTTGCCGCCCGTTTTAGATCAAAAAGTTCATAAGCTGGTACTAGTGAAGTAACAAGGTCAGATTCACGTCCATTTTGAGAAGGACTTAAATTTTCAACCATATTGTTTTTGATGGTTGTAAATTCCGGTGAACCTGCAACTGCCGGTCCATGGACTATCCCGTCGGTTGCATTAATAAATGCGATTTTTTGTCCGTCTTTGAGTGCTTCCAACAGTCCTACAAATGATTTCGTCAAATCGATGTTGTTGTGAGACTCTGTCACAGCATGTTCATCAATCAAAACAACGAACAATTTTTCAGGATTATAACTATCAGAATGGACAACTTGACTACCCAGCGTAAATAAAGCGAAGATTGCAAGTAAAAATGCGAAGGACTTAGTTTTGAGCATCTTCCACCTCCCCGTTGTTAAAGAAGGTACCTATACTGGGTTCTGGCAGTCAATTTGTATTTAGTCCCCGTTTTTGAAATTTCCTGGAATTTTGCAAGTGTGTGAGAAAAGAAAATTTAGGATTATAATCATAACGATGGCAGTTCTAGCCTTTCTGGTTTTTTCTTCATGTAGTTCTGTGCAGCGTGATGCGACAGTCATGACTGTCGAAGACGATATAGAGATATACACCATGGTTGGCAAAATATTGTCAGTAAGTTCGGGTTCCTTTCTAGAGCCTGAATCACTAGAGATTTTGGATGGTGATGGACGAGCTTGGGTTTTCTCAAACATCCGCACCTTAGATGCCAAGTTCAGAGTGTCACATATTAGACAACATATGCTTTTGGGAACCCCTGTTGATGTGACCTATTCCATAAGCAAGGACGGGCTCATTTTAGAATCTATGAGCGATGCTCCTTAGCCGCTTTCCTGTTTTTCTTGGAAGATATCCATAGATAAGTTGTGACCAAGCAAATCGAAGCCACTATTATTAGAAGAAGAATGGTACCTGCTGGACCACTGTTATATCCCATTTCTTGAATATTTAGAGGCGTTGTTGTAGAAAGAGAAGAGCCCTCAGGAGTTTCTATATCTATTTGCAAATGCCAGATGCCTGCACTGCGAAAATTTATATTACCCACGTAAAACTGAGGTTTAGCGGGGTTTTGGATCGCAGGAGATTGATAGGTGGGAGTCCCGTCAGGCTTGTGAGCCACTATCATAACCTTAGCATCGTTAATGGGTGTCTGGTCGCGGGTATAAATGGGCGATACGGAAATATATACCACCCCAATGGTTGGTTTGTGAGGGCGTACCCCAACTATGACTTCGTAATCATCAATTATTTCCGAATGAATTCTTAATGATTCATCGCTACGCTGGGCGTGGACTACTTGGTGTTGCGTTAGCAATACTGTAAGAATGGAAAGTAGCAGTAAAATTCGAATTTTGACGGGTCCTTTCTTATGGTGGTAGCTTCTTTATTGACAAGTAGAGAAACTACACGATACAGCGAGTATCCGACTGGGGTTTATCAAATAGAAAGTCGCAGTGAATACTATAGCAAACTGAGACAAGGAGTGGATTATGGCTGATGGGCGTGAGAAAGCCTATTTTTGGGTAACCTGGCTTACTAAATTGCTAGTTGGAGAAGCTTCTTGCCAGTGGGCAGTTTGGTTCAAGGCAAATCATTTAGCAAATAGTTATAATCAAGTCCCATCTGACTTTGATAGTGCAAAATGGCATATAAACCATACTAATCTACTTGAGAAACAAATTAAGCGTCTGGATAAGGGAGGGGCTTCATTATTCCTAGAAAAGCAAAATGCATTCACGCTTGAAGGCAGAACAGCCATTTTGGGTGGGCGGCCTGATTTGATTACTATCTCAGATGGAACTGGGACCATACTAGATGTGAAAACGGGACAACCCAGTCCGGCCCACGACGTGCAGGTAATGATATATATGTATGCCATTCCCAGAGCGTTACCCCAATTTCAAGGGATTAATTTTGATGGAGTCATTGTTTATTCAGATTATGAAAAAAGAATACCAGCGACCTCGGTAGATGCTAACTTTATAGATAACCTAGGCAGTATGATTACCAAATTGGCCTCCACGACAGCTCCCAGCAGAGTACCTAGTAAATTAGAATGCGGATTTTGTAGCATCACTAAAAGTGATTGTCCGGACAGGATTGAGAAGACAGATCAGTCTGAAAGAAATACGACCGATGACTTCTGAATTGGGTGTACGACGTTTCCCACGTGACAATCCGTAATCATTCATCGGAAATCAGAACGCATGTTGGTGAGTGGTGTTAGTAATTACGGATCAACGTCTCAGTCTGACAATAGCGGTTCATGGTGGGCTCGCCAGGGTTCGAACCTGGGACCAATCGGTTATGAGCCGACCGCTCTACCACTGAGCTACGAGCCCCCAGTGCATTAGCGTAGCTAAATAATCTGTTATATGTCAATAAAATTGCCTTTTGCGAACTGTCGAACTGATGACTTTTAGCAAAGCGGAAGATATAGTAGGGTTTGCTAGCTAAATGTTATGAATGGAAATGTGTTAGATGGCTGTATCAAAAAAGATAAATGAATATATGAAACAGGGTTCATGGATCCGTAGGATGTTTGAGGAGGGTATAACTCTTAAGAAGGAATATGGAGACGAAAACATTTTTGATTTGTCGTTAGGTAATCCTATTATGGAACCGCCGGCGGAATTCATGCAGGCTCTGAGATTTTTTGCAGAGGATCCGCCTTCAGGAATGCATAGATACATGCCCAATGCCGGATACGCGGAAACAAGGGAAGCTGTTGCATCTCAATTATTAACTGAGACTGGTATTGGGTTCTCTTCTGAAAACATCGTGATGACATGTGGGGCAGGTGGGGCCCTTAACGTTGTTTTTAAAACCTTGTTGGATCCCGGAGATGAAATAATCATTTTCGCTCCGTATTTTGTGGAGTACATTTTTTATGCAGATAATCATGGTGGTGTTTGTAAAGTAGTTATGCCAGATGAGAAATATCTGCCAGACATGGTTGATTTAAGAGATTCAATAACTCCACAAACACGCGGGGTGCTTATAAACTCTCCGAATAATCCTTCAGGGGTGTTGTATGGAAATGACGTGATTACTGAAATGGTATCTGTAATCCGAGAGAAGGAAATGGAATATGGTACGGAAATTTATCTAATTAGTGATGAACCGTATAGGAAGATACTATTTGATGGTTTGGAATATCCACATATATTTGATTATCATGAGAGAAGTATAGTTGCTACTTCGCATTCTAAGGATTTGGCTTTACCAGGAGAGCGAATCGGTTATATAGCCACTAATCCTGAAGATAGTGGGGTATCAGAATTGGTCGATGGATTAGTGTTTTGCAACCGAACGTTGGGCTATGTTAACGCGCCTGCCCTTATGCAGAGGATAGTAAGTAGGCTTCAAGCGGTAACTATAGATGTTGACGCCTATGAGAGAAAAAGGGATTTTTTGTACGGAGCACTTACGGGACTAGGGTATTCTTTGGTAAGACCACAAGGGGCATTTTATATGTTCCCGAAATCTCCTATTCAGGACGACGTGTCTTTTGTTGCCAAGCTTCAGGAGCATAAAGTGTTAGTTGTGCCAGGTAGAGGATTTGGACTAGAAGGGCATTTCAGAATATCATATTGTGTGGATGATCGGACTTTGGAGGGATCAATATCTGGTTTTCGGAAAGCAATAGAATATTATAATTAAATTTCTACATGCTTCAGGCCTGACCCTGTAATAGGGATTAGTACTCGATCTTTTGGTTTTATATATCCCGACTGAACTAATAATTCTACTCCTGCGACTGCCGCTGCTGAAGTAGGCTCTAGGTCTAGGCCTTCTACGGATGGGAGTATTTTATGCCATTTGACTATCGAATCTTCACTTACAGATATCGCTTGCCCTCCTGTGCTTTCGAGAGCACATAGAACTTGGTGGATTCGTGGTGGCTCACTCACAGCTATGCCCCCGGCAATAGTTGGTTTTGAAAGTTGGTCAGTTATTTTTGTTAGACTTTTGAACGCCCTCACTATTGGGTTCACATTTTCTGACTGAACACAATGAATTCGAGGTAGAAACTGCTTAGGTAGTATATTCAAATCGTCATGCAAGCTTTTCATAATGCCTAGAAGTAGCGCACCGTTGCCAACTGGTATAACAATATGGTCAGGTAACTTCCCACGCAGTTGAGCAACGAGTTCTCTTAAGAAACTGGTATTGCCTTCTATGAAATATGGACTCAGGCTGTGAGAAAGGTATGGGATATGATTGGTTTTTGCGAATTTCATGGCAGCTTTTGTGGTTTCATTTCTCGAGCCTTCTATTAAGTGGCACGTTGCTCCGTATATCTTTATCTGTTCGATTTTGGGTTGGGGAGTACTGGAAGGTGCAAAAATGTGCGCTTTGATGTTTGCCTTTGCAGCGTAGGCGGCCACTGATGCCCCCGCGTTACCTGAGGAATCTTCAACCAAATTGGTAACGCCATGTTCCTTAGCCATGGTCAACATCATAGAAGAGCCTCGGTCCTTGAATGATCCCGTAGGATTCATGAATTCTAATTTAGCGAAGAGATTGTCTAGACCGATTACATCCCCCACTTTTAATAGATGCACGACGGGGGTGTTCCCCTCGCCAAGCGTTATTATCTCAGTTTCGTTATGGACTGGAGTTAGAGATTCTATTCCAGTGGGATGTCCAGACTCTTTATCAGTGTATTTAACTTGCAGAGGAGCACTACATTGTAGACAAGATAAATTGATCGCATCATCGAGTTGCAGATGCCCACAATTGATACATTCTAACTGGGTGTGGCTCATGATTTTCTTTCGCTGTCAAGACTACGCCTGAAGACGTAAGTTATAAGTTATGGTTTTGCGATACCGACCACTTTAGCACATTTTGATAGACGTTCGACTTGCCTAAATATTAGCAGTATGTGGCTCTTGTATATTCTATTTTATATAAGGCGAGTCTAAAATAGATTCTACGACTTCACTTGGAGGATATGATTCCAGAGTCCCTATTTTCGTTGTAGAAAGAGATGCGCAACTAATCGCTGCAGCTATTGATTCAGATATTGTTATCCCCTTTAGGAATGCGCCGACTAGAATCCCGCAGAAGAGATCTCCAGCGCCTGATGTGTCAACCACTTCGGTTTTTGGTACTTCAAATTTCTCAAGAACATCTCCCGAATAGTGAAGAACACTTTCTTTTGAACGCGTAACTATTATGTGCTTAACATTTGGTTGATATAAGGCCTGCATGCCTTTAAGTACGTCTCTTTCTCTAGTTAAGCGACAAAATTCATGTTCATTAAGTACAATAATGTCAATTAATTGCCACAATGAATCATATTCGAACTGAATGGGCGAAGGGTTGACTATAGTGGTCATGTTTAGCTTTTTAGAATTTAACAATATTTGATGCGTGGCTTCATAGTTGAGATTCCCTTGGAGCAACACATAGTCAGAAGAAGTACCTCTCACTAAATGTTTGTCTAAAAGGTCTATATCCAATTTGGAAATACATTCTTTTGAAGTGACTATCGCATTTTCTCCATCAGAGTTCACTATGATGACTGATTGGTCGGAGGCACCCGAATGCTTATACAAATGTAGTTTCATCTCTTCCTGCATTAAAACATTTTCTATAGTCTGGCCCTGATGGTCGGTTCCGATTGAGGAAATAAAATCAACTTCAATACCACATCGTGCTATAGCGACGGCCTGATTAACACCTTTGCCACCGATGCTTTCTTTTGTTGAGAAGGACAATATGGATTCGCCAAATTTCAAAGACTCATTGGTTAAGAAGGTTTTATCAATTGTTGAGTTACCTATCACAAAACACTTTGTCATATTTGCAGCTCCCGTTGTTATTCTGTTAAGGGATATGGGATGTTATGGAAGTCTGATTCAGCAGATAGAACGTTCCGGAATAATGCCTTTAAATGCCGCGTGTCTACATGTTCATTTTGGAGTTCGTTCATTATTGTTTTTCCAAGCCAGGCACGGTGAGTTAAAAATTCGTGAGTGCGATGCATATCTATCCAGCTTTGTCTGCTTTCTGATAATGATGTAGCGGTCACTGGCATAGCACACCAAGTGGAGTAGAGACTTTCTGCAGCATAAAACGCGACCAATAATTCGGTGAAGCTTCCATGAGAAGTAAGACCTTGAAAAATTATCTTAAGTTCAGAATCGTAAGATGGATTTTCTTTTGATATAAATTCTTGGTTAATTTCATTCTCTTCAACGTGTTGAAAAAAAATAAATTGCTCATGAGTCAGACCATATAGTGCTCTACTTAGTTCTCGGATGTGCTCTAGATTTGTTGTTCTACTAATGGCAGCTCCGTAACTTTGTGCAGCCGTCTTAACGAAATCAAACTCTAGTTTCAGATAACTAAAGTAGCTGTTTGCAGTTAAATTGCCTGAAAGAAAATCTTTGAAAAAGCGGTGTTCAGAAACTTTTTTCAACAAATCTTCCTTTTCCCATAAGGCTGAAAAATTATCCATCTTCCGAGACTCCTTTGAGATCAAGTGTGTGAAACGGTAATATATCATTAAATACCAGACTTGATTTCGCGGAATAATTTCCGTATACGGTGATAAGACATATGACACCCACAGAACCTGCTGAACAATACTACGACCTTTCGAAAATAAGAACAGGATCTAGAAAATTATTTGATTTTGTCTCCCAAGGTCATTCTAAGCACTTTCAAGTTGATCAGTCACGGTTATTGCCCACAGCCTCTTATATCGCGGATGTCATAAAAGAAAATTATCCGGATCTTCTGATTCCTATTCATTCAAGAATCCGACATTTCCCTACCGCTTATCTTGATTTGTATAATGCTGATCTTGAAGCGGAAAATATTGAAAAACTAAGAAGGCAATTTGAGTTGATAATCACCTCCGTACTACTAGACGGAGGTGCTGGCCCTAGATGGCAATACTACGACAAAAAAACAAAAACTTATCTTTCAAGATCTGAAGGACTCGCGGTAGCTTCATTTAACTGTTACTGGAATGGTATTTATTCGCCTCGATCTGACAATCCGTTTTATGTGGACGGTGATGTTATAAATTCTTTGACTGAACAAGAATTATATTCCCAGTTTCAAATTAGCGACGGTAATGCACTTGTTGGGTTTTCAAGTAGGATCAAATTGTTAAAAGATCTAGGTATTGCAATTAAATCATCCCAATCTTTTTTTCACAATGGTTCATTCAGACTCGGGCATTTGGCAGACGAAATTTTGTCCCTAGCTTCAGACAATATAATTTCAATGTCAGTCCTTTTCGAAATCTTGACTACTAATTTGGCTAAGTTGTGGGTAAGAGAGGATTTGCCAAAAGGGGTCGCCGGAGATATTTGGCACCATACGGCTTTGGAATCCTCAACAAATCCGTTGGGTTTGATTCCTTTTCATAAGATTTTACAGTGGCTAACGTATTCTTTGTTGGAGCCATTGGAGAATTTTGGGATAACGGTGGTCGACAAGACAAAACTAACAGGGTTACCTGAATATAGAAATGGAGGCCTGCTGGTCGACATGGATGTCCTAAGAGTGATAACCATGCCACCAATACAAGAAACGCTTGATATTTCATCAGAATTAGTGGTCGAATGGCGAGCTTTAACTATTTCCATATTGGATAAATTAAAACCGATTGTAGAAACTTGTTTAGCGATTGATCAGCCCATAGATCTTAGTATGGGACAATTTCTTCAAGGAGGCAGTTGGTCGGCAGGAAGAAAGCTTGCCCGAGAACTAAGAGCCGATGGAGGTCCACCCTTCAAAGTAAAATTGGATGGGATTGTTTTCTAAATATTTACGAAATTGTCAGTAACTAAATTCGGAACTTGAAAACCTATACAAATATAGTGAGTCTTTAGTCATCTATTAAAAGCATTAAATATACAGATGATATATATGAGGTTATGCTGTGAATGTTCAAGGAAGGCGACTGGTAGATCCATTTAATGATTTTTGGGATGAGTTTGGGAGTACTATAAATATTCCGGCAGAGATTATTGAAACTGGAGGGAGACAGGTTTTTGGGGATAAAAGCTACGAGGATAAATTTCCTGAATTACCTGATTGGGCTGATCTTCCTGATGACGATTTCGCATATCATGTTGCCCACGAACTTTATCATGTATACCTTCGCCAAATGGGATTTCCAAGGGCTGTACGTGGGGAAATATATGGTCCGGATTCTGCAGAAGCACGGATAGGCGCTGATATTGAAGAATTGTTGACTCATGTGCCCTTAGAACGCAAATTAAAAGAAATGGGATTTAGATGGGAACGAATAAAACAGCGTCTCTTCGATTCGGCTTTAAGTGGGATTATAAAAAGTCCGGCTCCAGATTACGGTAGCCCATGGTTTTTTACTTGGGCTATCAGATATTGCCAGTTAAGTTTAGAACTAAGTTACGAAGATTGGGAAAAGATTCACAACGCTATTAAGGGTCGGGCACCTAGTGTTTCTAAATTAGGACAGGAAGTATCGGATGTTCTTGCATCTATTAATCTGGATAGCCAGAAAGATTTTGTTCAAGGTATGGTGAAAATTAGGGACACCTTAGGTTTGAAAATCAATGACGTTTTACTAGTTTTGGATCCAGTTACTGGGGAAATTCTGTAACAGTCTAATCCCTATGTAAGCTTTCCTCAAAACCTGTCACATACAAAACTTTATATTTAGTTTATATGCTGCTATTCTGAATAGAACACGGGCATATAAATTCCTAAGTATCTCAGTTGGCAGTCTAGTTCTGGGTGAATTGTGATTGCTCGGAATGGATGGCAAACAGTAGATTGGATCTGGGTGATTTACTTTAATCTGAAGGGGGACGTGCTTGATGGGTGGTAGTTCGTCCCATCACGATAAAAATACGCATGATGTTGGGGAGAAATCTGACGACAATCATGATTCAACATCCGAAGGTATTTCTGGAAGGAAGCCAAAAAGAGATCTCACTAAGGGTAGCATAAGGAAGAATCTCTGGCATCTCGGTTGGCCTCAGATGGCCGAGAGTTTTCTCAGCGTTGTAGATCAGCTCGCAGATCTACTTTGGGCCGGTAAAATAGGGTTTCAGGCTATGGCTGGGATGGGGGTTTCCCAAGCATATCTTACAACTGTTATTCAGGCCCGCATTGGATTTGATTCGAGTATGCGAGCAATGATTTCACGGGCTGTTGGTGCTCGAAACATTCCCTATGCAAATCATGTATTGATGCAGTCACTGACACTCACAACTCTCTTAGCCATTTTTGTGATTGTATTGGGACTGTTGTTTACAGAATTTTTACTAGGTCTCACGGGATTAAGTGAGGCTGTGGTTGAACAGGCTTCCGGGTATATGCGCCTGCAAATTGTCGCCTTGATGATTCTTAGTTTTCAGAGACTGACTGGTGGAGCTCTGCAGGCTTCAGGGGATAGCTTGACTCCATTAAGAGCTGCCTTCGCGACAAGAATGTTTCATTTGCTGCTCAGTCCATTGTTAATGTTTGGTTGGATAGGTTTTCCTGAGTTAGGTCTGAGCGGGGCCGGACTAGCACGGGTAGTGGCTGAGGTGATAGGTACGGCTATGAATTTCCATGCTTTGTCAGGTAGTAGGACGGAACTCAGTATCACTTTGAGAGATTACCGCCTGGATTGGCCTCTGATGAAGAATATCATTAATGTAGGTATTCCAGCGTCAATTACCAGTATGCAAGCAGGGCTCTCCCAATTAGTTGTAGTTGGAATTGCCGTTCAATTTGGTGAAGCAGCAGTTGCAGTATTTGCCTTTATTCGTCGTGCGGACAATATAGTTAATCATAGCTCTAGGGGATTCGGCAGGGCTGCGGGGGCTTTAGCAGCGCATAACCTTAGTATTAATCTGGTAGGCAGAGCTAAGTCTACTTTCCTGTGGGCTCTCGTTTACGTGACAGGTATAACTACTCCTATCATATTTGGATTTTTGCTATTCCCTGAGTTTTTATTATCGGTTTTTAATGAAGATACTGCCTTCATTGAGATTGGCGTAGGGTGGTTAACTCTGGCAGCTTTCGGATATCTTGCCATGTCCCCGGTACAGGTTTTCACCCAGGGTTTTAATACTTCAGGGGCTACATTAGTCCCTATGTTGATTACTGTATTGACTACGTGGGCTATTGAAATACCTCTATCTTATGGGCTAGCGATGATGACTCCTTTAGGGCATTTGGGGATTCCTTGTGCGATTGTAATAGCTATGTTTATAAGGCTTATTCTGTTTACATGGTATTATTTTACAGGTAAATGGCAGCGCACCGGCTTAATTTAGAAACTTTGGTCCTTTTGAGCGATGTGGGCTGTATTAAATACATATATTAGATTTAATAGAGTAGTTAAAGAATGAGAAGTAAACTTTCTTGGTATAGGGATTGGATTTTACTTTCCACAATACCTACCGTATTTATTTTAGATCAAATAACAAAGTTATTGGTGAAGAGTAATTTCTATCTGGGACAATCATGGCCTGCAGAAGGTTTCCTCAGGCTTACGTATGTCACTAATACTGGAACTGCATTTGGCCTGTTAAGGCATCAGACAACTTTTCTCATTTTCGCTTCTTTGGTAGCTGTAGGATTTCTGGTCTATATTTACAGGGCCAAGGCTGTGAATATGCCAATACTGAGACTTTCTATAGGTCTGCAACTAGGTGGCGCATCGGGAAACATTTTAGACAGGATAGTATATGGATCGGTCATAGACTTTTTTGACGTAGGTTGGTGGCCGGTATTCAACATAGCCGATTCTTCTATTGTAGTCGGCATGGTGATCATGATTACGACTCTTTTGTTTTTTGAAGAAAAATCATCTTCACATGAAAGGCAGGCTGAAAGTAATGGAGAGCCTGACGTTATTTGAAAGGTATGGAGAGACAATTTAAAGCAGAATCTGCAGGGGAAAGGTTAGATAAATTTCTAGACAGAAAATGTGAAGACCTTTCTAGAGCGCGCTTGCAACAACTCATTTCGCAAGGTTTGATTACTCTGGACGATAGGGAAACTAAGGCTTCAACTAGACTTAGGGAAGGTCAGCTAATCCAAGTATTTGTCCCCGCTCCCGTTCCCAGTCAATTAAAGCCTCAACGTATGGATTTGGACATTGTCCATGAAGATTCAGATATATTGGTTATTAATAAACGTGCTGGTCTGGTAGTGCATCCTTCTGCTGGTCATCCCGATCATACGTTGGTAAATGGAGTATTGGCATTGTGTCCCGATATAGGAGATATTGGTGGGACACTGCGCCCAGGTATAGTACACCGATTAGATAAGGACACGTCCGGATTAATTGTAGTTGCAAAGAATCAAAATGCGCATGTTTATTTATCAGAACAAATACAAGCTCGAACCGTCGTTAAGTGTTATTTGACTCTTTTACAAGGTAAACTCAGTCCTGAAGAGGCAATTATAGATGCGCCCATAGGGAGAGATCCTGGGAATCGTAAGAGAATGGCAGTCGTCGAAAACGGTCGGAGAGCGATAACTAAATATAAAGTAATTGATTATATAGAAGAATATAGTTATGTAGATGTGACGCTGGTGACAGGGCGAACTCATCAGATCAGGGTTCATTTTGCGTCATTGAATCGCCCAGTCGTTGGAGACGAATTGTATAATGCTCGGGCATATGGTGTGGAGCGCCAATTTTTGCATGCCTCGAGACTTGGGTTTAAGCTCCCTAGTTCAGGGGAATACAAAGAATTCGCAAGTGAATTACCCTCAGATTTACAGTCTTACATGGACTCTATAATGTAGTTTACACGTGGCTAAATTTTGAGTGATTTGACTGCATTGAACAATAGTAGTGGAGAAACACGAATGTTAGAATGCAGCGGGAGAGTCAGCTAACAATGTCTGCACGAATACGGCTTCGCTATGCACCGAGTCCCACCGGTGATCCGCATGTGGGTAACATACGTACCGCCATATATGACTGGCTTTATGCAAGACATTTTGATGGCGAGTTTGTGCTACGGATCGAAGATACCGACCAAAATCGCAAACAAGTCGGGGCAGAAGAGATTCAACTGGAAGCTTTGAAATGGCTTGGCTTGGATTGGGATGAAGGTCCTGACAAAGGTGGGCCTTACGGTCCATACCGTCAATCAGAGCGGTTAGAATATTATGACACATATGCGAGTCAATTGATTGATTCGGGACATGCGTACAGGTGTTATTGTACTCAAGAACGTCTGGCTGATATTAGAAAATTGCAAATCGCCAATAAAGATAATCCTGGATATGACCGGTACTGTAGAGATGTGGATAATTCAGATGCGACGAACCAAAACGACAGTCTTAGTGTGGTACGTTTTAAAATGCCGCTGAGTGGAGTGTCTATACTTCATGATCTGGTCAGGGGTGAGGTTAAATTTCAAAATCATCTCGTTGATGATTTTGTAATTGTTAAATCTGATGGCTTTCCTACTTATCATTTTGCAAGTGTGGTTGATGATCATTTGATGGAAATTAGCCATGTATTTAGAGGTGAGGATTGGTTGTCCAGTGCTCCTCGACATTTGAATTTATACGATTCGCTAGGATGGAATCCTCCAGAATTTGCACATCTGCCCAATATTCTCGCTCCTGATAAATCTAAATTAAGCAAGCGGCACGGGGCTACTTCGATTACTGAGTATCGGGAACAAGGCTATCTTCCACATTCGATGGTAAATTTTCTGACTTTGTTGGGCTGGTCGCTAGACGATAAAAGTGAATTATTTAGTCAAGAAGACTTGGTACGTGAGTTTTCAATAGAGAGGGTTTCCAGATCAGGAGCAGTTTTTGACGTAACCAAACTGGACTGGATGAACGGCCATTATATACGCGATATGGATGCAGGCGACCTCGCACGTGAGATATATAGCTATTGGTTGGACCATCCTCCACTTTTGGGTGGTAATTCGCCGAATGAGGAATTTACTTTAAATATAGTACCTTTGGTACAAGAACGTTTGAAGAAACTAGTGGATGCGGCGCCGCTAGTCTCCTTCTTGCTGCAAGATGAAGTTGATTTGTCTGATGTCAATTTCATTCAGAAGGGGATGGATGCGGAAAGTACCAAAGTTACTTTGGAGAGAATTTATAAAGCTATAAACAACATGGGAAGCTTTGATGCCGCCAATCTAGATGCTTTATTGAGACCTATGGCCGGTGAATTAGGATTAAAGGTAGGACAATTATTTGGATTGCTGCGATTGGTAACCACAGGCCTGGATGTGGCGCCACCGCTTTTTGAAACGATGGAAGTTATGGGAAAGGAACGTACTATATCTTCTATTGAAACAGCCTTGAATAGTTTTTAAATCAGCTGATTTAACCAGCGTTAAACAGAGGAACAAAACATTATGTCTTTGAAGGATCAATTAACTAGTGAATTAAGAAAAGCTATGAAAGAGGGTGATGTCGAGAAACGTTCGACCATGAGATTCTTGCTTGCCGCTTTACATAATGAAGAGATCGCGTTGCAAAAGGAACTAGATGGCGTTGAGGAATTGCAAGTGCTTAACAAGCAAGCTCAGCAACGACGTGACTCTATAGAAGCATATGATCAGGCAGGGAGAGCGGATCTTTCTGCGAAAGAAACAGTAGAGCTTGAGATAATAAAGCAATATTTACCAGATCCTTTGTCGATTGAAGAGATTGATTCCCTTATAGATGCGGCCATTATGGAAGTCAGTGCATCCAGCTCTAAGGATATGGGGAAGGTGATGGGGAAATTAATGCCCCAAATTAGAGGGAGAGCTGATGGTAAGGAAGTCAGTGAAAAAGTAAGACATATTCTAGGAGAAGGATAGAATTGAAATTTGGAGTGGTAGTTTTTCCTGGCACTTGGAGTGACGTAGATTGTTATGAGGTGATAGATCAAGTGCTGAAGTACCCGGTACAGTATGTTTGGCATAATGAAACCGATCTCTCAGATTACGACTGCATTATATTGCCGGGTGGATTTTCATATGGAGACTTTCTCAGACCAGGTGCTATTGCAAAATTTTCCCCAGTTATGCGGTCTCTCCAAAACTTTTCTGAGCAAGGTAAGACGATAATAGGAATTTGCAATGGGTTCCAGATACTTTGTGAGGCTGGATTACTTCCAGGAGTGTTACTGCCCAATGATCATTTGCAATTTAGGTGTCAATGGGTAAATCTCAAAATTGAGAATGCTGAAAGTATTTTTACTAATGAGGCGGAGAAAGGAGAAGTACTTAATATACCTATCTCCCATGGAGAAGGTAATTATTACGTAGATGACGAGACTCTGAAGGTTCTTGAATCTGAAAATAGAGTTTTATTCAGGTACTGTGATCGTTTAGGCGACGCAAATGTTGACTCAAATCCTAATGGCTCCTTGAATAATATAGCGGGGATAATAAACGAGTCCGGGAATGTGTTGGGTATGATGCCTCATCCAGAGCGATGCTGTGATCAATTGATAGGCGGTGAAGATGGATTGACTATATTCCAGTCTATTATAAGTTCCTTCGCTTTGAAGGGCTCAGGTGGATGAGGGAGTCATAATATCATGTTGTTATTTCTTGCTTATTCCAATTCATGTGAGTACAGTTTAGTTTGGATCCTCTGATGATATTGGAGAAATCGAAGGTTTGTCATGGCGGTTAATAAGGACACCCTACAAGAGTTGGCGCTTTCTGTAGAGGAGTACAATCTCATAGTCGAAAAACTTGGCAGAGAACCAAATAATTTGGAGTTAGGTCTATTTGGTTCACTCTGGAGTGAGCATTGCGGATATAAACACTCTAAACCCCTGCTGAAGATGTTACCGGGAACCAGCCCTCGTACTCTTGTAAACGCAGGAGAAGAAAATGCTGGCGCGGTGGATATTGGGGATGGCTTGGCTATTGTAATGAAGATAGAGTCTCATAATCATCCTTCTGCGATCGAACCCTATCAGGGAGCTGCAACTGGAGTAGGAGGTATAATTAGAGATATTTTTGCTATGGGAGCAAGGCCGATCGCCTTGCTAAATTCTCTAAGATTCGGACCTCTAAATGCGTCACGAACCAGATACCTTTTCGAAGGGGTTGTTTCTGGCATATCGGGGTACGGAAATTGCATAGGCATACCCAATGTAGGGGGGGAAGTTTATTTTTCTTCTACATATACAGGTAATCCTCTCGTTAACGCCATGTGTGTGGGATTACTCGAAAAAGATAAATTGGTGAAGGCGACTACAGGACATGCTGGGAACGTTTTGATGCTAGTTGGTTCAGACACTGGCAAAGACGGAATTCATGGAGCCTCTGGTCTCGCTTCCCAAACTTTTGAGGACGATAGGGAGTTACGTCCCACGGTCCAAGTGGGAAATCCTTTTCTGGAAAAGATTCTTATAGAGGCATGTCTAGAACTTTCCAAGACCGATCATTTTGTAGGAATGCAAGACTTAGGCGCAGCGGGCCTAACTAGTGCAAGTGTGGAGGCCGCAAATAATGGTGGGACTGGAATCGAAATTGATGTAGACAAGGTTCCTAGACGGGAAGCACTCATGTCTTCCTACGAGGTGATGCTGTCTGAATCTCAAGAAAGGATGTTAGTTATAGTAAAACCAGGACATGAAGAGAACGTGATATCTCTTTTTGAAAAATGGGATTTGTCTTGTGCAGTGATTGGAGTAGCGACGGATGACGATGTAGTAAAAATGACTTCAGGAGGTGTTCTCGCAGGAGAAATACCTGTCTCACTTTTAACGAATCCGCCGCAATATCGGCTAAGAGGGAAAAAGCCAAAAGAATTAGAAGGACTCCAAAATGCGGAACTTAATGACTTGCCTCCTTTAGAGAGAGATGGCCAAGAAATACTTCTTGAATTGCTGGGGTCTCCTAACATCTGTAGCAAATCTTGGATTTATCGGCAATACGATCATCAAGTCCAAACTAATACTGTTGAAACGCCAGGAGGAGATGCGGCGGTGCTACGTATTAAAGGCACATCTAAGGGTATTGCAATGTCTACAGATGGAAATGGACGACTGACGTACCTAGATCCGTTTACAGGGGGAATGATAGCAGTTGCGGAAGCGTGTAGAAATGTTTCTTGTGTAGGTGCAGAGCCAATTGCTTTGACCGATTGCCTAAATTTTGGCGATCCAGACCGCGAAGAAGTTTATTACCAGCTTGAAGAATGTATTAAGGGTATAACGGTTGCAGCTACCGCTCTTAATGTGCCTGTAATTAGTGGTAATGTTAGTCTATATAATGAAAGTTCTGGTGAGAGTATATATCCAACGCCTATCATTGGCTCGCTGGGACTCTTTGAAGATGTTCAAAGATCGGTCAATTCCACTTTCAAGGCAGAAGGGGACATACTAATAGCAATTGGTATTTCTGAACTTCTGGGGGATATGGGCCACTTAGCGGGTAGCGAATATTTAGAATGTTTTTACGGTATGGTTAGTGGTTCTCCAAATATAGATTTAGATAAGGAAGTACTGGTTCAGAATATATGTAGGAGTCTAATAATTGACGGACTAGTGAAGTCTGCTCATGACTGCTCTGAGGGGGGGCTCGCTATAGCTATATCAGAATCCTGTATTCTTGGCGGCTTGGGATTTCATATGGATGCTCAAGTGGTGGGCGACTTGGATGCTGCGCTTTACGGGGAAGAGCAATCACGTATTATTATATCTGTTGACAAGAAATTGTTGAAAGAAGTCGGCACTAGGTGCTACGCTTCAGGCGTGCCGTGGATGGTTTTGGGTAAGATTGGAGGAACCCATATTCAATTAGCCGATTCTGTGTCGATTTCGCTCCAGAAATGTACTGAAATTTGGAATGATTCCATAGAGCGCTTAATGAGGGTTTGATGCGCTAATCTCATTGACACGCATTCTTCATAATGCTAAATTGGAATGTGTTGAGCAGTCGTCCTTGATGACTGCTTTTTAATATCACTTAGGAGTGATGGTTTGCCAAGATACGATTACAAATGTGACGTATGCAGTCACAGATTTGACGAGAGACAGAGTTTCGATTCAGAGCCAGTGGCGGAGTGCCCTGCATGCCACGGTCGCTCAAGTCGTCAGTTCGTAGCTGTTCCCGTAGTTTTCAAGGGTAGTGGATTCTATGTTAACGACTACGGAAAGAAAAGTAGCACAACTCAGACGAATAATAGCTCCTCTGAGTCCGAAGGAAGTTCTGACGCAAGTGACAGCTCTAAGTCAGAGTCTAAATCTGATGATAGTTCGGCTGCCAAAGACAATACGTCGGCGAAGCCTGCTACTAATTCCAGCAAAGACGATTAAGCCTTGCGAGCTCTTGTGCAAAGAGTATCTTCAGCAAACGTTCAAGTGCGTGAAAAGGTAGTTGGTTCGATATCCAAAGGGCTGGTGGTTTTTGTTGGGGTTTCCAATGACGACGATGAGTTAGATGCCCAGTATATAGTAAATAAATGTTTGAATCTAAGAATATTCTCTGACTGCTTGGGTAAGTTTCAATTCTCCGCTTTGGATGTACAAGCGGAGCTACTTGTCATCAGTCAATTTACACTATACGCGGATACCAGAAAGGGAAGAAGGCCCAACTTTACGACAGCGGCTTCTCCAAATGAAGCTAAATCATTGTTTAGTATGGTTTTAAGTGAGTTCCAGCGCTCCAGTCTAAATGTGTCCACAGGAGAATTTGGATCCCACATGTTAGTGTCTATGGTTAATGATGGTCCCGTCAGCATTATACTTGACTCCCCCGATAAGGCCTTTGATACATGACTATGGTGCCCTTAGCAACATAGTCTTAAATGAGATCGCGTCTAGCGGATGTCCAGACTGATATCTAGAGATGCCGAGGAATGCGTTAGAGCACCTACAGAGATCAAATCGACTCCAGTCTCTGCTACTGCTTGAACCTTTGCTAAAGTGATCGTGCCTGAAGCCTCTGTCACTGCTCGACCGCTACACAATTTAACCGCTTCTTTCATATCTTCAATCGACATATTGTCAAGAAGTAGAATAGTTGCTCCGGCATCGAGGGCTTCCTTCACTTGAGTTAACGTTTCAACTTCAACTTCAACATTGATAGTATGTGATTTTTCTGAATTAGCTTTTCTGATTACATCCCCAAAAGACATACCAAATTGGGCTAGCGCTTCGATGTGATTGTCTTTTATCAAGATGCCGTCTCCCAGGTTTTGTCGGTGATTATGTCCCCCACCAGCCCTTACCGCATATTTTTCAAGAGCCCTCAAACCAGGGGTGGTTTTCCTAGTATCCACTATACGAACATCATGGCCCTTAACTTTTTCAACATATTTTGCCGTTTCTGATGCCACGCCAGACAAGCGGCGTAAGAAATTTAGTGCAGTGCGTTCTGCTTTTAATATAGATCCAATAGCCCCTCGAACCTCTGCTATAGGTATATCGCTATCAATTTTAGTTCCATCTTTTTCTAGAACTGAGGCTAGTATTGATGAATCTATTTTTCTGAATACTTCAAGAGCTACATTGACACCTGCTATCACTCCAGGAGATTTGGAGATAAAGGTCGCCGTTCCCTCAAGGTCTGCAGGTATTAGTATTTCAGTCGTCGGGTCGCCAGTTGCCAGGTCTTCTCTAAGCGCTCTGTCTATAAGTTCTTCCGTATCTCTAGTTATATTTGACATAAGCACATCTCCAAAAGATCTATTTGTTGGGGAGGGCCCTGTTACTTAGGTAATCCAAGCATTCTGTCTAGGGCAACTCTCGCGTGTGCAGCTACATCTGAGTCAACCTTTATTTGATTAACTACCACGCCTTCTGTTAAACCTTCTAGGACCCATAATATGTAGGCTGGATGAATCCTGTACATAGTGGAACAAGGACACACCACGGAATCCAAGCAGAAAATCGTTTTGTCTTCATGCTCCTTTGCCAGGTGGTTGACCATACTGATCTCCGTACCTATTCCAAACACACTCCCTGCCGGTGAATCTTTGACAATTTGTTTAATGTATTCTGTTGAACCGTATGAGTCAGCTGCTTTAACTACGTCTGAGGTGCACTCTGGGTGTACCACAATATGCACGTCTGGGAATTTGCTTCTAGCCTCGTTTATTTGGGCCAAAGTAAATCTGGTATGTACTGAACAGTGGCCTTGCCAAAGTACTAATTTTGAGTCTTTAATTTGCGCCGTCGTATGACCGCCTAAGGCTTTGAAGGGATTCCAAACAACCATTTCTGATTCTGGGATATTCATACTCAATCCCGTGTTACGGCCCAGATGTTGGTCTGGAAGGAACAATATCTTATTCCCTCTGTTTAAGGCCCATTCGAAAGCAGCCGAAGCGTTAGAAGAAGTGCATACTATTCCATCGTTGCGTCCACATAACGCTTTAATTGCCGCCGTCGAGTTCATATAAGTGATCGGTATTATTTTGTCGTCACTACCTAATACTTGATCAAGGTCGTCCCAGCAGTCCCACACATCATCTTCTCTAGCCATGTCAGCCATAGAGCAGCCAGCAGTAAGGTTCGGCAATATGGTCTTTTGATTGTCGGCGCTTAATATATCTGCGGTTTCCGCCATAAAATGTACCCCACAGAACAAGATATATTCTGCTTGCTTTTGGGATGCGGCGAATTGAGACAAGTTGAATGAGTCGCCTCTGAAGTCAGCGTATTTAATTACTTCCGATCTTTGGTAGTGGTGTCCCAATATAACGAGTTGGTCTCCCAGTTTAGAACGTGCCTCTCGAATGCGAACATCTAATTCATCCGGCCCCATGCGCATGTACTCTATTGGCAGTTTTTGCCACCTGACGCCAGACGAGAATTCTTCATCTAGTGATTTCGAGACCAACTTGGCATCAGTTTGGCAGAAAGCGGACTGTTCTATCTCTGCTATCGGGATTACTGGCTTTTTGTTCTTTGTTACCATGTTGCACGAGTCCTTCAATTCAGGCTCTAATTCCTAAGTAATTTTCGACATTTCAAGTTTCGTATAATGACGGACGTTTAATGGATAATTGTACCGGTTAGTGACCACGGACCACTGTCCTCTATAGACACGGGAAAAGTTTCTCCTTTTAAATCATCGATAGTTTCGCTATCGCTTAGGTATACGAGTTTGTCGTTTCTATTTCTTCCATACCAACGTCCCCGTTTTCTGCCTTCGATGAGCACATCAAAAGTTCTACCTACAAGGTTTGCGTTTATATCACTGGATATATTCTTCTGTAATTCTTCCAGAGCTTTAAGTCGAGAGATTTTTTCAGATTGGGGTATATCATCTTTAAGATTTCTGGAGGCGATGGTTCCGGCTCGGTTTGAATATGCAGCAGCGTGCACTTTGTCAAACTGAATATCCTGAATGAGATTAAGAGTCTCCTTGAAATCGCTCTCAGTCTCTCCACAGAACCCGACTATAACATCGGTGCTTAAAGACACTCCCGGAATGGCCTTTCTGATTTCGCTGACCTTGGATCGGTATTCATCGTTAGAGTAACCACGTCTCATTCTTTCTAGTACACTGTCCGATCCCGCTTGAAAAGGTAAGTTGATATGTTCACAAACCTTTTCTAATCCATGTACGGATTCAATAATATTCTCACTCATGTCGTTGGGATGAGAGGTCAAAAATCGGATCCTTTCGATTCCGTCCACGGAGTTAACCGACGTTAACAGATCTGCGAGGTCTGGGGAATTCTCTAGATCATGCCCGTATGAATCTACATTCTGTCCGAGCAACGTTACTTCTTTCACGCCCCGGCGGACAAGCATCTCAACTTCGAGTTTTATTTCTTCTATCTTTCTACTAACTTCACGTCCACGCCTGTAGGGAATTATGCAAAATGTGCAGAACTTATCGCAGCCGTGTATTATGGGAACGTATGTCGCAACGTCAGCTCTGGCTGTTAGCGTACCTAGACAGCCTTCTGGGTCTATTCCCATTCGATCCCCAACCAGATTTATAATAGGTTCAAACTGTTGAGGAGGGGTAAACACATCCACGTAGGGATATGTTCTCTCCAAGGTGTCTGTTTTAGGACCAACCATACAGCCCATTAGAGCGATAATCTTCTCTGGATTTTGTTCCTTAAGAGGCTTAAGATGGGTGACCATACCTATGGCCCTATCTTCTGCACTTTTCCGCACTACACATGTATTTAATACTATAACATCGGCTTCATCAGGAGATTTCCTGGGCGCCAATCCCATCTGACCTAAGGCACTCTCAAGTCGTTCCGAATCCGCCTTGTTCATCTGGCAGCCTGTAGTCCAAATATAGAATCCATCCATTTGTGAAACTTTTCTCAATCCTAAATTAAAAAAATAATACAGCTCTTTCGAGCTATGGCGGAGGGAATGGGATTCGAACCCATGAGAGAGCTTACACCCCCTAACCGCTTAGCAGGCGGCCGCACTAGACCACTATGCGATCCCTCCGGTTTTGGTAAAATATATCAGAGGTGGCCTATGTTGTGCAATGGAGAATTACGGTATAGTTATAGTCGTCGGACCGTCTTTTGAGTGTTTTAGAGACATATCCTCTTGGCTTCCGACCCAGACTTCTCCACCTTCAAAGAACTCCTTTTTCCAGATGGGGACGATCTGCTTTATTCGGTCGATGGCGTAAGAGCAGGCTGAAAAAGCATTCGCCCGGTGTGGGGACCCAATCGCCACTATTAGACTAATATCACCTATGTCCAGATGACCTAAGCGATGGCTGATAGCAATTTTCATTCCTGGCCATTTCAGATTGATTTCACGAATGATTAATTCTAGCTGGTTATCAGCCATAGGTCTGTAGGCTTCATACTCCAAATAGAGCACTTTTCTGTCCGCGGTTGTGTTTCTTGTCGTGCCTAAGAAAGTGACTACAGCCCCATGCGACGCATTTGCTACTTTACTAGCTACGCTGTCTGGATATATTACATCTGTTGTTATTTCTATCATGTTATGCTCAGCAATAAGTATGGTGTTACAGGAAAGCCGTGTTATCCTCCACTAACGGGTGGTATGAGGGCAAGCTCGTCACCATCGTGCAACTCAAACTCGTGATCTTGATATTCACCATTCACAGCAGTTACAAGTTTTTCTTTGTCGCTGCTAATCGCAGTGTGTTTTTGCAATAATGTGTCCAATGCGGTGCTTACAGTAGCATGACTAGGAAGATTTAGTGCCAATGTATTAACACCAGCATTTTCGCGGTAACTAGCGAAAAGCTTAATATTTATCTTCACAGACTTAGTTCCTTTTGGCCATTTATTACAAACGTTAATTGGTGATTAGTATAGCATTTACTGGCAATCGGTCGTGTATCGGAGAGGTCGTAATTATATCAATATGCCAGAGCGCCTCCATTCACATGTATAGTTTGACCTGTTATGAAATTCCCGCCTTCAGAACATAGGAAAGCACAAGTCTTAGCTATTTCATTGGGAAATCCAAGTCTACCCATAGGTATGCTTTTTGCGCGTTCTTCAACAGTGACTCGACTTATAAGGTCAAGGGAGTTGACTGGGGTAGTGTCGAAAGCCCCAGGGACGATGTGATTTACAAGAATATTGGATTCAGCCAATTCTACTGATAGTGAGCGGGTGAGGCCTAGTGCCCCCATTTTCGAGGCACAGACGTGGGCCCAGTCTTTCATTCCTTTAAAGGCGTTTAGTCCTGATACGTTTATAATTCTGCCCCATTGTTGGTTGATCATGTGGGGGACAACTGCTCTGCATAGATAAAACGGACCATGTAAGTTCACAGAAAGTACGTTTTCCCATTCTTCAGTAGACATGCTCGATATTGGGGAGGACATTCGTATTCCCGCGTTGTTGATTAATATGTCTATCTTATTGAATTTTGCTATGGCTTGATCCACCATTTGTGTCGCTTGCTTTTCTATCCCAACATCTGCAATAACGACTTCCGCAGATCTCCCCATTTTTGTAATTTCTTGGGCCACGGCTTCCGCCTCTTCCCTGTTTGAGCGAGAATTTACGATTACATTGGCGCCCATGCGAGCCAATTCCAAAGCCGTCGCTCTTCCAATATTTCTCCCTGATCCCGTTACTAAAGCAACTTTCCCATCTAAGCTCATCTTGGAACCTCTCAATGTTTTATGTGAACTGATCACATGGTACAGCCCACGCTGAATGGTGTCTAACTTATAGACACCATTCAGCCAGTAAAGTAGGGCAGGTTACATGAGGAAGTCCCTGTAGAATAGGAAAGAGAGATATGTTACGTAGTCAAGACTTCGCCACTAAGATTTCTGACAGATTTGAATAATAATATTTTTTGTTTTGATACTGTTTATGAATGAAAACGAGTCCTGCACATTTAGAGAGAATGTAAATGGTCTGTTCTCCAGCAAATGGGGGAGATATGGTAAAAGAACTGCATTTGTGTATAATAGGCGCGGGCGGCTCATTAGGCTGAGGCGGCGGTGCCACGGGAAGACCTCTTGTAACTCAGCGAGATCATGCCCTTGAGTTGGGTCATAAATTATTGAATATGACTTCAAAATTTGTTGAGGTAAATATGACAACACCATCCTTTCCAACGATTGAAAAAAATGGCTCTTTGAAGAAAGATAAAACTAGCCCAAACCTTGATTATGAAAGTGTCAGGGGAAATTTTGATTGGCAAGAAATGTACGATCAACTTGATTGGTTGCCGGGCGGAGGTCTTAATAAAGCTCATGAGGCTATTGATAGACATGCGAACGGGAGAAATCGGGATAAGCTTGCGATGATTTGGGAGGGCAAAAACGGGGAGAAAGAGACTTATACTTTTGGTGAGATGAAGGTGCATAGCGACAAATTTGCCAACGTAATAAAAAGTCTCGGTATAGAAACTGGTGATAGGGTATTTATCTACATGGACCGCCTTCCCGAGCTATTCTTTGCATTTTTTGGGGCCCTTAAGGCAGGCGCGGTGGTTGGGCCCTTGTTTTCGGCATTCGGTCCGGATCCAGTTAGAGATCGTATGCAGGATAGTGGAGCTAAGATTCTTGTCACACAGCCCGATCTGCGACGAAAAATAACAGGTATAATACCCGAACTTTTTGAGCTGCAGCATATTATTGTGGTGAATAAGGATAATCGAGATCCAATGTCTCTACCCACCTCTGATCTGAGTTATGAGGAGGAGATGGGTAAAGCCTCTGCGAATTTCGATATAGTAAACACGAGTCAATATGATTACTCTATAATGCACTATACCTCTGGAACCACTGGGAAACCCAAAGGAGCCGTTCATAGGCACCAAGCAGTTGTTCAGCAATACGCAACTGGGAAATGGGCACTTGATCTTAAAGAGGACGACATATATTGGTGTACCGCCGACCCGGGCTGGGTTACAGGTACCTCCTACGGTATAATGGCGCCCTGGACAAATGGAGTCACGCAGCTGATCTACGAAGGAGGATTTCGGGCGAGCAAATGGTATGACCTTATACAGGAATACAAAGTGACTGTTTGGTATACAGCGCCCACGGCTATTCGCATGCTTATGAAGGCAGGTGATGAAGTGCCAGGTCGCTACGATATGTCAAGCCTGAGATTTACTGCTAGTGTGGGTGAGCCCTTAAACCCTGAGGCTGTGGTCTGGGGAAATGAAGTTATAGGGATGCCCTTTCATGATAATTGGTGGCAGACTGAGACAGGGGCCATTATGTGCGCCAATTACGCTTGTCAGGATATTAAACCAGGTTCCATGGGAAGACCACTTCCAGGAGTGGAGCTGGCTGTTGTGGATGAGGAATTCAATCCTGTTCCCCCCAATACTGATGGTCTCCTAGTTGTTAGACCAGGTTGGCCCTCTCAATTTCATGCGTATTGGAATAACTCGCCGATGTACAACTCGAGATTCAAGAAAGGGTGGTACGTGACTGGAGACAGTGCAAGTTATGATGAAGATGGATACTTTTGGTTTGTGGGAAGAACGGACGATGTAATTAACACGGCGGGGCATTTAGTAGGGCCATTTGAAGTAGAAAGTGCCTTGATTGAGCATCCGGCAGTTGCAGAGGCTGGAGTTATTGGAAAGCCAGACCCTATAGCAATGGAGGTTGTTAAAGCTTTCGTGTCTCTGAAAGAAGGTATTGAGCCTACGAACGAATTGAGACAAGAACTTGTCAGATTTGGTAGGCAAAAACTTGCTGCTGCTGTAGCGCCCCGAGAAATAGAAATAGTGGATTCGTTGCCTAAAACGAGAAGTGGGAAAATAATGAGACGTCTTTTAAAGGCAAGGGAATTAGGATTGCCCGAGGGAGATACCAGTACACTCGAAGATGATTAATAGTATTGGAGATCGTGATAGAATATTAGGCCTAGTACGACTCGGGCTTCAGGTGTAGAAAGTATATGAGACTTAAGGGAGAATAAATTATGAAGATCTGTTGGTTCCATTTAATGCCCTATAGGTACCTTCCAAATAACTTCGAAGATGAATATCGTAGTGTGTGGGTCGACGTACCTAGTCACCTGTTTGAGCCGAGTAAAGCTCATGATCTCTACAATGAATATCTAGATGAATTAGAGTTTGCTGATGAGATGGGATTTGATGGGATATGTGTTAATGAGCATCATAACAATGCTTATGGAATAATGCCTTCTCCTAACATAACTGCAGCAACTCTTACCAGACGCACGAGTAATGCGGCCATTATCGTCCTGGGAAACAGTTTGGCTTTGTATAACCCTCCAATCCGAGTAGCGGAAGAATTTGCAATGTTGGACTGCATAAGTGGCGGAAGATTGGTAGCCGGTTTTCCAGTTGGTACCTCAATGTATAACAATTATGCATATGGTGTAAATCCGATAGAGCTGAGAGAAAAATATTATGAAGCTCATGATTTGGTGATGAAGGCTTGGACTGAACCTGAACCATTTGCTTTCAATGGAAAATATACACAGTCTAGGTATGTGAATATTTGGCCAAGGCCATTGCAGCAGCCTCATCCCCCCGTTTGGATTCCAGGAGGAGGGAGTGTTGAAACGTGGGAATGGACGGCTCGAATGGACTATGTATATTGTTATTTGAGCTATTCTGGATATAAACGCGGTATAAAAGTCATGAACGGGTTTTGGGAGGAGATGAAGAGGTTGGGGGTTGACGACAATCCCTACAGAGCCGGATTTTTGCAACTTGTGTGCGTTGCGGAAACGGATGAACAGGCAAAGGAATTATATCAGGAGCATGTAGAATATTTTTATAAGAAATGTTTGCATGTTTATGAGGGTTTCTCCGAGGCTCCAGGATATAGGACGATAAAAAGCTTGAAGGCAGGCCTAGTCTCTCAAAATGGTGCAGCAGCCACTGCTAAGCGGAAGGCGTTGACCTGGGATGAGTTTATTGAAGAAGGGTACATCATTGCCGGAAGTCCCGAAACGGTTATAAAGAATTTGAGAAATGCTGTTGAGGGCTTGCGGGTAGGCCACTTAATGACTCTATTACAGATAGGGACTATGCCGAAAGAGCTAACGAAAATGAACACTGAGCTGTTCGCCACGAAAGTTAAGCCTTATATAGAAAACATGTGGGACGAGTACGAAGATAAATGGTGGCCGCAACCATTAGAGGATCGTCAGATTGCCGGATCTTCCGTAGCGGCTGACTAGCGTGTTCTATACTTTCTGGAAATTATAAAATATTAGGAGAATTGTAGAATGACCCTGAAAGGTGACGGGTTAGTGGTGAAGGTTGGAGAAATAGATACATATGTGACTGTGAAGGGTTCCGGGGAACCTCTGGTCTACTTACATGGGGCTTTTGGATACGGGAGTTGGCATCCATTTTTGGATAAGTTATCAGAGAATTTTACTGTATATGCTCCCCTGCACCCCGGATTTGACGAAGGTGAAGGCCTAGAACATTTAACAGATCTTTTGGATTTGACTCTCTATCATATCGATCTTTTGGAGAGTTTAGGACTCGAAAAACCGCATGTAGCTGGCCATTACAACGGGGCAATGGTTGCCGCGGAGATGGCAGCCTTATGCCCTCATAGTGTAGGGCGACTAGTTCTAGCATCTCCTGCAGGAGTATGGCAGGATGACAATCAAGGTACCGATTATTTTGCTGTGCCACCTGGGGAACTAGCAAAGGTATTGTTTTCCGATAGTAGTTCTGAGATCGTTAAACTTGCGATACCTGAAACGACCAATGAGCAAGAAGTGGAGATAGAAGATATAAGGCGAGTGCGTGCGCTTAGCACTGTTGGTAAGTTTCTGTGGCCCATACCGGATAAAGGGTTAAGAAAACGTATGGGACGAATAAAATCACAGGTGATGGTAGTCATGGGGTCTGATGACCCGATTGTTCCTTTGGAATACGGACAGGATTTTCTGGCTGGGATATCCGGCTCAAAGCTGAGTGTTTTAGATGGAGCCTCTCATATGCTTATGCTAGAAAAGCCTGACGAATTTTCATCCATTATCGTTGAGTTTTTATCTAACTAAGTAATTATCAGTTGAATGGGAGTCTCTTTAGAGCATGTTCCCACTAAGAGATTCCTATTAGCTTTCTTCAAGGAATCACCGGTAAGGTAATGTACGATGGGTGCTCGGAATCATGCAACACTGTCTGGAGTGCCGACTTCATGTCGCTTTCATAGCCTATAATTCCCCCGGTGTTTAAATTTCTGTCGAATCTTGGGAAATTACTAGAAGATACTTCAATACGTATCTGATGTCCCTTTTTAAACAAGTTGCTTGTTGCCCATAGGTCGATTTCATATTTATAGATTTCCCCTGGTGTTATAAAGGAGGCGGGAGTTCTAGGTATTCGGTATCTGGCACGTATTATCCCGTCCGTTAAGTTGCGTGCAAATCCGTCGGGGGATACATCGACTAGTTTTGCAGTGAAGTCGGTATCTATTGCAGAACTCGTTGCATAAAGGACCATTTTTATAGGGCCTGTTACTTCCATATCTTTTTCTAGTGGATTTGTCGAGTATACCAAGACATCATCCCTAGATTCTACGAAACGTTGATCAAAGCCTCCAGGAGCCATGAACCCTGGGTCACAACATAACCCACCGCCTGTCGTCGGAACTGGGAACATGGGGTTATAATGATATACGTCAGGCGATTCATTTCCAGGAGCTTCTTGGTCCAAGGCACCGTTGCCGTTTAACGTGTTAGCCTTGCCTTTACTGTGAAGGTAGTATTTGGACTCTATCGCCCTTGCAATAGGCCACTCGTCTTCATATCGCCACTTGTTGGCTCCCATTACGAATATGCGAACGGGCTTTTCAGAATCCGTCCCATTCTCCGCCCCATTTAGCCAGTGGTCGTAATAGCGCAAGATGACGCCAGGGAGATCTATTGCTGCGGAAGCTGCACGAGTTCCATAATTTACTAAGCCAGAAACATTAGTTGGACTGCCTGAATGTATCCATGGGCCAATGACTAGCCTTTGTCCATTGCGTGCAGATTTGGTACCGCCGTGGTCTCTCATGGACATGTAGTTATTAATAGTTCCACCTAGGAATATATCGTGCCACCCTCCAACGTTTAAGGCAGGTATGTCAATATTGGAATGTGATTCTTCTATGCATACTGATTTCCAGTAATCGTCATATTCTGGATGAGCCATCCAATCGTAATAGTAAGGGGCAATGTTGTCTTTTAGATCAGGCATTTCATCAAGCGGTAGGTGAGCAAACGAGCTTTCTAGGGAATCCTTGGATGCAATTAATTTTTCCAGATCATCATTCGATTTACCGATTCTTTTGGATAGTGTGCCCCAGTTAGCTGCGGCCAGTCCGCCGATAGACCAGGAAAGATTAAACCCGAGTTCAAATGCTCCACCTTGCCAAGCCCAGCCTTCGTGATAATCAGATGCTGTGAAACCTGGAGCTATAGCTGTTAAGGAAGGAGGTTTAGATTTGGCTGCGAGCCATTGAGTTGCTCCAACATAGGAAATCCCGAAAGTTCCCACTTTCCCAGTTGACCAAGGCTGGCTAGCTAACCATTCGACTGTATCATATCCATCATCTATTTCATTAACAAATGTATAAAAATCACCTTCTGACTTATATCTGCCCCGCACGTCTTGGACAACGGTTGCGAATCCTGAAGCGGCAGCTCTAATGACGTCTATCGTACCACTTCTGTTCGCAACGGCGCTTTTGTCATATGGCGTGCGAGATAGCAACACTGGAAATTTCCCAGGAGCATCTGGTCGATAAATGTCAGCGTATAATTTTGTGCCATCTCGTGCTTCCATGGCAACATTGAACTCCGCTTTTATCGAATAGGAACCAGACATATGTCACCTCACGAACTGTTTGATTAGAAATCTTTTGTTTGGTTGTTTATGAAACCACGTTGGAAGAATGTAGCATAAGGATAGTCTGCTAGCAACTTTCCCTGAAAGCCGATTTTAAGGTCTAATTGAAGCTTTACGATTTACAGAAGTAGAGCTAGAATCAAAAGATAATACTTGGACGATCGAGATGAGGGCTCAATATCCTAGGAAATATGATGTGCATCTGATCACACTCGGTGTTCCCTCATTTGAAAACAAAGGATATGGTGCATGAAAACAGTGGGAATAATAGGTCTCGGGTATGTAGGACTTCCTTTGGCATGCGAATTTTGGCGTGCTGGATGCAGAGTTATTGGAGTAGATCTAGATGAGGATAAAATTCGGCTGTTAACGAAAGGGGATTCATATGTACAAGATGTTTCTAGTACATTACTTGGATCCATGTTGGATAGTGGAAGGTTCTTAGCAACAAAATATTACGAGGAACTACGGCTAGCGGAAGCCGTGATCATTTGTGTTCAGACTCCTCTACGAAAAACACAGGAACCTGATATAAGTATTGTTGCGGATGTTTCAAAGAGACTGGCTAAAATACTGCAACGAGGACAAATTGTTGTTTTGGAGAGTACCGTTTTTCCTGGTGCTACGGAGGAAGTTGTTGCACCGTTGCTTAATGAGAGTGGACTAGAAGCGGGAGTGGATTTTTCATTAGCTTTTTCGCCTGAGCGAATTGATCCAGGAAATGTGGAAATCCAATTTAAAGACATACCCAAACTTGTGGGCGGCATAAATGGCAGTTCCACGGACGATGTCGTGAGATTATATGGCGATCTTTTTTCATCCGTAATTCCAATGGCTTCGGCAAGAGAAGCGGAGATGGCAAAACTCCTTGAAAATACCTTCAGGGCTGTCAATATTGGTCTTGTAAATGAATTGGCTATATTAGCGAATCGGATGAATGTAAATCTGTGGAATATTATAGACGCTGCAGCGACTAAGCCTTTTGGTTTCATGCCATTTTATCCTGGCCCAGGATGGGGTGGGCATTGCATACCAGTGGACCCAGTTTATTTGTCTTGGAAGGCGAAGTCAGATGGTGGGAATACAGACTTCATAGATCATGCGATACAGGTTAATAATCGAATGCCAAACTATGTTGTCGAACGCATCGCGGAAATTCTAAGTAGTCGTGGATCAGTCTTACAGGAAGCCAAGATTTTAGTTTTGGGAGTTGCATATAAGAGGGACGTCGCTGATTATAGGGAGTCTCCGGCAGTGACTATTATGGATTTGCTTGCCTCTGGAGGATCTGAAGTTCAATATCACGATCCACACTTGTCTTCAATAGTGAGCGACGATACTGGTAACCGGTGGGAGTCAGTTAGTCTGACTGTGGAAGTATTAGAGAATCAGGATTGCATTGTCATTGCCACAGACCATACCTTGATTGATTATCAACAAGTCGTTGATAATTCAAAGATAGTATTGGATACCCGTAATGCTACCAAGAATATCCTCAGAGCCCATAAAAAAGTTCATCTACTCTAAGCTACATTAGTATAACTTCAAGTTGAATTAAATTTGCATTTTTTGTGACAGCCACTCATCCATTTCCTGGCCGTTAGCCTTTAACCACGCGTTATTTAGACTGATTCGTTCTAGGGATTGCGAGATCGTACGCTCAGCTCCCGGGGTAGGATGGTCTGTGAAAAATCTATCCACGTCTGCGCGCATTTCTAGACCTGTGAATTGTGAAGTTATTCCTACTAGACGCATTAAGGCGAATCCCCCTTCACCGTACCTTTTGTCTAGTTCACTCCAGTTGTCTTTGACAAATTGCCACGCTAATTTACGCCCGACATTATTTGAAGATACCATCGTTATAAGGCTTACGGTCTCGTGCATTCGAATTTCATCTGTTAGGGAGCGATTCAGTGTCTCTTCAAGTAATTCTGGTTGGGTAAATGAAGTCAATCCATATAATATTCTGGATTTTTCCTCTTGAAGTGCTGCCTCGTTTCGAAGTTTCCACATATCGTCATAAGTAGATCTATCACCAGACAGGGCTGCGAGGTTTAAGACTATTCCTCTCAGGTCCGGAGCCAAGGAAGAGCTATCTTTACTGTATGCCTGAAAGAGGGCCGCAGCCTTTTTCAGAATGCTTTCATCTCCATAGTATCCTAAATGATTTAATACTGTACTTCTCAAAAGTGCGTCAAGATGTCCTTCAGAAGGTTTTGCTTCCCATCCTACCTTTTTGCCTATGCCTGAGAATAAGTGGACGCAAAACTTTTTATATGTTTCGTAAAAATCTTCTGAATATATCAACGTGTCCAGACCATTTAAATTACTAGATAAATCACTACATACTGGGGCGTTGTCTTCGTCTATGTAGGCTTCCACCACATTTAGGAAATCGGTGATTGGTATCATTCCTGCTTTGGATAAAGCATACGCATCGTTTTGGAGCCCTAGTCTGTCAGATGGTGACAACTCCTTGTCTTTTATTGGTTGGATCAATAGGCCAAGGCTGTCTTCTTGATATTTCACTCGATAGAATCCCGCTTGATCTGGGTTAACTTTAATCCAGCCCGATGTGGAGTCTAGAGAGGCGTCGCTTAATGAGTTCTCAGTTAACAATAGGGAGGAATATGAGCCAGCGGTTTTCAGCCCTATTGGTACTTTCCAAATAGTAGACATATCGTCGTCGGTGCCGAGAATACTGTCATATAGGAATCGCCTCTGGGATAGTGTGATTTCAGGACTATCACTAGTCCCACTTCCGGCAATGAAAACTTCAATTACTGGATATCCAGTTTGAAGAACCCAGCTGTCCATTATATCCGCGACCGGTTCACCTGAAGCGGACCCTAATGCATTCCACAAGTCGATTCTCTCGGCATTTCCATATTGGTGATCACTAAGGTATTTTTGCAAACCATTTTGAAATGTTCGCTGCCCCAGATAATTCTCCAACATCCGTAGAACAGATGCACCTTTGCTATAGCTTATGGCATCAAACAGCTGACCAATCTCGGATGGATTCTTAACTTCCTGCTCTATAGGATGGGAATTCTTTAGACCGTCTAAGCTTAATGCGCGATTTGTATCTCCTGACACGAATTGGGTCCATACATCCCACTCCGGAAATAAATTGTCTGTTGCTTTATCGCCCATCCATGAGGCGAAACTCTCATTTAACCAGAGATCGTTCCACCACGCCATGGTCACGAGGTCCCCGAACCACATGTGCGCCATTTCATGAGCTATTATTGATGCTACCGTTTGTCTAGTACCAGCTGATGTATTTTTTTCGTCTACCAATAGGGCAGGTTCCCTGTATGTGATTGCACCCCAATTCTCCATGGCGCCCGCTGCAAAGTCAGGTATGGCAATGTGATCCATTTTAGGTAAGGGATAAGGAATGCCGAAATAATCGTTGTAGTACTTCAAAAGACGTAGTGAGGTATCTAGGGCGAATTGACCCTGACTCTCCTGTCCAGTTGTAGTCCACACTCTCATTAAAGTACCATTGTCGCCTTCTTTTTCGATTGAAGCCAAGTCGCCTATTATGAATGCTAATAGATATGTGGACATCAGGGGGGTTTTTTGGAAAACCACTTCTTTTTGTTTTTTGTCATCTAGTACTGTGATTTTTTCTTCTGGCATGTTGGAAATCGCGGACATGTCTTTTGGGATGAGGAGACTTACTTTGAATGTAGCTTTCAACGAAGGCTCGTCCCAGCATGGGAAGGCTCGACGTGCATCCGTCGACTCAAATTGAGTGGTCGCTAAGTATTTTTCTTGCCCGTTGTTGTCCAAATATCTGCTTCTGTAGAAACCTCTGAGCTTCTCATTTAATTCGCCGGTAAATCGCAAATTCAATGTCCCTGCACATTGTGGTATTTCTCTCTCGAAGCTGAGGGTCACTGTTTCTTTTTCAGTATCGTATGATATTTCCTTGCTTCCATAAGAACCTTCGGCAGTGTGAATGGAGGCGGCAAGGATTTCTATTTCTACACTGTTTAAAGTGATGGAATTAGTTTGGTCGAGTATATCTACGGATATATTCTCCTCCCCTCGGAATGTAAAATCTGAAAAATTGGGTTCCAGGCAAATATCGTAAAAATTTGGCTTTACCTTTGGTGGTAAAAGTATCGCATTTGTATTTGTCATATGGCCCTTTCATCATGTAGTTTATCTGTGGGCTCAGGCACCTTTCCAATTGGGTTTACGTTTTTCAGAAAACGCTAAGGGGCCTTCAATCCAGTCGTCAGATACCATTGCTTTTTCGTATTCAGTGTAAGACATTTTCATTGCGTCTTCGTAATCATGGCTGAGTCCCGTAGTAGACATTTGTTTACTAGCTCTTACAGACAGGGGAGCAACCTCCAAGATGTCATCTGCCCATTTTTCGGCCGTTTCCATAAGTTTGCTAAGTGGGACGACCTCGTTTACCAGACCCAATTTCCATGCCTCGGTAACGGGTATTCTCTTCGCCGTCAATAGCATACCCATGGCGATTTTAAATGGAATATGTCGAGGTAGTCTGTGAACCCCACCTGCTCCTGCAACTAGTCCCACCCTAGGTTCTGGTAAACCTATCACTGCGTGATCGGCAGCCACTATTATGTCGCAGGCCATAGCCAATTCTAGTCCTCCCCCCAAAGCATATCCATTCACAGCTGCTATTATTGGCTTCCAGCACTCAAAATTAGAAGTGATACCTCCGAATGATGCAATTTCCGATCTTCTATCCCTTCTGCCATGTTCCGCCGTATAGCGAAGATCATTACCTGCGCTGAATGCCTTATCGCCTGTGCCGGTAAGAATGGCCACCCAGACATTGGGGTCATCCCTGAAAGATGTGAAGGCGGCTCGTAGTTCTGCATTGGCAGGTGGATGTAGTGCGTTTAGGCGTTCGGGCCGATTGATAGTTATATAAGCGATTTTACCCTTCGTAGTGTATTCGAGGAATTCGTATTTCAAATTGCCCTCCTATGGTGAGCTAGAACGTTGAATATTATACTGCGACAGATGGCATTATTAAGTTAAACCGTCATTGGAATTTTGCCTAGCCAATTTGGTCAACTTATATGGGCCTTCTTTTAGATCTGATGCTTGAATTGCACGACTATTATATACCACTGGGACGACTGCAGTGCAGCCTAGATCACCCTTTGGTAATATAGCCAAAACATTATTGCTTTGACCAGACATATGTCGTAGGGAGGTTATGGATGAAAGTGGGAAAAGGTTGGGTTAACACAAGGGGTGGAGCATCGCAGCGGAGTGTTCTTGGGAATTTGAAAAACTTGATGCCACAAGCTGAGGAACTAGGGTATGATTTTTTTTCAACTAACGAAACAAAGCACAATCCATTTATATCGGCAGCGTTAGCTTGTCAATCATCCGAAAAAATTGAGATTCGCACATCCATCGCCTTAGCCTTTGCTAGAAGTCCTATGGACACTGCCTATATGAGCTGGGATCTTCAGGAGTTATCCGGTGGCCGATTCCAGTTGGGTTTGGGAAGTCAAGTGAGAGGCCATATAGTTAGACGTTTCAATATGCCTTGGGGTAAGCCAGCCTCTAGAATGAAGGAGTATATTTCTGCCTTGAGAGCTATTTGGGAATCTTGGCAAAATGAGCAAGTGGTGAATTTCCAAGGCGAATTTTACAATTTTAATTTGATGCCTCCCTTTTTTCATCCAGGTCCAATAGAAAATCCTGATATTAAGATTTATTTGGCTGCTGTGAATAGTCGGATGCAGCAAGTTGCTGGAGAACTATGCGACGGAGTATTGTTGCATACTTTTAATACTGCAAAGCACACCCAGGAAGTGGTCATGCCGAATTTGCAAAAAGGTGCATTGAAATCTGGTAGAAGTCTGGAGGATATTGACATCGTTGGAGGTGGCTTCATAGTTACTGGGTCTACTGAAGAGGAAATCAGTGCGAATATAGAAAATGTACGGAGCAGTATTGCTTTTTACGCATCTACTCGTAGCTATGCTCCAGTAATGAACACACATGGATGGAATGATACTGCGCAAAAGCTCTATCGCATGTCCGTCAATGGCGAATGGGGAGATATGTCTGCAGAAATTTCTGATGATATGGTAGAGGCTTTCGCTGTGATAGGCGGCCACGACGAAATAGTTAGGAAAATTAAGGCTAGATATGGGACTTTCGCGAGTTCTGTAGCGTTTTCAATACCAACAGAATCTCAGGCTGATAAAGAAAAGCTATCTTTCATGTTAGATGAATTAAAGAAAGACTAAATTCAAATTTCTGTAAACATTTTGCGCGTAGGAATTCTGTTCTTTTCGCTTATTATAATGTTGTTTATCTTTTCAACCGTTCTAGGTAGATTGTTTTCTTCGTTGACAACAATGTGATCGTATAGGCTTGCTCGCTCGATCTCTTTTCCTGCTTCTTCCAATCTCAATGTGGTGTCGTTTTGAGAGTCGCTTCCGCGGCCTAACAGTCGGTATTTGAGTTTCTCCATATCTGGGGGTGCGAGGAATAAGAATAACGCTTCGGGACAAATCACCCGTATTTTATCAGCACCTTGGACGTCTATTTTCAAGATGACGTCGTTGCCCTGTGATAGTGCGCCTTTGACACTACTTATTGGGACTCCGTAGAGATTACCGTACACTTCGGACCATTCCATAAATTCGTTATTGTCGATCATACTCTTAAATGCCCTCTGGTCGACAAATGCATAGTGAGTGCCATCAATTTCTTCAGATCTTTTCTGGCGAGTGGTGACTGTGATGGCGAAATGATAATCTGGATGAGAGAGTCTTAGTTTATTAAGAACTGTATCTTTCCCTACGCCAGACGGACCGGATATAACTACTAGAAGGCCGTAATTATCGGATTTGAGTTTATTCATGATTTATTAAGACTCGCTATACATGCCAATTTGTTGAGTCGATTCGATGTATTTTACCTCTTAATATATTTCCAGGAATCTGTCTTGTCGTTGTCAGAAATCTGTCTAAATCTTCTTAGAAGGCGATCGCCCAAAAAAGCCGCAGCCATCGTCTCTCCAGATGTTGGGAGAGTGCTTTCTGGACTTGGAATGACTTGTCCTATTTCCCATTTTTTACGGTTTTCCCACGATTGCACAAATGAGGTAACCAACTCATCATCTTCGTTTTTGATCATGTTACGGTAGGAGTATAATTCAGTTATCATTTGGTCCAACCAGTAGATTATGCCCTCTGCATTCGCAAGACAATATGCCTCGCTGTCTATCGGGTCTTCTGCGGCTAGCAGTGAATACTCTGAGAATTTGGAACCAGCCAGTTTGTACATCTCCCTCCATGATTCTCCTTTTGACACCGCGGACATCATGGCAGACGAAAGTACTAACGGGAGAACTTCCATGGCTGAAGTATAGCTATCGTGCTCTTTAGGATCCATGAATAGGGGCTTAGCTTTGAGTATTTCCAAGAGATTTGCAAGAGTCTTCACAGCGTCTTCACTCGCTGAAGGCGATGGCATAAGGCAATAGTTTATTCCTTTAAATATTTCTGCATTTGCATCTGCTAGGCTTGGTAGTGGTTTATTCATTAAGGGATGGCCCCCTACGAAATGAACAGTTTCAGGTAGGATATCTGCGGCCCATTTCATTACTTGTACTTTGCTGAAGGAAGTGTCTGTAATGATACAACCTTCATCCACTACAGGGCCTAAAGCTTCCAACATGTCTCTCATGTCACTGAAAGGTATGTCAATAACTATTAACTTGCTTTCATCGATGGCATCGCCGAGGCGAGTAAATATTTTATCGTATGCATCTAAGTCCTTTGCTGTGGAAAGGACTCTCTTATCCCCCGAGCTGCCCACAATTTCAGTATTGGGCAGATTTGCGGATTTTAGTGCCAGACCTATTGAAAGGGCCATAGAAGTTTCTCCGATTATGGTAATCCTATCCAACTTTTGCCTCCTACTCCACTTTTCTTTTCTACTTATATTGGAATTTTACTTATATTGAGACCAAGCTATTAGATCCACCTGATAGACGTTATATTGCATAACAATAATTGTGTTGAACAATCAAGCCCTTATCATAAGTAGCCCAGAACGAGTCTATCACAGATCAGAGCCGATATTTAGCCTAAAAGTGCCCGTTCTAAGAAGGTCACTACTGGCGAAATGGTTCGACTTAATATTGCGGTGCCGAGTATAGAATCTGAAAAAACAATTCCCAGTAATATGAAGGGTCCGAATCTTTCTGTAATTTGGATATGATAAGTCAAATTTACGGGTACTGCGCCTACAAGAAACTTGAACCCGTCTAGAGGGGCTAGGGGGATCATATTGAATACTGCTAGAACCAAATTCCAATGTATGAGGTGGTAGATAAATACTTTGACCAGAGTAATGTCCGGGATCAGTAATTTTAGTAGTACAGCAGATGCTAGTGCAAGAAACAGGTTTGAAACTGGCCCAGCAAGTGCTATTAAGGTCATCCCTATTCTAGGTCCTCTATGCACGTTATATGGATTTACAGGAGTAGGCTTGCCCCATCCAAATCCTGCAAAAAAGATTAATAGAGTGCCTAGAGGATCTAGGTGGGCTTTGGGGTTGAGTGTGAGTCTTCCCATGCGGCGGGCGGTCTGATCTCCGAGTGTAGAAGCTGCAAAAGCATGGGAAAATTCATGGATAGTTATACATATTACGAGAGAACCGCAGAATGCTAGCAGAGAAAGTATTGTAACTACAGGCTCAGATATTAAGTTGTCGATAACGTAAAAAATCACGATATCCCTACTTAGACAAGATGGCGAAGATTATTACGCCATGTAAATAGGCGGGGCATATTAACGCCCCGCCTTTTCTCATAATTATATATCTTGGTTAGTGACCACCGCAGGCACATCCACCGCCGCCGCCGCCGCATCCGCCACCAGAAGGCTGGAAATTTGGATTGCTAATCACAAATCCACTGCGCATCAGTCCGTCAACATAGTCTATCTGGGCTCCTTCAACAAGCGGAGCACTTTCAGGATCCACTAGCACCTGTACAGACGCAGCAGTAATTACGAAATCATCAGATTTCGGCTCCTTCTCAGTACCTAGCATGTATTGAAAGCTCCCATGAGGCCCCGGAACCACCATCATTCGTAGAAGGGAACCTTCTTCCCCTTGTTCCGTTAAGATTTCGCTTAATTTTTCGGTTGCTGCTTCTGACACTTCGATCAACGGCGCTGTAGCCACTGTGGCACCTCCAAAATACTATGCTTTCCCTTTATTCCCCGCCGCATTGATTATCAAGTCCTCGAAACTTCAACTTGTTCGGGGAATTAGTTAAATGCTACCATCCTGTTAATAAAGCGGTCAAGGAGCAATTTGCTTAACATGGCAGATAATTGTCAATATGTAAATAAAATTTATTGACAGTATAAGGGCGAAATAATATACTCGTTGTCAATAGAGTCCCTTGGTGGTTCTAGCGAAGCGGCCCCACCCGTTCCCATCCCGAACACGGTAGTGAAACGTTTCAGCGCCTACGATACTGCGTTCGTAAGGACGTGGGAAAATAGGTCACTGCCAGGGGGCTTTTTTTTGCGATAAGTGTACTTCCCTAGATCTATGCAAATGCCTAGCCGTTATTCAGCATTGTGCGGGATTTTTTTCTAAAGATATGTACTTTCAATATATCGGTAGCAAAGTTTTGCTGCGTCTTACACCCCATATGTGAGGACAAAGGTTATAAGTCCATATCAACCGGTGAGTGTTTCCTCGGTTTGGGATGCTCAAATCCGATAAAAAGTACTTCAGGATGCCGATAAATACCATGTTTACGACTTTACACACTAAATCTATGTACCTATAATAAAGGCAGCGAAGGAATCTATATAAAGGGGCCTGTGTTTGTTGTGAGCTCAATACCCCGAGAACAAGATCTGGATTCATCCTCTGAAGCCGAAGATAACGAAGACAATTCCATGGAGAATATGGAGGATCTTCTAGGCTCTATCGAGCCTATGAAGACCTTGCGACGAGGTGATGTGGTGAGGGGTATAGTCATGGGAGTGGATTCTGAAGGCATTCTTGTCCATATTGGGAATAAAGCTGAGGGGCTGGTTCCTTCTAGAGAGCTGCGACCCCTGTCTCCTGAAGCACTACGCAGTCTTAATGTTGGGGATGAAATAACTACACATGTCGTTCGCCCTGAATCAGCAGAAAGGGCTGCTGTACTTTCTGTTGATCGAGCGGTTGGGGAAACTGGCTGGGCGGATATAGAAAAGGGCTTTCAATCGGCGGAGACATTTGAAGGAAAAATTATCGCCTTCAATCGCGGGGGAGCTATAGTGGAAGTGTGCCAGGTGCAAGGATTTGTTCCTATGTCGCAGCTGGTGAGTGTGGATAGAGAGATTTTCAGAAGTATGCAAGGGGAAGCTGATTCTTCTACCCCGAGTGGGGTGATATCAGATCACGATGATGCGTTGTCAGGGGCTACCAATGAAGATTCATCACCGTCATCTAGGACCGATGACGAAATAGGCAAAGTACTACAACTCAAGGTGCTCGAGGTTAACAAGAGCCGCAATAGGGCGATATTTTCTGAGCGTCAGGCTGTACAGGAGTTTAGGAATGCACAGAGAGCTCTCCTGATTGAAGAATTGCAGGAAGGGGATGTGCGCAGGGGCAAGGTTACAGGAATTAGCAGCTTCGGAGCCTTTGTCGATTTGGGAGGTGCTGATGGATTAGTACACATATCAGAAATGTCATGGGGCCCTGTTAATTCCCCAGAAGATGTGGTAAGTGTAGGTAGTGATGTTGAAGTTTATATACTCAGGGTTGACAGGGAAGGCAGTAAAATTGCCTTAAGCTTTAAACGATTGCAGCCTGAACCTTGGGCAACGATTGGCGAGAATTTTGTGGTTGGCGATATAGTAGATGGGACAGTCACAAAGCTGACTGAATTTGGAGCATTTGCTCGTGTCGTGGGCGACGTGGAAGGCCTTATACACATATCGGAATTGGCTTCTATGTCTATTCAGCATCCTCGCGAAGTAGTCGCAGAAGGTGATATAGTAAGACTAAAGGTTTTGCGTATTGAGCCGGAGAGACGGCGGTTGGGGCTTAGTTTAAAGCAAGCTCAGGAAGAGGAATTATACTAATACGTAGTTTAGGCTACGAGCGGATACTTCTTTTAGGAGAAGATTGATGGCAAGCAGGTTTGAGAAATTTTCAGAGAGGGCGCGCAGAGTCCTGTCGTTGGCCCAGGAAGAGGCGCAAAAATTCAATCACAATTACATTGGGACTGAGCACATACTCTTAGGGCTTGTCAGGGAGACTGACGGTGTCGCTGCTCGCGTCCTTTCAAGTTTAGGGGTTGAATTGCAAAAAGTACGTTCTGCTGTCGAGTTCATCATAGGCAGAGGAGAGCGGGCTACGCCAGGGGAGATCGGGCTTACACCCCGGGCCAAGAAGGTGATAGAACTTGCAGTGGATGAAGCTCGGAGGCTCAATCATCATTACATCGGAACCGAACATCTGTTAATTGGACTCATGCGAGAAGGTGAAGGCGTTGCAGCTGGGGTGTTGGAAAGTTTAGAAGTTAATCTTGACAAAATACGGGAAGAAACTACGCGGATTTTGTCGCAGTCTTCCCAAAGTAGCCAGACTTCTAGTAGTGGTGGTAGAAGTCAGACACGTACGCCTACACTCGATCAGCTTGGCATCGATCTGACTGCTGCCGCTAGAGCAAATAAGTTGGATCCGACAGTTGGAAGAAGTAAGGAAATTCAACGTGTGACTCAGATTCTTAGTCGGCGTACGAAAAACAATCCTGTACTGATTGGAGAGCCGGGAGTAGGAAAAACGGCGATAGTTGAGGCACTGGCTCAAAAGATAGCTGGAAATGATGTGCCAGGAACGCTTCAAGGCAAAAGATTGGTTACTTTGGATATGGGAGCATTGGTTGCTGGAACAAAATATAGAGGTGAATTTGAAGAACGATTGAAGAAAGTCGTTGATGAAATAAAAAGTTCTGGCAATTGTGTATTGTTTATCGACGAAATACACACTATGGTTGGCGCTGGAGCAGCTGAAGGTGCCGTTGATGCTGCGAATATTTTGAAACCTTCCTTGGCTAGAGGCGAGTTGCAGACTATAGGCGCGACAACATTGGATGATTACCGTAAATATGTGGAGCGTGATCCTGCCTTGGAAAGAAGATTCCAGCCGGTACGAGTGGAAGAACCGTCGGTGGAAGAGACTGTAGAAATACTTCATGGCATAAGGGGTCGTTACGAAGAACATCATGAGCTAGAGATTAAAGATGAGGCACTGAGCGCGGCGGCCAGTATGGCGTCGAGGTTTATTGCGGACAGGTTTCTACCCGACAAGGCTATTGATTTGATCGATGAGGCATCTTCTAGAGTTCGCATTAACTTTTCTACGGCTCCGATTTCAGTGACTGAATTAAATAAGATGTTG